>JAJYDQ010000043.1 GCA_021777225.1 Deltaproteobacteria bacterium
TTGGGTCTGAGGGACTTCATCAACTTGTGTGGGAAGTGGTTGACAACTCTGTAGATGAAGCTCTTGCCGGTTTCTGTAAAAATATATCTGTTACAATTCATCTTGATTCATCTGTTACAATAGAAGATGACGGCAGAGGAATACCTACTGAACTGCATCCCAGCGAAGGAATCCCGGCGGCTGAAGTAGTGATGACTATTTTGCACGCCGGAGGAAAGTTTGACAGTGATACATACAAAGTATCAGGAGGTCTTCACGGGGTTGGAGTATCTGTAGTTAATGCATTATCTGAAACTCTGAAACTTGAAATCAAGCGAGGGGGCCAGGTTTTTAGACAGATCTACAAACGAGGCAAAAAACATACAGAACTTGAAAAAGTTGGCGCCACCAAGAGAAATGGCACAAAAATTACATTCAAACCTGATCAGGAAATATTTGGAAGCGCCGAATTTAATTATGAAATTGTTGCATCTAGGCTTAGAGAGCTTGCTTTTTTAAATAAAGGACTTCGGATAAATTTTGAAGACGAACGGTCTCAAAAGGAACCTGTGATATTCGAATTTGAAGGTGGAATTGTTTCTTTTGTTGAACACCTTAATAGAGCCAAAAAAACCATGGATGGAAAACCGATCTATATTAATGGAGATCGCGATAATAATGGGGTCGAATGCGCCATTCAATACAACGATGGCTATACGGAAAATATTTTTTCCTATTGCAATAATATCAATACATTTGAAGGCGGGACTCATCTTTCTGGTTTTAGAGCTGCGCTGACAAGGACTATAAATCAATATGCAAGTTCTAAAAATTTATTAAAAAACGGTAAATCTCAGACAAATATTACAGGAGATGACCTACGTGAAGGGCTAACTGCTGTTTTGAGTGTGCGGATATCAAATCCTCAATTTGATAGTCAGACAAAATCCAAATTAGGAAATATGGATATAAAAGGAATAGTTGAACAACTTATAAATGAGAAGTTGTCTGAATATCTAGAGGAAAATCCTCAAACGGGAAAATGGATAATTCAAAAAGCGGTTGATGCTGGACGAGCTAGAGAGGCAGCGCGTAAAGCCAGGGAATTGACTAGACGAAAAAGTGTTCTGGAATCATCAACTCTCCCAGGTAAATTGGCAGACTGTCAGGAAAAAGATCCAGCCTTATCCGAACTGTTCATAGTTGAGGGAGAATCAGCCGGTGGATCCGCTAAACAGGGACGGGATCGCAGAAGTCAGGCAATTCTTCCATTGAAAGGCAAAATACTAAATGTAGAAAAGGCAAGATTTGACAAAATAATTCAAAGCGCTGAAATACGTGTTCTTGTAACAGCTCTTGGAACAGGTATCGATGATGATTTCAATATTTCCAAGATAAGATATCACAAAATCATAATCATGACCGACGCGGATGTAGATGGATCACACATAAGAACGCTTTTGTTAACGTTCTTTTTTCGTTGCGTTCCTGAAATAATAGCAAGGGGATATCTATATTTTGCTCAGCCTCCACTTTTCAAAATCAAAAAGGCTAAATCACAACTATATGTAAAAGATGAAACATCGCTTGAGGATATTGTTCTGAATAATGGATTAGAAAATATAAAACTTAGGCTAAAAGATGGAACTTACATTGAAGGACCATTACTTATAAATTTCATAAAAAATATCTTGCGAATGGAAAAGATTTTCGGTTTATTCGATCGTAAAAATATGGATCCTATCATATTAAAGGCTCTTGTAATGGAGGGGTTAACCCAAGAAACCCTTTCTAACTATGAACAGTGTCAGTCTTTGGTTGATGGAATGATCAAAAGAGCTAAATCCATGGATAAGGAAATCTCAATCAGTGACATTAAAATTGATAAAGATGAAGAAGAGTCCAAGTACTGCATAAACGTAAAATCGAAAAGAAACGGGATAGATCGTAATACACTAGCTGATTTTGAATTAACTGAATCACCATCGTTTCTAGAAGTTTCAACAATAGCGGCAAAAATTAATACAATAGGTGAACCACCATTTTTATTTGAAAATGATGAAAACAAAATCGAAATACCCACCCTGTCCATGCTAGTCTCGACAAGCATAGAATTAGGCCGTAAAAAGTTAACGATTCAAAGATACAAAGGTCTAGGCGAAATGAACGCCGATCAACTATGGGATACTACCATGAACCCTGAAAACAGGAAAATTCTCCAGGTAACAGTAGATGACGCCGTTAAGGCCAATGAGATATTTTCTACACTTATGGGTGATCAGGTTGAACCCAGAAGAGAGTTCATTGAAAAAAATGCTCTTAATGTTATGAATCTGGATTATTAAATCAAATTGACTAGGAAAATGAAAAGCAGGTAAACCGACTTCAGGTTTCCTGCTTTTTTATCAAGGTCGTAAGGTGTTAATTTTTAGACATTGGGACGTGGAAGCAATCCAGCTTTTTCAGCTATTTCGCCAACTTTTTCTTCCCATTCGATGGCCATTATATGAACTCCTGAAATTCCCTTCGTGGCCTGTAGCTGTTTAATAGTTTCTACTGCTATGGTTATACCTTCTTCAGCCTGTTTTTCCTTAGGTGTATTTTTCATTCTTTGAAGAAGTTCGTCGGGGACATCCATACCTGGAACGTTATTTGCCATATAACGAGCCATACCGAAACTTTTGAACGGGGTCACGCCGCCAAGAATATAAACTTTTTCATGCAAGCCCATATCCACAACTTGTTTCATCCACTCTTCAAATTTCTTAATATTGAAAATACACTGCGTTTGCACAAAATCAACGCCGGCGGCTACTTTCTTTGCAAGCCTGGGCGCCCTGATTTCAAATGGATCTGCGAAGGGATTGGCTGCAGCGCCTATAAATAGCTTTGGAGCGCCTTTAATTTCTTCACCACTGAGAAATTTACCTTCGTCACGCATCATTTTTACAGTGTTAATTAGTTGAATTGAGTCCAAATCGAAAACGTTCTTTGCTTGAGGATGATCTCCAAACTTTTGATGGTCTCCTGAAAGACACAACATATTTTTAATGCCTAATGCGGCTCCACCTAAGATATCACTCTGAATGGCTATTCGGTTACGATCGCGACAAACCATCTGCATTACTGGTTCCATTCCCTGCTGCATCATTATCACAGCCGAGGATATTGAAGACATACGAACAACAGCGGTTTGATTATCAGTTATATTAAAAGCGTCAGCTTTATCCTTTAGAAGACTGCATTTTTTGCGAATTACTTCGGCGTCGGCCCCTCTCGGTGGCCCACATTCTCCAGTTACGGCGAACTGCCCTGATTTCAAAACTTTCTCAAGTTTGCTGCCTGATTTAAATTCATCACTCATCGCTGAAAATCCTCCCTAATCATCTTTCGAGGACCTCCATCTCTGTTGGTCCGCCAATCATTAATTGGCATCATACTTGAGTAACGATCCATTTGGTTGAGAGATTTAAGTCGATCAAGAATAAGCTGCCATGCGCAATCTATATCTGGATCAATCTCACATTTTCCATTGGTTGAACCACCACAAGGACCATTTAACAAACTTTTGGAACATCGCGCTATCGGACAGATTCCTCCGGTGAAATACAATTTACATTCACCGCAGGTTTGACATCTTTCAACATAATAGCCTTCCTTTTTTGAACCGCCGACAAACGTAGTGTTTAGAGCGGGATAAATCGGAAGGTCTTTATATCTCTCGGCCATGAATTGGACGCCTGCGCCGCAAGCCATTGAAAGAATCGCCTCAACTTCAGACGCTGTACCTTCAGCTTGTTCGACATATTCCGGATCACACTGCCGCTCAAGCGTCTTTTCTATGATTTCAATAGGGTTACCTTCCTTGTCACGAGCCATTCTTAGCTGACTCGACAGTACCCGCACCTCATCATGCCCCCCGGTGAGACATACGGTTACGCAGCCGCCGCAACCCATGACGGCAATTTTTTTTACACCCTCCAACATTTTCATGATTTCATCGAAGGGTTTTCTTTCACCTATAACCATCTCGTGCCTCCAATTGGACGTTCAGAAACTAAAATAGGCGCTGTGTTAAGCGGCGTCGCTTTGAATATGATAATTTTTGTTCAACGGACTTGGTCCCAGTTCTTTTATCCTCTGCACAAATTCACGAGCAACTTCAGCAAAACGAGGCCCCATAGCTGCGCTCATGTTGAACATCTCCAGCCTTTCGGGCTCGAGTCCAACTTCCTGAATCAGTTTTTTCGTGTAATTGACCCTGGGTTTTGCAACAAGGTTTCCCTGGATAAAATGACAATCCCCTTCCAAGCAGCCAGCTACATAAACACCATCGGCGCCTTTTTCAAATGCCCGTAAGAGAAAAACAGGGGTAATTTTTCCAGTGCATGGAAGCCGAATGATGCGTAAGTTTGTAGGGTATTCCAATCGCATGCTTCCTGCTAAATCCGCTGCGCCGTAAGCGCAATAGTGACAGCAGAAGGCCACTACTATAGGCTCAAAGTCTGACATAGCTTTTGACTCCCGATTTTTTCAAAAATGAAAAATAGATGGGCTCAATCCGTAATTTAGACCAACAAAACAAATTTTTCAAGTTTTAGGGTATAAACAAAATGCATGGTCTTTAAATTAGCCGCGAATGAAAATTGTTTTTAGGGAAAGAAGGCCTATATCCTTAATAATTATTAGATAATTTTGAGCCACGTCACAATTTTTCATGACAAGAAAATATCTTTTTCGTAATGTTAAATCAATCAACTATATTAATAGTGGCTTAAAAGTCGTCGATTAAACCGGCGCATTTAACTTCAGATCCAGAATATCGCCAATATCATAGAATAAACAATGAATGGAGGAAAATTAGAATGGAAAAACTTACAGGAAAAGCAATAATTGCTATGGGAGGTGGCCCAACGGCCGTAATTAATCAGTCGCTGGTAGGGGCAGTCCTCCAAGCCAGGCAATACCCCAATATAACACAATTTTACGGCGCGTTTCGTGGAGTGGAAGGTTTGGTAAATGAAGAATTCGTGAATTTGACAGAAGCTACGAAACACAATCTTGAAATGGTCGCTTTAACTCCAGGCGCAGGTATAAGAAGCACCAGAGTAAAACCGGATGAAGAATTCTGTAAAAGAATTTTCGACGTTTGTAAGGCGCACACAATTCATTACTTTTTTTATATTGGTGGAAATGATTCAGCAGAAACGTGCCGCATCGTTAACAAGTTTGCTCAGGAAGCTGGTTACGAATTAAGGGTTACACATATTCCCAAAACTATTGATAACGACTTGCGGGTTACAGATCATTGTCCAGGATATGGGTCAGCCGCAAAATTTGTCGCTCAGGCTTTTATGGGAGTCAATCTGGATAATCGCTCGCTTCCAGGCGTTTATATCGGCGTGGTCATGGGGCGTCACGCAGGTTTTCTCACCGCTGCTTCTGTTTTTGCAAGGAAATATCATGATGACGGTCCCCATTTGATTTATTTGCCGGAACGACCTTTTGATTCGGATGAATTTCTAGGGAGCGTAGACGCGGCGTACAAAGAATTCGGACGCGTAGTGATAGCTGTGTCAGAAGGTATTATAGACGCTTCTGGTGTACCAGTGGTGGCGAATCTTCTTGATAACGTTGAAAAAGACGCGCACGGAAATGTTCAACTTTCTGGAAATACATCATTGGGGGACGCCTTAGCTGAAATCGTCAAAAAGCGGCTAAATATAAAAAGGGTTAGATCCGATACTTTTGGTTATTTGCAAAGGTCTTTCCTTGGATGCGTTAGTCAAATCGACGCAAATGAAGCTCGAGAGGTAGGAGAGCGCGCTGTTCAAATAGCCGCGTGGCATAGAGTTGACGGTTCAATCACCATAGAAAGAGTTGGTGACTACGGCGTGCGTTACAACCTTACACCCCTTAAAGATGTAGCGAAAGAAACCAAAAGCATGCCTGACAATTTTATTCATGGCGCCAATAATGTAACAGACGAGTTTAAAATGTACGCGCGGCCATTGATGGGAGAGTTACCTGTATATGATAGGATACAAGCCCCAAAAGTGGAAAAGATCTTCAAAAAGTGAGAGACTAAACGAGTGCTGGCAAAATTGGTATTTTTTAAAAAGTTAATTTTACCTATGGTTTTAGTACTTGGAGGCCTAAGTGCGTAGCGATTTAATGAAAAAAGGTCTCGTTAGGGCGCCTTCCCGGGCTTTGCTTAAAGCGATGGGACTCACCGACGAGGAAATTAAAAGACCACTAATTGGCGTAGTTAATTCTGCAAATGAAGTTGTACCAGGTCACATTCATCTTGACCGGATAGCGGAAGCGGTAAAGACAGGAGTAAGAATCGCCGGGGGCACCCCTCTGGAATTCCCGACTATCGGTGTTTGCGATGGTTTGGCCATGGGCCATGAGGGAATGAAATATTCTCTCGCTTCACGGGAACTGATAGCGGATTCTATTGAAATCATGGCGAAAGCTCATCCTTTTGATGGGCTGGTATTAATTCCTAATTGCGACAAAGTTGTCCCAGGGATGTTAATGGCCGCGCTTAGACTCAACCTGCCGGCTATTGTTATAAGCGGCGGGCCTATGCTGGCAGGGAAGTTTCAAGGCAAAAAGGCCGATGTAATCACCGTATTTGAAGCAGTGGGCATGGTAACAGCTCAAAAGATGTCCAATCAAGAGTTAGCTGAACTTGAAGAAGAAGCATGCCCGGGTTGTGGGTCCTGCGCTGGAATGTTTACTGCAAATTCCATGAATTGTCTTACTGAAGCTCTCGGTCTAGGCCTGCCTGGAAATGGAACTATCCCTGCCACTCACGCGGCCAGAATCAGATTGGCTAAATCGGCTGGCATGAAAGTCATGGAACTGGTCACCAAGGAAATCAGGCCCAGAGATATCGCTACGGAAGAAGCTTTCAGAAACGCTATAGCTGTAGATATGGCGCTTGGCTGTTCTACAAACACTGTCTTACATGTTCCGGCGATTGGTAACGAAGCGAAACTCAATATCAGTTTAAAACTATTTGATGAAATAAGTTCAAAAACACCGCACATTTGCTCTCTTTCGCCAGCCGGTCCGCACCATCTCGAAGATCTTCATTTAGCAGGTGGCATTCAGGCTGTTTTAAAAGAACTTATCGACGGTGGGCTGGTAAATCCTAATGTGCTGACAGTAACAGGTTTTCTTTTGAAGGATAGTACAAAAGGGGTGATGGTTAGAGATCCTGAAGTCATAAGGTCTCTTGAACGTCCATACCATGTGAAAGGTGGAATCGCTATACTTTATGGTAACTTGGCTCCAGAAGGAAGTGTAGTGAAACAGTCGGCGGTTTCTGAGGAAATGTTGCAAAACACCGGCAGAGCCAGGGTTTTTGATTCTGAAGAAACGGCGGTTGATCAGATCCTCGCGGGAAACATTAAGCCCGGAGACATTGTTGTTATTAGATATGAAGGACCTAAAGGTGGACCTGGTATGCGGGAAATGCTAAATCCTACCTCAGCGTTGGCAGGGATGGGACTTGACAAATCGGTTTCTTTGATAACCGATGGGAGATTCAGCGGAGGCACCAGAGGCGCAGCGATTGGTCACGTTTCTCCGGAAGCTGCCCATGGAGGACCAATTGCGTTGATACAGGGTGGCGATGAGATTGAAATCGACATCCCAAACAAAAGAGTTGACTTGAAAATCTCGGATGAAGAGTTTGGAAAACGGCGCAAACAGTGGCAGCCACCGGAACAAAAAATTAGAGAAGGTTATCTGGCGCGTTACGCTGATCGTGTTACATCTGCGGCCCGAGGAGCAATATTAACATAAAATAGTAATCGAGGAATTGTATTGCTTGGATATGTAGGTCGGGACGAGACTTTTTTCATGGGAATGGCCCTGGATTTAGCCGTTAAAGCTTTGAGTCTGGGCGAGACCCCGGTAGGGGCCGTCATCGTTAAACAGGCGACAATAATAGGCGCTGGTTTTAATAAAGTGGAAATGGAACATGATCCTACTGCGCACGCCGAGATTGTCGCCCTTCGAAAAGCGGCGAGAGCCCAGGGTGATTGGAGATTGAAAGATTCTACCGTTTATGTTACTTTAGAACCTTGTGTAATGTGCGCAGGGGCCCTCTTGAACGCGCGGGTAGAACGAGTGGTTTTTGGCGCTTGGGATATTAGATACGGCGCATTTGGCAGCTTGTTCGATCTCGCCCATGACCCCAGATATAATCACGAAATTGAGATTAAATCAGGGGTTATGCAGAAAGAATCGGCCGAATTACTGCGGGATTTTTTCAGACAACAGCGGAGAGATGCCCGAGAGGCTGAAGGGGGTTGACTCGAAATCAATTGTACCCGTTAGGGTACCGGGGGTTCGAATCCCTCTCTCTCCGCCACCTAAATCATAGATAATTAATCATTTGTCCTTTCTTGAGAAATCATAAATTGGGGGCGCTATTCCAGTTCATACTATATTGTTTATATTTAAGAAATATTTGATATAATAGAATATTACATTTTCTTACCTTCTGAACATCGCAGAAGGGAACACTTTGTGCAAGACAAGACAAGACAAGACAAGACAAGACAAGACAAGACCCAGGAACCACCAGTCGATGAATTGACCGGCCTGCGATCGCGAGCGGAAGCCACCTTACCAGAAACGTCCATAACTCATCCTGGCGTATCTGGGCTATCCGCTGCAGAAACCCAAGAACTGGTTCACGAACTCCAAGTCCATCAGATAGAATTGAAAATGCAGAACGAGGAACTTCTCAGGACCCAGCGAGAACTTGGAGACTCGCTAAATCGTTACCATGACCTATATGACTTTGCGCCTGTGGCCTACATTACATTGGACAACCAAGGGTTTATCCTGGAAGCCAATCTAACAACAAGCGGTCTGTTGGATGTTGCTAAAGCATCTCTCTACGGGCAGCCCTTCTCCCGTTATGTCCTGAAAGATGACGCCGACCTCCTTTATCTGAAGATCAGAGAGGTTTTCGAGACACCACTCAAACATACTTGGGAAATGAGACTAGTTAAACACTCAGGCGGCGCCCAAATGTATGTTCAAGTAGAAGGCATGGCGGCACAGGATCGACAGGGTAATTTTACTGGAGCGCGAATTGCAATATTGGATATCACCGAGCGCAAGCGACGAGAAGAGGCTCAGCGCCGACTATCGACAGCAGTAGAGCAAGCGGCGGAAGGAATTCTAATCACTGACACTCAGGGAATAATTCAATATGTTAATCCTTCTCTTGAACGTATTTCCGGATATAGCAAAACTGAACTCCTTGGAACAAAGAGCAATATTTTCAATAGTGACGAACACGATCAGGCATTTTTTAAAGATCTATGGGATACAATTAATGCCGGAAATGTATGGACTGGTAGATTTACCAATAAAAGGAAGGATGGGGTTTTATATTACGTAGACGCCACTATCTCGCCTGTTAAAGATTCTACAGGTAAAATTATTAATTTTGTCGCAATTAAACGGGACGTCACCGAACACCTTGAACTTTCCAGACAACTTCTCCAGGCCCAAAAAATGGAAGCTATTGGGACCCTAGCCGGTGGGATGGCTCACGATTTCAACAACATTCTCCAGGTAGTTTTGGGATACTCGGAAGTCATTCTCCAGGGCAAAAAGGCGCCTGAATTCGACCATGACAACATAAAGAAGATATACCAGGCCGGAAAAAGTGGAGCCGAGCTTGTTAAGGGCCTAATGATTTTCAGCAGAAAAGCTGAGATCCAACCGAAGCCGATCAACCTCAATGAGCAAGTTGAACAGCTCACCGGGATGTTAGCCAGAATAATCCCCAAAATGATCGAGATTGAGCGGATACTCGCTCCTGACCTGGCCGGAATCAATGCTGACACGACCCAGATGGATCAGGTTCTTATGAACCTTGCCGTCAATGCGAAAGACGCCATGCATGATGAGGGTAAACTCACAATTGAAACTGCAAACGTAGTTCTGGATGACGAATATTGCAGAGCGCATATTGGGGTCAGTCCCGGTCCATATGTCCTCCTTATGGTCTCGGACACTGGTCATGGCATCGAAAAGGAGACACTTACTCGGATCTTCGAGCCTTTCTTCACAACTAAGGCAGAAAGTAAAGGAACCGGTCTAGGGCTGTCTACAGTGTACGGCATCGTCAAGCAGCACAACGGCTCTATTGACTGCGAAAGTGAGCCGGGGCATGGGACCACATTCAAGATCTATCTCCCTGCGATCTCAAAAAACGAAGCGGTCTCGGAATCCACAACTAAGGCAACCAGACCCAAAGGTAGAACCGAGACCATTTTGGTCGTAGATGATGAAGAGTCTGTAAGAGGCATGATCGAGCAGATTCTCAGTCGGGCGGGTTACAAACTTATGACCGCCTGTGATGGCAAAGAAGCCCTGGATTTGTACAAACAGGAAGGCGCACGGATATCATTGGTCATTCTGGATCTCATGATGCCTAAGATGGGCGGACAGAAGTGTCTTGAGGAACTTTTAAAGATTGATCCACAAGCAAAAGTTCTAATAGCTACGGGCGTGTCTTCTAACAATCAACAAACTAGCCTGACAATTGACTCTGGAGCAAAGGCGGTCATACATAAGCCGTATGATATTGATCTACTGCTAACGACGGTTCGAGATATCCTGGACAGGGATTGATTTTCGTTTAGGAGAACGAGCCATGGCAAAAAGGAAGGAAGCCTCAATCAAAGAAGCCGTGAAAACTCTTCCTACGGCATCTAAACCTAAGGTTGTCCGCTCAGACGGCGCCATTGAGGAAAAAGATCCTATAGACGAGATCCAGGAGATCAACGCTTCCAATAGCAATGGTCAAGAAAATATTCCGATAGTTGGCATAGGGGCCTCAGCCGGTGGGCTGGAAGCCTTTAACAAGTTTTTCACTGCAATGCCCGTGGACAGCGGTTGCGCCATTGTTCTGGTTCAGCACCTGGACCCGACCCACAAGAGCATGCTCACCGAACTTGTTCAGCGTTACACCACCATGAATGTTGTTGAAATTCAGGATGGTATGGATATTAAACCTAACACTGTGTTTGTAATCCCCCCAAACAAGTACGTGGCGATCCTACATGACAAACTTCACTTGATTGAAACTCCAGCTCCTCCCATTATGAAAACACCGATTGATTTCTTTTTCAGGTCATTGGCTCAAGACCGAAAAGACAAAGCTATTTGCATAGTCCTTTCCGGAAGCGGGAGCGAAGGCGCTATGGGGTTACGCGCGATAAAGGGCGAGGGCGGCATGGGTATGGTTCAGACTCCTGAATCCTCAAAGTACGACGGAATGCCCAAAAGCGCCATAGCGACAAATCTGGCGGATTATGTCCTTGCGCCGGAGGATATGCCCAAAGAGCTTATTTCCTATCTCCAATTTTCATCAAGGAAAGTACCTCTAATTTCCGCAAAACATTCTGCTGCGGAAATTGATAAGCTTCAAAAAGTGGTTCTTTTGGTTCGTTCTCAAACTGGACAAGATTTTTCCGTATTCAAGCCCAACATGGTAATGCGCCGTGTTGAGAGACGCATGGCGATAAATAAAATTGGCGACGCGTCAGACTATGTCCGCTACATGCAACAATATCCAACTGAGGCGAAACACCTCCAGAAAGACTTGTTGATAGGTGTCACGAGTTTCTTCCGCAACCCAGAAGCTTTCGACACAGTGAGAGATAAGGCTATTGTGGAGTTATGCAAAAAAAAGGACCCAAGCAATCCTCTAAGAATTTGGGTCCCTGGTTGCTCCACAGGCGAAGAAGCGTTTTCTCTGGCCATGATTTGCCAGGAGTGTCTGGCCAAACTCAAGATCAGCATCCAGGTGCAGATTTTCGGCACCGACCTGGATGAAACGGCTATCGGCATAGCTCGTCTCGGTTTGTATCCAAAAAGTATCGCGGAGGATGTGCCGGTTCAAATACTTAATCGTTATTTCATCCAGGAGGACGGATCATACCGGGTCAGACAAGACACAAGAGACATTATCGTTTTCGCTGTTCACAATGTGGTAAGTGACCCGCCATTCTCCAGGATTGATCTCATCAGTTGCCGGAATCTTCTCATATACCTGAATCCTGATACCCAGAAAAAAGTCATTGCTCTGTTCCATTACTCCCTGGCTCGCCAAGGTCTCCTTTTTCTTGGGACTGCGGAAACTGTCGGAGACCAGTCCGCGGATTTTTCAACTGTGGACAGAAAATGGAAACTTTACAAGCGCCTGGAATCGGCTAGCCCAGCCAAGACTTTGTTACTGTCTGCTTCAGATCAGCTAGCGGCGGACAATCTTATAACCTCACGAGGACAGGAGCCTATGAAGATGAGCAAGAAACCCGGTTTCCGGGAACTAACGGAAAGAATCCTGTTGGAGAGCTTCAGCCCCTGCGCCGTCATAATTAGTGAAAAAGGCGAAATCCTTTATGTTCACGGCCGCTCCGGCAAGTACCTCGAAATTGCGCCTGGTGAGGCGAACCTGAACCTGCTGGCGATGGCAAGAGAGGGTCTGCGGTTCGAGCTTGCGAGCGCAATAAGAAAAGCGGTTACCGAAGACAAGGAAGTCCGCCAGGAAAGACTGAATGTAAAGACAAATGGGGACGAGCAAGTAATCAATTTGATAGTGAGACCAGTGTTGGAAGAACCTGCCATCAAAGGATTGCTCATGGTGGTTTTTGAAGACGTTCCAGTTGACAAAACCACGAGAAGAAGGAAAAGAAAATCAGCCTCAATTCAGGACGAAGAGTCTCCACACATCCTGAAATTGGAGCAGGAACTTCAAACAGCGAAGGAATATCTCCAGAACGTCCTCTCAGAAAAAGAGGCATACAATGAGGAACTCAGGTCTCTCACCGAAGAATTCCAGTCGTCCAATGAGGAACTGCAATCCACCAACGAGGAGCTGTTGACCTCTAAAGAAGAACTGCAATCCGTAAACGAAGAGCTGATCACTGTTAATGCAGAACTTGAGCAAAAGATAGATGAGTCTACCCGAGAGGTCAACGACATGCAGAATCTGCTGGCCTCCACCGGAATTGGGACGCTATACCTGGATAGCGATCTGAATATTCGTCGTTTTACGCCGGCCATGGTTGAATTCATGAATCTCATAAAGACAGATGTAGGCCGCCCTGTCAGCCATGTCGTGTCAAAAACCCATTATGACAGACTGTTTGAAGACGCGACAGAAGTTCTACGGACCCTTGCGCCCAGACAAATGGAAATTCAAACAAAGGATAATAAATGGTACACAATTCGTATAGGGCCGTACAGGACCTCTGATAATGTAATAGACGGCGTAGTGGTGACTTTCAATGATGTCACGAAACTCAAGGTTATCGAAGGCCGGGCCCTAGCGGCTCAGAAATTTGCTGAAAGCGTTGTAGACACAGTACGTACTCCCTTGATGGTGTTGGACACTAATTTGAAGATATTGTCAGCGAATTTTGCTTTTTACCATAAATTCATGACTGCAAAGGAAGCGATAGTGGGCAGGTCGCTGTTTGAGCTTGATAGTAAGGCATGGGACATTCCGGAACTTAGGAATTTGTTGGAAAAGATTGTGCCAGAAAAGAAAGCCATTGATGACTTTATTGTCGAGCATGACTTCGGAAAAACAGGCACACGAAAACTTGTGCTAAATGCTCGACAAGTATCGGATGTCAACGAGGAAAAGGAGATGATTCTCGTCTCGTTTGAGGATCTTTCCAAAGATGAGAACAAATGACGGAGGCCCCGGACAAGGGATCACTGTTGGGAGGACGTCGTGGATAATAAGGATAATTCTGTAGATGATATGAGAAGGGGGGCCGAAGCCATAGTAAACGAGAAGCTTGCGGCTCTTTCTGATACTCCTAGATTATCCTCCGAAGAATTGACAAGCCTTGTTCACGAGCTGCAGGTTCACCAGGTTCAACTGGAAATGCAGAACGAGGCGCTACGTGAAGCTCAACTTGCTTTACAAATGGCGCACGACAAGTACATTGAACTTTATGACTATGCTCCCGTAGGCTACCTTACGGTCGACAACCGAGGGATTATTCACAAAGCGAATCTCGCATCTACCCATTTGTTGGGAGTGGACAGGATGTTACTCATTGGAAACCCCATCTCTCGTTTTGTCTTCAAAGACGATTCGGATAGTTTTTATTCCAAGTTCCAACAAATTTTCGCGACGCACGAAAAACTAATATGCGAACTCAGATTCATCAGGCATAACGGCGGTGAGTTTTATGCTCAAGTGGACGGCATGGCGGTAGAGGACAAAGAAGGGCGTTCTACCTTTGCGCGATTAATAGTATCGGACATCACGGAGCGTAAGCGTATAGAAGAGGAAAAAGAGCGCCTGATACTCGAGCTTCAGAACGCTCTTGCTCAAGTGAAGAAGCTCAGTGGATTTATTCCCATTTGCGCTTCCTGTAAGAAGATACGCGATGACAAGGGCTATTGGCGCCAGGTCGAAGAATACATAAGGGATCACTCGGAGGCCCTATTCAGCCATAGTATGTGTCCTGACTGTATGAAAAAATTGTATCCAGAGATTGCTAATAATGTTCTTGGCAAGCTGGAAAAATGAGAGAAGAAAAAGACTGAACCTATAAATAAGCTTTTACAACCATCCTTCCTTTTTGTACCAATCAAAAGTTTTCTTTAAATTGTCTCTTAATGAATTTTGCGGGGCCCAGCCAAAATCGTTGCGGGCTCGTTCAGACGAACAAACCCAGAACCACTGATCCATTTCGTCTATTTTTTCCGTACGAAACAAAAAAGGTTTGCCTAAGAACTTACCAAGAATATCAGCCCCAAGACCCCACGACCTGAGAATGAACGCTGGTATAGGTAAGATGAATACACGAACCCCCATTACATTAGCGATCTCCCATATGAAATCGCGCCATACCACTGGTTCCGGGTCTGTAATAAAATAGGTCCCTCGAATGCTACGCTCTGAAAAAGCCGCTGTCTTAATGCCTCTTACAAGGTCTTCCACGAAGATGACGCTGACTTTACGATCTTTACCAATCAAACAAGGGGCTATTCGATACTTACATGATTTGAATACTCCCAGCACGTCAATGTCGCGAGGGCCAAAAACAGTTGAAGGTCTTATTATAACGTAGGGAATATGACTACCATACTCTCTTACAAGGGTTTCCGCTTCTATTTTGGAACGTCCATAGAGGGAAACAGGATTTGGTGGGTCATGTTCGGTAATACACGAATCAGGACCCGACGCGGGACCACTAACTGCTTGGGAACTTACAAACACGAATCGTTTGAAGAATTTTAAGTCAACTTTGTTTAGAACGAGATCTAAAAAATGTTTTGTCAGGTCTACATTGGAGACTCGATATCCATTGTAATCCAGGGCTCTGGTCACTCCAGCCAGATGGAACACATAATCGAGTTTATTGTTTTCAGCTAATTCATATTCAAGATTTTCGAAGGTTATGACTCGTGCTTCAATAGGTTTTAAATAACGCAGTCGATTAGTGTCTCTAACCGGACAGAGTACTTCAAAACCATTGTCCAAAAGGGATTCAGTCAAGTGGCTCCCTATAAAGCCGGTAGCGCCTGTAACTACACACCGCATTGTGTATTTCCAATCAATGATATAGTTATGATTTTATATGCAACTATCATAGAATTTGTTAAATTTACTTGAGAAAGAACTGAACATGATCTGAATTATTTTCCAACAAAACACTGGCGCTGACTGTAACTTGAGTCAGAATTTTACTAGTCTAGAGACGCGTCTGTTCCACATCAAAAACATTGAGCTAATTTTTATACCCTAAAACGCACGCGACACGGCGAACAATATGCATTTGTCAGGAGCCATAAACAAATATCCGCAAAATAAACGAGCTAGTTTTTGAAAGACGCAACAAACTGAAAATGGTCCTATTTGCATTAGGCAGTGACCATCATATGGTACGTTTTCCGGATAATGTGTCAAACTGACTCAAAATTGCTTGACTGCGTACGAACACTGAAATAAAATTGTACGATTATGGATCAATCATCCCTCGATTATTGGAGGCTCTAAAATAAATGGCTGTTAAAATCAGACTGTCACGACATGGCTCAAAAAAAAGACCATTTTACAGGATTGTAGTCACCGACTCAATTTATCCCAGAGATGGCCGTTTCCTTGAAACTCTCGGAACATACGACCCAAGCAACAAGATTAGTGGTATCAACCTGAAGAAAGATGCCATAGAAGAGTGGATTAGCAAAGGCGCGCAAGTTACGGACACCGTAAAGAGGCTAATTAAAAACGTCAACCGGCCAACTCCGGCAGTGTAACCCGTTCAGCCAGCCCATTTTATAGTTTTACCTAGAGGAAAAATTATTTTGTTCCATGAGGTTTAGCATGAGAGAACTAGTTGAATTCATGGTGAAAACTATGGTTGAGCATCCAGATGAGGTAAAAGTGTCTGAGAAAGACGAAGAAATGGGTTTAATCCTGGAATTGAAAGTTGCGCCTACTGACCTGGGACGAATAATCGGTAAGCATGGCCGTACAGCCAAAGCCATTAGAACTGTGCTAAATTCGGCGTCTACCAAGAGAAAACAGAAAGTTTCATTGGAAATTTTGGAATAATCAAAAAGCTACTGGAGAATCCTGGAAATTTCTATCGATGAATGAGCGCTGATCAATTAATTGTTGTAGGTAAGGCCTTAAAGCCGGTTGGATTAAAAGGTGAACTGAAAATATACCCATACACGGAATCGCCCGAAATTTTCAAAAACTTTCCTTTTCTTTTTTTCGAAAATGATTGTTTTGAAGTAGACAAAGTTCGCGATAATAAAAATTTGGTAGCTGTATTTCTTAAAGGTATAGACAGTTTTGAAAGCGCTAAAAAATTATGTGGTAGGTTGGTTAGAGTTTCAGCGGATTTCTTTCCAGATAAAGCTGATGATGAATATTACTGGTTTGAACTGACAGGATTGACAGTTTACGATATGCAGGGAAGACAACTCGGCATTGTTAAATCTTTGCTGAGAACATCTGCGCATGATATCCTTCAGGTTCAGACCGAAACTAAAGAGATACTTGTTCCTTTGATTGACGAAATCGTCAAGACAATTGACGTGAAGGGAAATCAGATAATTGTGGATCTCTTGACCGGCATGGGTCCAGATGATTGACATCCAGATATTAACGATTTTCCCATATATTTTTGATTCTTTTTTAGCGTACGGAAATCCGGCTAGGGCCATTCAAATGGGTCTGGCAAGAATTCAGGCAATTGATCTTAGACAATTTGCGGATGACGCCAGAAGGACCACTGACGATTACCCCTATGGTGGTGGTACCGGTATGATAATGAAACCGGAACCTATCGTACGAGGTATACGCTACGTCCAAAATTCAACAAAAGAAGCTCACGTAATCCTGTTAACACCACAGGGCAGACAACTGAGTCAGGAGATCGTAGAAGAATTATCCAGCAAAAACTCTTTGCTTTTAATTTGCGGTCGTTACGAAGGTATTGACGAGAGAGTAAGATATTTCGTAAGTGATGAAATTTCAGTAGGTGATTATGTGTTGTCGGGTGGTGAAACGGCTGCGACAGTTTTAGTGGACGCAATTATCCGATTGATCCCTGGAGTGCTGGGTTCTGATAGTCGAATCGGCGGAGAGTCATTTTATGACGGTCTCCTGGAGTACCCTCAATATACGAGGCCCCGGGAATTTGAAGGATTTGAAGTGCCTAATGTCCTGTTAGAGGGACATCATGAAAAAATTCGTCTCTGGAGACGAAAAATGTCTCTAATGAGAACCATGGAGCATCGGCCGGACTTGGTAGCATCCATAAAGGCCGACGCCGAAATGAAACGGATAATAGAGGAAATTGAATTAGAATCAACGGCTTAAGTGGAGTGAGTTATGAATATTTTGGAACAGTTGCAAAAGGAACAAATTCGCATGGACGTTCCAGACTTCAGGTCTGGTGACACCGTAAAAGTTCATGTTCGAATTGTAGAAGGTAACCGGGAAAGAATTCAGGTCTTTGAGGGTGTAATTATAGGAATAAACAGAAAAGGCGCCGGTTCAAGCTTTACTGTGCGAAAAGTCTCGTATGGAATTGGTGTTGAACGAGTTTTCCCTCATGATTCCCCTTTAATTGACAAAGTCGAATTGGTAAGCCGAGGGAAAGTCCGACGATCAAAAATTTATTATATTAGAAAACTTAGAGGTAAGGCAGCGAGGATTAAAGAAAAAATTGCAAGTCTTTAATTTGTAGGAATGCCGCCTGATAATAAATACGAATGTGAAGGTTACGCGTCAGGCGTTAAAAAAATTGCCGGTATAGATGAAGCGGGCCGTGGACCACTGGCAGGACCAGTGGTAGCGGCCGCTGTAATTTTAAAAGCTGATTCAAACATACCAGGCCTCAATGATTCAAAGCTTCTTACCCCAAGGCAACGAGAAAAACTTTTTTATGAAATCAAACAACAAGCCCGATGTGTGAACGTAAGTATAGTCTCTTCTGAAACAATTGATTCGATAAATATTCTTCAAGCGACACGATTGGCAATGACAAATGCGGTTCAGGGACTGGAGTTTGAGCCTGAGTTGCTGTTAATTGATGGTCCTATATCCCTTGATTTGAATATCACCCAAATCCCGATTATTAAAGGTGATAGATTATGTGTTTCAATAGCTGCGGCTAGTGTGATGGCGAAAGTAACACGTGACTTGATAATGCTGAAATTACACGAAAAGTTTCCTGAATATCGATTCGACAAAAATAAAGGTTATGGAACTAAAGAACATAGACTTGCCATTTTAAAACATGGACCTTGTATGGCTCATAGAAAAAGTTTCGGACAGGCGAAAAGATTCTTTCAGGAAAATTTGTTCGGATATTAATTTTCCATTTTTAAATTCTCAAATGGCTCAAGTCTTATGTCAGGTGAACTGTAAAGACCTCGAATTCTAAAAGTCGTAGTCAATATCTTTCCATCTTTAGTGATCAAATTACCAAAAATACCCGAAACAATGGCGTCCAATCCTACCAGAGGCGATACCTGCACCTTAAAATCTATTCGGTTCTGATCACTGAAATACATTCCTGAACCATCAATTCTGGCCGCGTCCGACAATAATTTTAAATTTCTGAACTGCCATTTGTTATCAAAAACTACCATTTTCCACGTAATTGTTTGATATGGTAAACCTTGGCCTATGAAGTCAGGGAGACGCCCTCTAATCAATGAACCCAAATTAATTAGGGAAAAAAGTTTGGACAGGATTTCAAATCTATAAATAATTCCATTTGTTAATACAACATCAAAAATACCTGTTTTGTAAATCCCATGATTTTCAACACTTTTTCGAAGCTTCCATTGCATTTTTCCATGGACGCTCATGTTCCCATCGACCTTTACTCTTTGAGGATCAGAGACAAAAATTCTATCAAATTTAAGATTCTCACCTTGAAAATCAAGTTTTAAGGGAATGATCGTTTGCGCCTTGATGTCAAAGTCGGCGCTTCCCCTCAAAATACCGTCCGCAAAGTTCATTTGCCATTTTTGCACTTTTACCAAACCAGAAACTCCATTAAGTTCAGAGCGGAAATCATCAAAAGATCTGAGTTCAGTTTTACCTTTGAGGACGTGAACGTTTCCGGAGAGTTTACACTTTGCAAGAAATCGAATTAGCGGATTGGTCTGTATCCATTCTTGCCATGTTACAGAACCTGTTTCACCTGGTGGAGCGGTGAAGTCCGTGGTGTCCATAAATTCCGATTCTATGACAAATTTGAGCCGGGGACTTTCCCCGTCCATTATTGAGAAATTTCCTGCGATCAATGAGCTTCCAGTTCGGGACCTTTCGATGGTAACATTTATGAACTTAGACTTGCTTTGAAAAACGCCAGTTAATCCTTCAGTGGCTTTCCTAAATCTTGGTAACCTCATAGAAACATGGCTAAAAATTATATTAGCTTCAAAATTTGGTCCCTGATTTTTTTCCTTTCTTATCGAAAAATCCCCTTCCAATCTTCCGCCGCTTTGCAACTCCAATACAGGATCTGCAAATGGGATAAGAGAAGATGTTGGGATTCCTTTAGGTGGTAAATTAACAAGGACAAGAAATTTCCCATCGTCTTTGAAAAAGGCCTTTGCTGATATTCTGCCGGCTTCTGATATCAAGTAGGCTTCCTCTACAGATAACCCTTCACGATTCCTAATCCCTGAGAATTCAACTTTAGCGCTTGTTCCATTCATTTTTCTTAGAAAAGGCTCGTAGACTATTGTAGAAGGAGAAAGATCGATGCTCCCAGAGAAAACAAGATTTGTTGGTTTACCTTTAACATTGATAGAGAAAGGAGCATTGCCAGCCAGATTCCAGCCATTTGGAACCACGCCAAATTTATGTATATCCACACCCCCAAGCTTAAAATCCAGACTGAGATTCCAATCGGATTGAGACGCGTCCCCTTTAAATTCGAAAGGACTATCCCCAACTAAACCTCTGATTCCGGAAATACTGACTCTAGCGCCTCTAAACCGAATATCACCAACCAGTTTTCTTATAGGTAACGACAATCCGTCAAGTCTAAACTGAATTTCCTCGAGTCTCACACGACCAGTAAGAGATGGGTCGGATAGAGCGCCTTTTACATCCATAGTTATGGCGGCAGTCCCCTGAGCCTCAAGAATATTTTTGAAGATGGGCTCAAATCTTTGAGAAAAAGGCTTATGCGCTAGCACATCACGAACGTCGGAAGCATGAGCATTCGCGGACACAAATAAATCGACAGTTGGCTTTGTTTTCAAATTGGAAATCCAACCGTTTATTACCACAGGAGAATTTCCCAGAGATAAGTTTATTCCCTTAAAAAGGACTTCTGTCGTATTTAAGCGAACAAACCCGGTTGCTTCACTGATAGGGGATGAACATCCTGGGACAAAACCTGACACATTGCCAAGAACAATGTCAAATCCCATGTTAGCATTTTGGAAGTTTCCCTTTCGAAACGAATCCAGGTCGTTACTCCAGAATGAATTGACAATTTGAACGTGTCCTTTTAACTCAGCCTTTTTTATGTGATCCCGCTCGGAAACCGGGAACAAACTCAATGGCAGAAAATCTGATATTCTTTTAAGATCAATCTCTGCTCTGGAAATCGTTACTGCTAATGTTGAATTGGCTTTCTGTCTATCTTTGACCTGGATTTTCAGTGAAGCCACCACTCCGGGTAAACTTATTTCCTGCAAATCCAGACTAATTAATTTGTCCGTCAGGTCACCTGCAAATCGAGTTCCGATTTTATCTATCGGGACCCTGGATTTGATAAGTTGATTCGATTGTATAAAACCACCGGAAACAATTGAGACTCCACTGAATGCCCATTTACCGGAATCAAATTTTGCATCTGCGGCGAAACTGAAATTGGCTCCTGAAATGGGTATATTCACACCAAAAAACTTTACAAAGACGAGAAAGGGTTTCACTGGACAATCGGAAAATTTTGCGCTGAAAATTCTGGGGGTTTGATTTCTGTCCAATGGATTCTCAGATGAAAAACTACCCTTCATTTCAAAAGAACCATAAAGAGTAGATTCGCAGGCGCGTCCACTGATTTCAAAAGAATCAACTCCTGAAAGATTCAAATTTTGAAACTTGATATTCAATTGGGTAAAGACAAGTTGATCTTTGGCAGGGGAACGAACTGAATTTGATTTATTTCGATTTATAATGTTGCCTTGATTCAGCTCAAATTGACTAATTTCAGGTTTCAGCCAAAATGTTTCAGCTAAAGTTTTTTCAAAGTTGGAAAAGCTCTCATCATTCTTTTGCTCGGTTTCTAAAAACAAAGTAGGCGATGCGATAGAAAGCTTCTTGAGTTTTAGTGAGTGAAAAAAAAGAGAGCCTATATCAAGATCAAAGGCAATTTCCTTAGCCTGAAAAACAGATCTGTTGTCGGGTTTGATAATATTGAGTTCCAACAGGGAAATCTGGACATTTCTGTAAGTTGACCAATGTATCGAAAGGTCTCGATACTTGATTTTTTTACCAATTCTGGTTTCAGTCAAGGCAGTCAAATATTTCCCTGCTGTTTCCGCTGTTATAAAAAAGTAGGCTAGGGAAAAAGCTACAACAATGCTAAAAAGACCAAAAAGAACAAGAACAATCAAAATTCTGAAGCCATAAGATTTTTTTTTGATTGATGTCCTCAAAGGTTGTCCGTGAATCTCGTTCATGAAAATGTTTGGAAGACAACGAGGCGGGGTAATCCTTAATATTAAATTTACGATGCTCTGTAAGGTCTGGATCAATACATAAACGAACTCTATTTGATTTCTCGGTTACAAGGAGGATATGAATCCCCCTTGTCGATAATAGCTTTCATGTATTTATGCTTGACGAGTTCTCTTTTTCATCCTTGAAACCTTGCGTCGAAGAATATCGAGTCTATTTCTATCCGCGCCATCACTACGTTCCTGAACAAGTTTTGCTCTTAACTGTTTAACCTTGTCTTTAAAAACTCGCACACCTTCCGAATTTTTCTTGGACACGGAAGGCGGAAGACCCTTCTCCGCCCGTAGAAAGTCAATGATTTCGCGCTTATTCATGCCATGAATACCTTGAATGTTAGGCACCTTTAAAGCTTCTACACGCAATTCTTTTATGGTCCAATCTTCTAAAGGTTTTTCCTTTTTTGCCTTGCGTTCCTTTTTGTCGCCCATTGATCCTCCTTGAATTTTTGCGTTTCTCGGTGTTTCAAAAAGATTATATCAAAATCTCGAACTGTTAAAAATGCTCTCCAATGTGTCAAATCATAAGGCAAATCAATTTTACAAATTATTGGTCCCTGTTGTCTATAACTCGTACTGTTTTACGCTTGCTGTGTGGAAGAAAACCATATTGAATCCCATGGACGTGAAGTTTAACCGGAAAGTTTCTTATAATCAAATCCCCAACTTTTTTCCCACAAAATGGAGAAAAGATCCACCCGCGTCCTGAGCAAGTTCAATCTTTTAAAATAATCGATCATTAGATTCTGGTCTGTCAAGCTTTACCTGATATTCACAATTCACATTGGTCAGGCTGCTGAAAACACTATGTCCTAAAAGGAGGCAAAAAAAGGTTTCATCACATATCTCCAGACACGATATAAAAGGCGGTTGATCGAAAATCAGGCCAAAACGCAAGCCAACAAAGCAAGGCCAATTTTTTAAATCTAACCAGGAATATGTGGGCCGTGATTGTCTGAGTCACAAATTGCCAAAACCAGATTTTCGAGAATAATTTCAGGAGCAAAAGAGCCTAACTTTGAAGACTTAATTTGCATATCCGCGGCCAGAATCATTTCCATTACTCGCCTTAATTTGTCAAGAGGAAAGGCCTGAGCCGTTTTTAATAGTTGAAAAAGAGGAAAATCTTTTTGATTCAATAGATTGAACTTGCTCTTGTTTAATTTTTCCGAAGAAGTTTCCTGCCTGACTCTTGCGACTATGGAGACAAACCTGTCATAAGACAGATTCGATTTCCAGGTTGACTTGAAACTCGTAAACAGCAACTCACGGGCCGCTATGAGTTTACGGAATTCAGATGCGATAACCGCAAGTGTCTGCAATGGATGATCTACTGCTTTGAGATTTTCATGAAGCGCTATCAACAATTTTTCAGGGTTTGATTCCCGAATTGCTCTTGATAAGTCAAAAAAAGCCGCCTCGTGAAAATCCAGAAAAAGGTCTTTAACATCATAAACCGTTATCTCCGAACGTTCGCCCAGATAAGACACGATTTTCTGTAATTCACTTCTGATACGTCTAAGGTCTTTACCTGATTTTGAAAAAGCAAGTTCCATAGCCTCAGACGTAATAGTTTTCCCATGAGTTCGCAGAAAGTCTTTAACTAAACTTTGGAAATAATTTCTATCAAGTTTTGCAAACGATCTATCAACTCTTGGCTTTAGTTCTTCAACTTGTCCTTTTTCCTGAAAAATTTTTAAAAGAGAGTTTCTTTTATCGACAGAATTTGCGGTCATAATTAAACAGGTGTCCTGAGGTAAGCCATTTTGCAGTAGATCCACGAGGATATTTTCATCACCTGATGACATTGACCCTGAAAATTCATTAGCAAAGGTTGCCGCTGCTTGCATGAGCAATTCACGGTCTGAGGGATCCAGACTCGACGCCTCATCTACTTCTTTTAACCAATCATTGGGCAAATTCCCGATTGCGGGAACGAGATCAAGGGAAACCGCCAATTGTTTCAGAAACCGAAAAGCCGCCTTGGAATCTCCGGTTTTCCATAAGTCAACAATACGACCTAAGGTTTTTGTGATGTTAGCCCTATTCGTGAATAAGGGAGTCTGTTCCACAAGCGCAGCGCGTATTCCCCCGAACAAGGGTCTGTTCATTAAATAAGAAATTAGATCGCCCATGTCTAAACTGGAGCCATCAAAAGTCTTTAGATTAGTCGTCTTTGAGGCTGGGTCCAGAATCGAATCAATCAGGTATGAGACTCTTTCTTTGATCAAAAAGTCATCACCATGAAATAAAAAAAGACCTGTCGATATCTGTGGTTTTTTAACGGGTTTGTCTTTCATATTCCTTGAAAGTATGCCCTAAGGGCCTCTATGTCATTTATATGTCTTGATTTTATGAAGAAAAAAAGTTTCTTGTGAACTTTCATTATTCTATATGGTCAATATAATTATATAGGGTTAGTCCGTCAAACAAACTGAAGAGCTGGAGTGTCGCGCGAGAATCGGCAGGCATGTCCGATTTTGTACATAACTGTTATGATATTGAAAACACTGTATAACGTTAAGATGATCAATATCAAAGTGTCGGAAGTTGTACAATGAATGAAAGCAAAACAATCGAAAATCTAACTATAACCTGCTGAACTTATGACTTGTTTTCATAAATCTATAGGTTTGGCGCCATAGTTGCTTTCTAAACTGGCATGAAAATCTTAAAGGAATTTAAACATGAGCCAGAAAAGTAATAAAGAGAATAAAAAAGAAGAACGTCAGGAAGAAGTTATTGCCACACTTATAAACCCTATTCATGTTTTTTCAGGGGCCGTGCAAGTTAAGGACTACATAACGGCGCAAAAGCAGCTTCTCAGAGATTTTGGTGAAGACATTTACTTTAACTGGCAACTTGAAGTGCTTCACGCTGAAATAGCGACGATCATAGAGGAACTTAAAACAGAAACTACAGGACCACGTCCTAATACCAGCATAGTTGGCCAAGCATGATTGATTTCATAATTCCTTGGTTTCGGAAAATATGAAAAGATTGTCATTTGTCGTTAAGCGGTAAAACAAGAGATAATAAATATTGATCAGAATTGTTGGCGTTGTCAATGCTAACATATAACGCGCTTCGGAGGAAAAGGCATAACCAAACACCACCTGTTACATGGATTTGACTTTTGAATGTCTCACGCCGGAAAACGGGAACTTGAAAGTTCCCGTTTTCCTTTTTGGGTAATATTGAAGAATAATGGAATTTATCAGTTGAAGCCGAAGTGCGAAAATTATATAAACCGGGGCAACTGACCGCCATTGCATGAAAGGTGGTTTCAAATATGGGCGTAAAGAAAATCTCCCTCGTTTTAATGTCAATACTAATTTGGGGTATGAGTGGTTCACTTTGTGACGCGTTGGCTCAAGAACCTTTTACTTTAACTTCATGGGGAAGATTCTTCTCAGGTATTGAGTGGGGCTACCAATGGGTAGCGGGTGATTTTGTCATACCAGCCGGGGGTCGGCCAGGGTCAGGGGCACGTATTTTTTTGGGACCTGATCTCGGAGCGGACCAGACCGAATCTGTAAAAATTTTTACAGATGCGGAAATCCTTAATAGCCATTATTTGGACTTGGATTACTTCATGTGCCTAGCTACAGGGCTGAAAAGAGTTCAGCGTGACCTACTCTTTCATAACAGGTTGTATCCGGAAAATTCTCTTGTGGATACCCGAGCTGACATTAACTGGTTAAGATTTACATACGCATACAAATTCTTTGATGTTGATTCATGGAATATTTGCCCATCAATAGGTATTCATTATATACTTTGCGGAGTGACTCTAAATGGTGAAAACGAAGAAGGACCAAATACATCTAACAATAGACGACTTGACGCGACGTTTCCTACCATCGGTGTTCAAGCGCGCTTCCTGGCGCCCTATGGGCTAGACTTCAAAGCTGAGTGGGAAGGAATGCATCTCATTACAATTGGCTTGATTTCCAGCTTTCAACTTTACGCAAATTGGGAAATTTACCCTGATATAAGATTGAGTCTTGGATTCACAAATCGTCTTGTGAGTTCAATTGAGGACAATCAGGAATTAAACAATGAATGGTTTTACAATATGACTGGCTTTACAGGCGGAATAGCTTTTGGCTTTTAGATGAACAGGGTCCCTAACGAGCCGGGGCCAAACGAACATTGCTTCCAGGCGCCGACGCCTTGAGAAATCGAGGTTTAGCTATTGGGCCAATGCCAATACGCGAGGGTTTGGATGACGCGAAAGCTGAATACAGGTATTTAATTTTCCTCATTAAACCATCATGGTATTCAAGGGCTTCAGGAAAGCAGATCGCGTGATACGTGATATCCAATGATGTGTATCCATTGTTACCAAGATCTATATATCGGGCTTCGCTCGTGTAATTCGGATCATAAACCTTGAGAAGATTTTTCTCCGGAAGCCAGGCGAAGGCTAGAACTGCATGCAAAACAGCGCCGGATGATCCTCTGTTCATGAGCAGCACTAAACGAGGTTCACCTGCGGTTAGACCACTAACAAGCCTGCGAAAAGGTTCAGAATTGTTTCCGTTATACCTGTTGCAAAAATCCGCCTGAATTCTGACCAGATTCTTGCTATAAAATTCCTGCAATTGTTTTGCGATTTTCGTTTGGATTTTGTTATCCAGCATCTTACGCAACGGAAGACCGTCCGGTTTATTCAAGTAGTACCAGCGAGCGAAAGCCGCTATAGCAAAACAGTAACCGGGCGCATTTGATATTGTGAAAGCATCTTGAGAAATATCAAAAGAAGCTTCAGCCAAGGTGCACATAATAGCTTGAGGCAAATATAGAAGAGCTGTTAAAAGCGCGTACAAAAATACACGCTTAAGACTAAAAAAGCCCTTCATAAGAAAAACTCCAGTTAGGTAAGGATATTTGTGATATTATATAAAATATCGGTTGATATATCAAGCAAGAATGCAAAGGGAACGCAGCTTGGGATTTGCCTCAAGTTTATGATCAAAAACTCTTTTCTCACATGTCTGGTAAATGTTAAGTTGGTGAGTGCGCAAGAGGTTTTGCTGAATGAAATGACGGCTTAGTCTCTGATGAATTGATTTATATGGGTTCTATCAACGGATCAGGCGTATATAAATATTTTGGGAAAAATTTGAAATGAGTATTCTGAATTTAATCGGGAACACACCGTTAGTTAAAATTGAGGATCCCAACAGGGGCAATCGGGTTCGAATTTTGGGAAAACTCGAAGGCAATAACCCGGGCGGGTCCATAAAGGACAGAATAGCTGTTTACATGATCCAAAAGGCTGAGGAACAAGGTCTAATAACCAAAGAAAAAATAATACTTGAGCCCACGTCTGGAAACACTGGTATCGGATTATCAATGGTCGCCGCCTGTAAAGGCTACAGGTGTCTTCTTACCTTGCCGGGGTGTGTCAGTTTGGAGAGAAGGAACACACTGAGAGCGTTCGGGGCGGAACTGGAAATTACGGAATCATGTGAAAGCACGGATGGAGCGATAAGACGCGCCCAACAAATCTATGAATCTGAGCCGGAAAAATATTTCATGCCCAACCAATTCGAAAACCCTTACAACTGGGAGGCGCACTATATGACCACGGGCGTTGAAATACTCGAACAGACACAAAATGATGTTGATGTCTTTGTTGCCGGCATGGGTACCACGGGAACCTTGATGGGTATATCTAGACGCCTCAAAGAAACAAATTCGGCCATAAAGGTTATTGGTGTCGAGCCGGTTAAGGGACATACGATACAAGGCTTAAAGAATATGACTGAAGCCATAGTGCCTAAAATTTATGAACCATCTAGAATCGATGAAATCATTAAAGTCAATGATGAACAGGCATATGATACAACTCGATGGTTGGCGTTGACTCAGGGGATTTTTGTTGGAATGAGCGCCGGTGCTGCAGTGTACGGGGCAGTCCAGATTTCCAAGAGCATGAATTGTGGAACAGTTGTTTGCATTTTGCCCGATCGGGGAGATCGTTACTTGAGCACTACTCTGTTTAAGTCAATTTGTGCAAAGTGCCCACCGTAGGCACACGGCTGGAGGGAGAGTTTTCAGAACTAGAAAAATTCGTAACACTCTCCTGGTTTGAGCTTAGTGGAGTCAAAGAAGAAAACTCGAACCCCATTATGATCGGGTAAAGCAAACTTGACAGTATTTTTGGCTCCGGAATTCAGATGAGAACTGGAATTCAGAAGATCGAACGCTACAAGGCGACCATGTTCGTATACGGGCACAGCTTCAACCACAGCCCCATTTACAGTCCAAACTGGTCTGGGAATAAAGAAGGTATAAACGGGGTATGCGCCTATCGCTTCTATTGTGGAATTTAGAGGACCCGAAGATGTCTTGCAGACCCTAACGCTTGTTATTTTCCAAGGATTTGAAGGCGCCGCGCCGGTCTGAGCCCGGCCAAATTCGAAAGAGCAGACGCTAGTTAGCGTAAACAACAATAAGGTCGCAAAACAAGTGCGCAACAACTTATTCATACTCGTTTACGCTCACGCCGCTAATAGGCGGTTAATACCTGAAATGGCCACTTTGACCTAAGTTCAATAAGACCAAAAGAAGAATCAGGTTCGATGTCGCTGATCTCTCTTTTAGATGAACATATAGCTGAATTTGCTTGAAAACACAAGGAAATAAATCATTCGGCGTTGACTGTTGGGCAAGAGTCAACTAATATCAAATGGTTTTTTATCACCGCTGGGGAGGTTTAGTATGTCAGTGAGAATTGCAATAAATGGTTTTGGACGCATCGGCAGGACGGTAATGCGGAGCGCTCTGGCAAACCCGAAAATTGAGGTAGTGGCCGTAAATGACAAAATGGATCCTAAGCTCATGGCTTTTCTGTTCAAACATGACTCAGTGCATGGACCATATCATGGAAATGTATCCTTCACCGATAGTTCCATTGTCGTTGATAACAAAGAAATTAAAGCCTTAAAGATTACAGATGATCTGTTGAATCTTCCTTGGGCGGACCTAAAGATTGACGTAATTCTCGAATGTACAGGTATCTTCAGAGACAAAGAAAAGGCTGGAAAACATATTCGAGCAGGCGCAAAAAAAGTCATTGTTTCCGCCCCTGGTAAAAATATTGATGGGACATTCGTAATAGGAGTCAATGACTCTGCCTATGACACCTCTAAGCACAATGTAATTTCAAACGCCTCGTGCACCACAAACTGTCTGGCTCCATTAGTAAAGGTTTTACACGACGAGTTTGGTGTTGAAAGAGGGATGATGAATACGATTCATTCCTATACAATGGATCAGAGCCTGCTTGACACTGTCCATAAAGATTTTCGCCGGGCCAGGGCAGCGGCTATAAACATGATCCCCAGCACTACGGGGGCCGCTGTGGCAATTGGATTGGTCATACCCGAACTGGCCGGAAAACTGGATGGTCTTTCAATTCGAGTTCCAACCCCTAACGTGTCAATTGTCGACCTAACCGCTATACTTAAGAAAAAGACCAGCGTTAGTGAAATCAATGCAGCCATGAAAAAGGCTTCGGAAAGTTCTTTAAAAGGAATATTGGCATATATCGAAGATCCATTGGTAAGTTCAGATTTTATTAATAGCACGTATTCATCACTTTTTGATTCTCTTTCCACTATGGTAGTAGGGGACAATATGGTGAAAGTGCTCTCGTGGTATGATAATGAATCCGGATATTCAACCAGAATGACGGACTTGGCGGCCTTTATCGGCGCAAAGTTAAAATAGGGAAAATGTAAAAACTGTCAAACCGGCCCTGTGTTTTTAACAAAGGGCCGGTTTGTCGTCTTGGCGCCAGGGATGTTATAAGGAGCTTAAATATGGCCATAAAAGGCATTGCTGACCTCGATTTATTCAATAAGCGGGTTTTTTGCCGGTTTGATTTTAACGTGCCTCTAGATGGTAACGGCGCAATTAAGGATGATACAAGAATTGTCAGGGCTTTGCCGACCATCAGATATGCGATTGAGAAAGGGGCCAGGGTAATTTTGTGTTCCCATCTTGGTAGACCCAAAGGAACGGTAAAACCTGAACTCAGTTTAAAACCTGTGGCTACAAGATTATCAGAGCTATTGGGCCAAGATGTGGGCTTTATCAATGATTGTGTTGGGCCCAAAGTTTTGTTGGTGGTGAATAATTTACACAGCGGTGAAATGGTCCTATTGGAAAATGTGCGATTCCATAGCGAGGAGACAAAAAACGATCCCAAATTCTCTGCTCAATTGGCCGAGCTTGCGGATGTCTACATAAATGACGCGTTCGGAACAGCGCACCGGGCCCATTGCTCAACTGTCGGAATAGCTGAACTCGTCAAGACAAAAGGGGCTGGCTTGCTGATGAAAGAGGAACTCGAAAATCTTGAAAAGGCTTTTGACAATCCCCGACACCCTGTAGTCGGAATTATTGGCGGCGCGAAAGTGTCCGATAAAATCAGTGTCCTGAAGAATATTTTGACGAAGATGAACACGGTTTTAATTGGTGGCGGAATGGCAAATACTTTTCTAAAGGCTCGAGGTCTTGAAGTGGGGAACTCATTAGTTGAAAATGACATGATCGGTATTGCAAAAGAGATTGTGGAAATCGCTTCAGCTCAAAAATGTGAACTTTGTTTACCGAAAGACGTTATAGTCGCTTCAGGTATGGATAATGACGCAAAGACAAAAGTCACTTCGGTCGACAAAATTGGTCTTGATGAAATGGCATTGGATATCGGCCCTGACACTACACATGAATTCACGCAACATATCCAGAAAGCTGCGACGATTGTTTGGAACGGGCCAATGGGAGTTTTTGAACAAACGCATTTTAAAAAGGGGACGATGGACATAGCTAGAGCAGTTGCGGCTTCAAATGCTTTTTCAGTAGTTGGTGGAGGTGATTCTGTGCGGGCTGTGATCCAAGCCGGGGTTTCAGAAAAAATTTCCTATATATCCACCGGGGGGGGCGCATTCATGGAATTTCTTGAAGGAAAAGAGCTTCCTGGAGTTGTGGCCCTTGAATCATAATTAGATTTTAGTGTCTCCACACCGGAGATCGGAAAGGAATTGTGAAATGAGTGAGCGAAAACCAATTGTTGCGGGCAATTGGAAGATGCACAATGATAGGAATGAAACTAGAACCTTAATTCGGCAAATCATTCAAAATGGTAAAAACCTCGGCCAAAATTGTGAAGTAATAATTGCGCCTCCGTTTACATCTATTGCTTGCGCGGCAAAGGAAATAGAGAACAGCGCAATTAAACTGGGCGGCCAAAACATATTCTGGGAGGATAAGGGGGCATTTACCGGAGAGATATCTGGACCAATGTTAAAAGAAATTGGATGTACTCATGTTATAATTGGGCACTCGGAGAGAAGACAGTATTTTGGGGAAACTGACGAAACGGTTAACAAAAAAATTGGAAGCGCTATCAAACACGGCCTAATACCCATATTTTGTATGGGCGAAACTTTAATTGAAAGAGAAACTGGCCAAACTTTTGAAGTTTTAAAAAGTCAATTGGTTAAAGGATTGAAATCTTTAAAGGTCCAAAATCCCGTCGATTTTGTAATGGCTTATGAACCCGTGTGGGCCATTGGCACAGGGAAAACCGCAAGCCCCGAACAGGCTCAGGAAGCGCATGCGTTTTTGCGACGGGAACTAGCCCTATTATGGGGAGATAAATTTGCGGCAGAAACTCGCATTCTTTACGGCGGTAGCGTAAAACCAGGTAACGCAAAGGATTTGATTGGACAAACTGATATTGATGGAGGTCTAATTGGCGGAGCGTCATTGAATGCTGAGGATTTTCTAGGTATAATTGAACAAGGCACAGGTTTTTAGAAGGGAACGAATGAAATGCTTACCGGTATTATTCTTGTAGTGCATGTAATTGTTTGTATAGCGTTGATTCTGATCATATTGCTTCAAACAGGCAAAGGGGCGGACATTGGCGCGGTATTCGGTGGTGGTTCCAGCCAAACTGTATTTGGAAGCACAGGCGCGGCGACTTTTTTGAGTAAGTTCACCATTGGCGCGGCAGTAATTTTTATGATTACTTCAATCGTTTTGACTTATCTTTCCAGTAAAGGCATGGCGGTTGAGGAACACTCCTTGATGAATCAACAAACAGCTCCTATCAGCGGGCCTGCAGTTCCACAATCTCAAGGACAGGACCTTGGTAAGGAGCAAAAAGCGCCTGGCGCATTACACGAAAAAAGTGGAGACGCTGGGCAAAAGTCCGGTGAGGCGACTTCAGAGGATCAAGCTGCGCCAAGCGCCAAGTAAATTGGTAAACAGCTAATTCCAAAAACAAAACCCTATGTTTCACGTGAAACATAGGGTTTTGTTTTTGCCTTGAATACAGAAATTCTGGATCGACGATTAACCTAAAAGCTTACTCCCTATGTCCGATATGAAAGATTTGATAGCGCGAAACGCTGCTACCATTTCTCTCAAATCCTGAACATCCTCATCGGACAAATCATCGGAAACTGAAACAGCCGAAATGCTCGCAACAGGGGCAGAAACGGCCTTCGGAGCCACCACTGGAGCCGGAGCCACCGGAACAGCGACGGTCGGCTTTTTGGCCACAACCGATGGTTTAACGACTTCTGCGGGTTTTTCGACAGGTTTGGGGGCTGGTTTAGGTTCAGCTTTGGGGGGAGCGGGTTTAGCTGGAGCGGCGCTCGGCTTGGCGGCCTCTTTCGGAGGCTCGGCCGATAGACTCAAATCAACTCCCATGGACGCTAAGTCCGTCTTCTCAATTATCGCTCCTAAATAATTCCTTACATGCGACAATGTCTTCGGACTACGCAATATCAGTAAATCAGACCCCGCTTGTAAGGCGCTCAGAGCTGTAATGCACTCCAGGTTCACCCCTCGTAACGAAGCTTCTCCCAATTTCGCGTCCGACGGTAACTTAGCTTCTTTTGTCTTCCATACTTCCTCGGCTATATTATTTATTATCGGATACTGTAACTTGTCGTCATTCTGCGTTAACGCAGCCTGTCTCAAACGTTCCATTATCGAATAACAATATTCCATGCCATAACCGACCGATCCAGTTGTAGGATCTATCAATACCTTGTCGGACGGCACCCCAAGGTTTTCAAGCAGGATGTTCAATTGCTTGGCCAAATTTATGTCTATAGGCGAATTGGCGGCTACCAAATGCTTATAAGCTATCGCAGCGGCGCCTATCTGCTTGTAATTGCCTTCCGTTACAGGACCCAAAACAACATTGTGCCCTGCGCACGCCTCTGCTACCGCCTTGAGAACTTCAGTGTTCTTAGCCTCGTTAGACACACCCCATACTATTAACGGAACGTCTATCGCTTCGGCTACCTTGCGCGCTACCTCCGCCGCATGCTCCGCAGATAAGTTCTTACCATTGGGGTCCGTGCCCGCCAACCACAAACAAACCAGGTCAGCCTTATACTCATCCACACACTTCCTGGCCCATGCCACGGGATCAGAGGTAACCCCCTCATACGGCGCTAACGCCTCAGCCGCCCACTCCTCAGGTTCTATGTCCAGAACCTGAAGAGCTAGCTTGGGAACATTCGGCCCTTCACCCTCAAAACTATAAAAACTGTAGCCGGTCTCCCCGCCAACCACTACTTCCTTGCCCGGCTTGCCTATCCTCACCTCGCGTATCTTACCCGAATACTTCACTTTTGGCAGTTCAGCCATCTGACACCTTC
>JAJYDQ010000119.1 GCA_021777225.1 Deltaproteobacteria bacterium
AACGGCTTTGTTAACATCCGTTCAGAGAAAATGTCCAAATCTGTGGGAAATGTCCTGAATATAAGGGACATATTGAACGAGATTCATCCAGAGGCTCTCAGGCTGTTTTTGCTGTCGAGCCATTACCGAAGCCCACTCGATTTCAACGATACATCTATCAGGGAAGCCTTTGTCGGACTCGAACGACTATATGGGGCATTATTAGTACTCGACAAGCTAATTGACATGGACGGCAAATCGGATGATCTACCGGAAGAACTGACCGACCTGGATTCAAAGTTTCAGGAAGTGATGGATGACGATTTCAACACGCCACGAGGGTTAGCTCTGTTATTTGAAGCATCTAGGGCTGTCAACAGATTACAGACCGAGTCATTGGGAGACCGGGGAAAAATTCCAGCCCCACTTTTGTTGGAAAATTCCCGCTCGATGTTATTGGGATGGGCCCGTGACGTTTTTGGCCTGTTGAATGAAAAGGCGTCAGAATTCGTGGAAAACCTACGTCGCTTAGGCGCCAAAGAACTCAGTGTTTCCGAAGAAGAAATCGAACGCCTGGTTCAGGAACGTTCAGAAGCCAGAAAGGCCAAAAATTTCAAGCTGGCTGACGAGATACGTAACCGGTTACTGGAACAGGGTATCTTAATTGAAGATGGTCCCAAAGGTCCCACCTGGCGGGTCAAAGACTGATTTATTCAAGTCACTGATCATGTTCTATCATTAAAAGGCGACAATCGATATCATTGGAAATTCTAGTCGAAAAACTGAACTATTTTTATAACCGTAAAACGCCTTTTGAGCATCAGGCGTTTGAGGACATCAGTTTTTGTGTCCCTTCAGGAAAAGTCCTTGGAGTGTTGGGACCAATAGGGTCTGGGAAAACTACGCTGGCCAGGGCCCTGAACGGTCTAATCCAACCTACATCCGGTAAAATTTCCATAGATGGAGTTGATATTAAAAAGTTCGGGCCTGACCTCAGGAAAAAGGTCGCCTTGGTCTTTCAACAACCGGAAAAGCAATTATTTGAAGAAACCGTTTTTGCCGATATCGCTTTCCCGCTGACCAGCAGGTATGAATTCTCGGAGAAGGACATAGATCTTCGCGTAAGAAAAGCATCCGCTACCGTTGATTTGGACATCGACCTTATCAGAAACCGAAGCCCATTTGACCTGTCCTCTGGAGAGAAGCGACGAGTCGCCATAGCCGGAGCCCTTGTCAACGACCCATCAGTTCTGGTACTTGATGAACCCGCGTCCGATCTCGATCCACCATCTCTATCGATGCTTAATGATATAATTCGGTCATTTACCAGAACAGGAAAACATACTGTGGTTATAGTGTCCCACGATATGGATTGTTTTCTTCCAGTATTAGACTTATTGCTTGTAATGAATCACGGAAAAATGATTTCTTTCGGATCAGTGAGAGAAGTATGTTACGAGCTACGAGAAAATCCTGAACTAAGAATTACTCTTCCTTCCCTCGGTTTGTTGGTTGCAGAGTTGAGAGCGCGCAATATTCCAATGCCGGAGGAAGGTTTCGACCTGCAAATGATTAAAAATCGCTTAACGCATTTGTTGCGAATAGGAAGGTTTGAAACTTGAAAAGAAAGGCCTTTGTTAAGTGTTTCCTGGTTGGATTATTCGTTTGCATGACCGGTCCGGCCATTGCTGAAAAATTTGATGTTCATAAGGTCGTCGGGAAAATCCAGGATGTATACAACCCAAGTTGTTGTTTTACCGCTTCATTCGATCAATTGACCGTAAATGTGGCCATGGACATGAGAGATAGATTCCAGGGGCAAATGTATGTGAGAAAACCCCTTGATATAGCCCTGGACGTTATAAGCCCAGAGCGACAGAAGGTTGTGATGAAGGGCAGGAGTTACGTTGTCTATTTTTATGATGACGGATCACAGGTTAACGGAGATGTCCCCCCAGAGATAAACATTGAGAATTTCTTCGGTTTTTTTACTAACATATCAGCCCTGGACAAGAACTTCAAAATTGAATTGTCACCGAGACAAACTGAGCCTGAAGACAAAATGATTTTTCTCGAATTGACAAACACCTCTAACTCTCAGCTTGGGTTCAAAATAGTCCTGGGGGTAGATAAAAAGCGGTTTACAATCAATCGGGCCATAATTTATGATGCGTTGGGTAACTATAATAGATTTGATCTTTTTAATATAACCTTCTTGAAATCGATCCCTGATTCTCGGTTTGAAATAAAATCCGCCCGCAAGTAGCCGTCATATTCCCGCAAATTAAGGAAGCTTCCTTCAGTGAAAAAAATTGAACACTTTAATTTGACAAGTCTGGGTTGTCCTAAAAATCGTGTTGACAGCGAGAAAATCCTTCACACTATGCTCGCCGCAGGATACGAACATACGCAGGACCTGGAAAAAGCTCAGATTATAATTATAAACACATGCTCCTTCATTCAACCGGCGGTGGAAGAATCAATTTCATCCATATTGGATAGCGCTTCAGTAAATCCCAACGCGTTCCTTATAGTCGCAGGCTGTCTCCCTTTGCGATACGGACAAAGCCTGGATGACTCTCTTCCCGAAGTTGATCTCTTCATTGCGCCGAACCAGATAGACCAAGTCGCCGAGTTGATTGAATCAAGCGACGCGAAAAAGAAATTCTGCCAGGCTGAAAAAATAGGTCCTTTTAGAGGGTTTGCTTTCGGTAATGGGCACAAAGCTGTTTACGAATTTAAGAGAGTTCTTTCTACTCCTGGTTACGCGTACCTCAGGATATCCGACGGCTGCGACCATTTATGCAAGTTCTGCTCCATACCGCTCATAAGGGGTAAACTTAAAAGTGAAACAATCGACGACATGTTACTGGAAGCCAAAGAACTGACAGACCTTGGGATCAGGGAAATTATTCTGATCGCTCAGGACTTAACATCATACGGTCGTGACCTCGGTTTAAAAAACGGACTCGTTCAATTGCTCGAGAAACTTGAGAAAGTCTCCGGAGTTGACTGGTTAAGGCTTATGTACCTTTACCCCAGCGGGATAAATGACGACTTGATTGACCTGATTCGAGATTCTCAGAAAATACTCCCTTATCTAGATGTCCCGATTCAACACATCTCGGACAATGTGCTCCAATCAATGGGCCGTCCTTGGCGGGGCGCGCAAATTAAGAAACTCATCGATTCAATGCGTTCAAAGATACCTAACATAGTTATTCGCACGACAGTCATGGTAGGGTTCCCCTCAGAGACGGAATCGGATTTTGAAGAATTGAAAAATTTCATCAATGAGTTTGAATTAGATCACGTAGGCGTTTTCACTTACTTTCGTGAGGAAGGAACATCCGCTGAGAAACTCGGGGACCCTATACCGAAGAAAGTGAAGAATGTTCGAGCCCGAGCCTTGCGCTCCCTTCATTCCGTGTTCATAAAGAAAAAAAACAAAAAGAGAATCGGAAAAACTGAAGCGGCTATTATTGAGGGGTTTTCAGAGGAAACCGAGCTTTTGTTGCAAGGCAGGATCTGGGACCAAGCTCCGGAAATAGACGGGAAACTCTATATCACGGCAGGAAACGTAGCGGTAGGCGATATCAAAAATGTGTTAATAACAAAGGCGCATGGAATTGACCTGTTCGGAGAGGTACAAGAATAATCCGAGCCATTCTGGTTATTCATAATTCATTAAAGGACTCATTAGACCGGTTTGGAACATATTGCATATAATCAGCAATATATCAGTTAAAGCGGGCCTTTCATCGAAGGCCCGCTTTAATTATACACGGATATAATTTAATTACCCGGATTATTGCTGTTTGACTTCTTTGCCGGCCGACGAGACTGATTTGACTGGGGATATGCATATTGTTGCGGGGCTGCTGCCTGCCCTGCGTAACCGTATCCATATTGCGCTGCGCCGTAACCATAATACGGCGAATATGAGTCGCTGGAATAAGAGCTTGACGATCCTCCTGACCAGGAGGGGAAGCAACCGGATCAACTACAAAAAGCTATGGAAGTGAGTCCAAATGTGGTCACTAAAACAATTAACAGCATCAAGATTTTTTTCACCAAGTTTTTCCTCCTTGTCTTTAACCAATAAAATAAACAAATGTAGAATGTATTGAAAAGGGGAGCTTTGTCACTCTTTTTTTCATTTATTATTCGTTAAAAGCGCTATTGTAAAGATTAATATTAACCATATTAGAATGTTATTCTTAATTGTAAAAATTAACAAAACAGATTCTCATGGCGGCTCGGATTAAAATTTTTCGCGCATTGTTGCGTTAGGGGCGCCACTTGGAATACATTGAAGAGCGGCATTGCTGAAATTAATTTTGGCGACCCTCAAAAATAGGACATATCAACAGCTACTTATATGGAGATAAACTGATGGAAGCGCTTGGCATGTGCCTGGGAGCTTCGACGTTAAGTATTTGTCGCGTACGGCGTCAGAAAAATCGCATTTCGGTTGTTGACTCGACGACGATTACTCACGAAGGAAATCCACGGAAGACACTCCTGGAGGCTCTCGAACGTATACCGGACATTAAAACTATCCCGTTAGCGGTAACCGGACGAAAATTCATCAATTTCATAAGACTGACAACCATCTCGGAACCCGAAGCCATAGAGAAGGCCGCTTCTCTTGCATTGCCCGATACAAGCAAATACAGGGTCCTCGTAAGCGCGGGCGGCGAAACTTTTATGGTCTATCACCTGGACGAGGAGAACAAGATCCAGGGGATCCAGACAGGTAACAAGTGCGCTTCAGGCACGGGCGAATTTTTTTTGCAACAGATCGGACGAATGAACATAGGCCTTAAGGATGTCAAGCATCTAGGGGTTTCAGAGCATCCACACAAGGTTTCAGGACGTTGTTCGGTTTTCTGTAAGAGTGACTGCACTCACGCTTTAAATAAAGGTATTCCCAAAGATCAGGTCGTGTCAGGTCTTGCGATGATGATGTCCAGCAAGATCGTTGAACTATTGAAAAAGCTGCCCAAGAAATCGGTGGCTATTGTAGGAGGTTCATCGCTCAACAAGACGATGATTCATTATCTGTCCCAGGAAATTCAGGACCTGTTTATTCCCGAACAAGCCCCCTATTTCGAGGCTATGGGCGCAGCCATTTGGGCCCTTGATAACCCCACAACGCTTTACACCGGAACAACCGATGTTTTTGAGAAAAAGAGTTCCGCGTTCAGTTTCCTGAAACCTCTTTCCAATTTTCGAAGCATGGTGAGCTTCAAGGAACGCCCCAGAGGGATAACTCAAGGAGGCGACAGGGTCATTCTTGGACTTGATGTCGGTTCGACAACTACAAAAGGCGTCCTCATGAGGCAAAACGACAAGGCCATTCTGGTAGCGGATTATTTGCGAACAGACGGGGATCCCGTTGGGGCCTCACGAAATGTTTACCGGAGCCTCCTTAAACAACTGGACTGCGATGTAAACATATTGGGTTTGGGGGTTACAGGATCAGGCCGGCAAATTGCAGGCCTCCACGCGTTGACTGATGGCGTCATAAACGAAATCATTGCGCACGCTGCGGCAGCGGTCCATTTCGATCAGGAAGTTGACACAATATTTGAAATCGGTGGACAGGACGCCAAATACACTTATATTACAAATGGCGTGCCCAGTGATTATGCGATGAATGAAGCTTGCAGCGCAGGCACGGGTTCGTTTCTCGAGGAATCCGCCAAAGAAAGCCTGGGACTTAAAGTGACCGATATTGGTAAAGTCGCTTACACGGCCACAAACCCACCCAATTTCAACGACCAGTGCGCCGCTTTTATCGGTTCGGACATCAAAAATGCCGCCCAGGAAGGGATCCCGGTAAATGATATAGTAGCCGGTTTAGTTTACTCGATCTGCATGAATTATTCAAATAGGGTCAAGGGTAACAGGCCGGTCGGGAAGAAGGTTTTTATGCAGGGGGGCGTTTGCTACAATGAAGCTATCCCGGCAGCTATGGCGGCACTGACCGGCAAGGAAATAGTTGTGCCACCCGAACCTGGACTGATGGGCGCCTTTGGTGTGGCCCTGGAAGTGGACCGCCGCATAAATCTCGGTCTAATAAAGGAAGATCATTTTGATCTCAAACAGCTTGCAGATCGTGAAGTTATTTACAAGAAATCTTTCATTTGCGGCGGTGGAAAAGAAAAGTGTGACCGTCGGTGTGAAATAGCCCGTATCGAACTTGAAGGAAAAACATATCCATTTGGCGGAGCATGCAACAGGTACGTAAATCTGATTCATAACCTGGAATTTGATGCCACAAGCCTGAACATGGTGGATTATCGACAAAGACTGGTCTTTGAGGACCTCAAAGCTCAGGACCCGGCTGATGATCGACCTGTAATCGGTATGAACAGATCTTTCCTGATCAACACGTATTTCCCCCTCTTTAATAGGTTCTTTGATGAACTCGGATATCGTGTAGTCCTACCAGATAAGATAGATCCCGAGGGAGGCGATCAGAAGGGAGCCGCTTTCTGTTTTCCCGTAGAGATCGCTCACGGATACATGTCCAACCTTGTTCAAAAAGACCCGGATATTTTGTTTCTTCCACTTATCCGAGGCATTCCGACTGATAAAGAAGACCCAAACACATGTACATGCGTGTTTGTTCAAGGTGAAGGTTTCTACCTTTCAACTGCGTTCGAACAGGTTAAAACAAAAAAACTTTTGCGACCATTTCTCAACATGAGTCGTGGTTTGCAATCTTGCAAGAATGATTTCGTAGGCATCGCCACTGGGCTGGGCAAAACCAAGGCCGATGGCCTTAGAGCCTTTAAGGCCGCTGTTGAGGCTCAGGACAATTTTAAGGCGAAGCTTCGGGCAAAAGGCGCGGAGATCTTGAAAGAGATTGAAGCCTCCCCTGAAATCACCACGATTGTATTGTTTGGCAGACCATATAACGCCTTTACATCAGAAGCCAATAAGGGAATCCCTGCGAAATTGGCTTCCAGAGGGTATCGCATCCTACCTTTTGATATGCTGCCTTTTGAAGATCAGAGCATGGACGATGAGGCAACCATGTATTGGTCCATGGGAAGAATGATTCTCAAGGCCGGGAGGTTTGTGAAAAAGCACCCTCAACTTTTTGGCGTCTTCATAAGCAACTTTTCCTGTGGTCCGGACTCTTTCGTCGTGGGTTATTTCAGGGATGAGATGGGTCGAAAGCCATCTCTGACACTTGAGTTAGACAGTCATACGG
>JAJYDQ010000044.1 GCA_021777225.1 Deltaproteobacteria bacterium
CTTGATAACTTCAGGATTCTCCTGGATTTCCGCCGGCGTGCCATCAGCAATTTTCACCCCAAAATTCAATGCCATGACGCGATCCGACAGGTCCATGACAACACCCATGTCATGTTCGACTAAAACACATGTGATATTCCAACGCTTATCTTCATTTATATCTATAATAAAACGGGCCATATCTTCGACTTCTTCGAGGTTCAAACCGGCTAGAGGCTCGTCCAGCAGAATAAGTTCCGGTTTCACAGCCAAGGCCCTAGCTAATTCTATTCTCTTCTGGAGACCATACGGAAGCATCCCGGTAACTTCATTTCGAACCGCTTCAATTTCAAGAAGATCTATAATCTCTTCCTCAATAAATTTTCTGGTTTCTATTTCTTCCCGGGACGTTCGTCCCCAGTACATGCACGAACTAAGCAAGCCGGATTTGAGATGCAGATGTCGGCCAAGACGAATATTGTCAAGGACCGTCATGCCACCGAATAGTTCTATTTTTTGAAATGTTCTCGATAAACCCATGGAAGCGCGTCGATGCGGCGAATATTTACTTATATCCACACCCTTGAAGAAAAGTTCGCCCTTCTTAGGGTGATACAAGCCGTTAACGCAGTTCATCATGCAGGTCTTACCCGCGCCGTTAGGGCCTATGATCGAGAAGATCTCTCCCTTATGCACCTTAAAACTGACGTTGGTTAGAGCGGCCACTCCATGGAACGATAGAAAAATGTTCTTCGCCTCAAGTATGACTTCCGACATTCAATATCCCCTTTGCGAATCGCATGAAACAAATTGAGCGTCTTGGCGACGGAACAAACTATTTTTGGTAGCAATAATTTAGCAAAAAAGTACGTATTCCCGTCCTAGCTAATCGACGGGGATACCCAGCTGAAGATGAGGGTCAGACTCTACCAAAAATAGCCGTTATGATCAACTTAATGTTGACTCGACGATACGACGCAATATTTCTCTAATAAAAAAACCAGCTTTGGAATTCAAAGAGACCGGGACGAGTGGTTTCCCGTGGCTCTGACACGTTGTTAACCTCATGTCATCATATAAACGCGGACCATGAAACTTCATGAATTCACGACCTGCAGTATTGAAGTAAACAGCCACACCACTACTTGATCGACGCTGTGGCGCCTTTGGCGACAGCGACTGAAATTTTTCATATGATTTGATTGTAGATTAAATCGATGAGTCATTAATGTATCAATCATGAACAATCTGGAGTTGAAAAGTCAAGACGAAAAATGTTATAGCACTCTTGTTCTTGAATTTCATCCTGAACTTTCTTCTAGTTAGACCACTCTTTTTTTTATGTTCGGGTCAAGTCTTTTTTTCGATTTTGTTAACCGTTGGTAAAGTAATGAGGTCTTACAACTCGAACGAATTTCTTTTAATATTTGACAAAGGCAGTTCACTATAATGAACTAATGCGCAATCAAGAACCCAATTAGTCAAATCTTTGGAAAACTAAAATTCCTATACCAGTGAGAACATCGGCCTAAGCAGGCATGATCCTCCCGCTGCATCCGATTGTTGTCACCAATTAATTTTTGGAGGAAAGACACATGGCTGAAGATAGCGCCCTCCTGAAAGAGTCACATGATGGCGTGCTCGTTTTGACCATCAATCGACCCAACGCGTTAAACTGTTTCAACATGCCTCTTCTTGAGACTTTCCAGTCAACAATAAACGAAGTTGCGTTTGACGGCTCGATAAGGGCTATCCTTATTACTGGATCCACTGAAGGAAAGAACGCTTTTAGCACAGGGGCCGATTTGAAGGAACGCGCCGGTATGACACCAGATGAGGTCAGACATTATATCCGGACAATTCGGGACTTGTTTACGTCTGTAGAAGAATTCCCTAAACCGGTCATTGCCGCTGTCAATGGTTACGCTTTTGGTGGAGGCCTGGAATTGGCGTTGGCCTGCGATATCAGAATAGCGTCAAGCACTGCCATCGTAGGGCTTACGGAAACTTCTCTCGCTATAATTCCTGGGGCAGGCGGCACGCAGCGTCTACCCAGGATTGTCGGAATAGCCAGGGCTAAGGAAATGATTTTTAGGGCAAGGAGAATCAGTGCCGAGGAAGGTCTTGAATATGGCCTGTTCCTTGAAGTGATCGAACCTCCAAACCTTCTAAAACGAGCTTTTGAGATCGCAGCCGAGATCGCAAAGAATGGGCCAGTAGCGTTAGCGCAAGCTAAATTCGCCATAAACAAAGGCATAGAGGTCAGTCTCCCTGTTGGGCTTGCCATAGAATCCAACGCGTATGCGGTCACTATTCCGACGAAAGATCGAGTCGAGGGTCTAACCGCCTTCAGAGAAAAGAGAAAACCCGTATATTCCGGGGAATAAGGGAGGATTACGAATGGGTGTTCACGAACTCAATTATCCAGCAAAAGTTCAGATAAACGACATAACCGTTCGCGATGGGTTCCAACACGAGGAAATTTGGATTCCAACAGAAGCCAAGCTATTCTATCTCGAAGAACTAATCCTTTGCGGAATCAAGCATCTGGAAGTAACCAACTTGGGAAACCCCCTGTCAATGCCTCAGTTCAAAGACTCTGACGAATTGCTCAAAAAACTGAGAAATTCAAAAAAGCTGTCCCGTGCAGGGGTCAATTGGGATGATATCACGTTGACCGCCATCACCATCAGGGAAAAAGCCGTAGACAGGGCCATCGCCGCAAGAAAGGAGGGATGGGGGCCAGACCGCATCCTAATGATGGTTTCGACTGACGAAGAACATCATTTCGCAAACTCCGGCACAACACTCCCTGCCTATTGGGAAGAAGCCAAACGTTGTATTGAAAAGGCAAAGGATGTCGGAATCAAAATGAACGGCACTGTTTCCACAATATGGGGATCGCCTATTTCCGGTCCCACCAAGTTGGAAGACGCCGTCGAGTTCACAAAAAGGTGGCTGGATATCGGCGCATATGACATCGAACACGCGGACCATGATGGAAGCGCCCCCCCGAATCAGGTCTACAGGTACTATTCAATGATTCTAAATGAAATCCCTGATCCGAAGTTGCACATAGCGCATTTTCACGTCACCCGCGGTTGGGGAACCGCAAATTGTCTGGCTGCATTGCAGGCAGGTATTGAGATTTTTGAAGCTACTTTAGGAGGCTTGGGAGGCCAACCAGCCAATTTTCTCGATCGTGTTCCGGTAAGTGGAACTGGCTCATACTACTACCGAGACCCAAACGTAGTGGGTTTGCAGTGCATTGAAGACATGACGGTAATGATGGACGAAATGGGTATTGATACTGGCGTTGATGTCGACCGCTTGCTGGACTTGGGGACCATGATGGAAAAGACTATCGGCAGGCGCCTACGATCAGAGTCGATATTGAACCGCAGAATTCCCAAAGAACCTCGTCTGGAATACAAAAGAAGAGGCCTGAGCGAGTTAAAAAAGAAATTTGGTGAAGCGCCTGGCCAAAACATTCCGGAATCATGGCCTGAGAAGGCGATTTACAAGTCAAGAGAGGATTAATACATGGAGCCACTTTGGATGCCTTCGGCGGAACGTGTAAAAAGTTCTAACATCATGAGTTTCATCAGTAAGGTGAACAAAAAGTACACCCTTTCCATATCGAATTTTCATGAGCTTTATCAATGGTCGATAGATTGTCGGGAAAATTTCTGGGCTTCCGTTTGGGAGTTTGGGGGTATAATTGCTTCCCAGCCTTACGAGAAAGTATTGGAAGATTCTTCGGAAATGATCGGAGCCAAGTGGTTTCAAGGCGCCAGGCTCAACTTCGCGGAAAACCTTCTCAGATTTAGGGATGATCAGGTGGCGTTAGCGTTTAAGGGTGAGGGTTTACCTGTCCGGAAGATGACTTACGCCCAATTGTACGATGCTGTAGCCCGTTTGGCTGCGTCCATGAGAGCCGCTGGAGTAACTGTAGGAGACCGAGTCGCAGGATATGTTCCCAACATGACCGAGACCGTAATTGCAATGCTGGCTACCACCAGTATTGGCGCGATCTGGTCTTCGTGTTCACCCGATTTTGGTATTAAGGGTGTTCTGGATCGTTTCGGACAAATAGAACCCAAAATACTGTTTACCGCCAATGGCTATTATTATAACGGGAAGAGTCATGATTGTCTTGGAAAGATAGCGGGAATTATCAAGGAGCTACCCAGCATTCAAAAGGTCGTGGTTTTCCCTTATACCCTGGAAAATCCAGATTTAGCCCCGGTTCCAAACGCTATCCTCCTTGAAGATTTCATGTCAAAGGAAAAGGGTTTGTCGATAACATTCGAACAACTCCCGTTTGATCATCCGCTCTACATCATGTATTCATCCGGCACTACCGGCCTTCCAAAATGCATGGTTCACGGAGCGGGAGGGACCCTAATCCAGCATCTCAAAGAGCACTTGTTACATTGCGATCTTAAACGCGAGGACAGGACCTATTACTTCACCACCTGCGGATGGATGATGTGGAACTGGCTTGTGAGCGCCCTAGCGGTGGGGGCCACAGTGATCCTTTTTGATGGTTCTCCCTTCTATCCTGACCCAGGCGCAATCTTCAAGCTGGCTGAAGAAGAAAAGATGACGATCTTCGGGACCAGCGCAAGATATATATCTGGTATTGAAAAAGCCGGACTGAAACCGAAAGAACAATATGATCTTTCGGCACTTAAATTGATGTGCTCAACAGGCTCACCCCTGGCGGAAGAAAGTTTTCGGTACGTTTATCGGGACATAAAGGAAGATATTGATTTGGCTTCTATATCCGGCGGTACTGACATCGTTTCGTGTTTCGCCCTCGGATGTCCGATACTGCCTGTATATGAAGGGGAATTGCAGTGCCGTGGCTTGGGCATGAAAATTCAGGCATTCGATGGTTACGGCAAACCGGTGCTGGGGCAACAGGGTGAATTGGTCTGCACAGCGTCATTTCCATCCATGCCTATATGTTTTTGGAAAGATAGCGATCAGAAGAAATATCGTTCGGCCTATTTTTCAGTCTTTCCCAAGGTCTGGCATCATGGGGATTATGTAGAGATAACAGAACATGGTGGCGTTAAAATTTACGGCCGATCCGACGCCACCTTGAATCCTTCCGGCGTCAGAATTGGCACCGCTGAAATATACAGACAGGTAGAATCTCTGGATGAAATTGCCGATAGCATTGTCGTCGGTCAGGATTGGGAGAACGATGTAAGAGTGCTGCTGTTTGTTAAGACAGCCGCCGGGGTGGTTCTGGATGAAGCGCTAAAACAGAAAATAAAGAAAACCATTAGAGAGAATACAACACCAAGGCATGTGCCGGCGCTTATTCTGCCCATAGATGACATTCCGGTGACGCTGAACGGAAAAAAGGTGGAACTCGCTGTCAGGAATATCATCGAAGGGAAACCCGTCACCAATAAGGACGCGTTAGCCAACCCTGGGATCCTGGACCAATTCTTGAACTTTCCGGAACTTAAAGTCTAGTAGACATTTTTCATATGTATTTGGGCCTGAAGCGATTTACTCACCTCAGGCCCGTTTTCCCATCAACTCCCGGATGTCTCGGTTTGGGAAAGTATTTTAGTGAGGCCAGAGTCCAATCTTGTCCTATTCGACCAGTCCCCCTGCACAAACCCTGTCATGCCTAAGCCTGCGTAACTTCCGTTGATATACTGAGGGGAATCTGATAGGGACGACTGCAGTCGCGCCGTGCGAAATGAGCGAGACCAGCCATTCGAACTGATCTTCAACAGGCTGAATCTTAAAAGCCACTAGGCTGATCTCATCCAAAGGAGGCTGAATTGCAAGCTAATGAGGTAATTCAGGCATCAGGCATTTTGTCATGACCCAACCGAAAGGTCTCCTAAACCGGCAATTCATAGCTTTAAATGGAATAGCTTTTTTCACCTATTGCAATCTCGCAATTTTTTTTGAATTCCATGATTATTTGTCAACTCTACCCATACCCTCCATGTGGATAGGCTTCCTTATAGCCGTATTTTCACTTACAGCATTGATTGTACGGCCGATAGTGAGCCCATTCATTACTGTTCAGAATTCAAGAAAGTGGATGTTCACAGGTTGTTGTTTTTTGATTGCTTCTTTAACTCTTTACAATTTTGCGACTGGCTTTTGGAGTATGACGGTCACTCGTGCGATCCATGGCGCCGCATACGTTGTGATGCGCACATCAGCTACTACCAAGTTCGTGTCTGTTATCCCCGAGGATAGGAGTGCCCAGGCTTTCGGACTTTTGTCTGTCATTTCTCTCTTGCCGTTTGCCTTAATTCCACCATTGCTGAAACCGTTGACAGGCTATTTTGAAGGATTTGACGGAGTGATAAACATTTCAGCGGCATTGATGTTGATCAATTTACCTCTAATTGCTTTGTTAAAATCTTCCTGGACCACAGATCCTGATGGAGAAAGCGCATTGAGCATTAGTGAAATTGCCTTAAATCTTGGGGATCAACGAATCTGGTCGCTACTTGCCATAAATCTAATTGTGTGGACATCCTTCACCACAATCTTTTTTTATCTAAAAGGTTTCGGTGAGAAAATAGGGATTTCTAATCCAGGTTATTTCTTTTTAGTTTCAACTTTCACCGAAATGGCTGTAAGGGTTTTTGCGGGCCACTTGTTTGATAAAATCAACAAAAAGATTTCCCTTTTGGCGTCACTTATTTTACTAACATTTGGCTACATGTCGATAGGGATTGCAACTACTCCTATTGGTTTTTACAGCCTGGGACTGGTTTTGGGTTTAGGGTGGGGGACAATTCTTCCAGTGATAAACGGTTTCCTCTTTGATGTTTCCGCACCGAAATTTAGAGGCTTAAACGCCAATCTTGCAACAGAAATGTTTCAGGCTGGCTTTACACTCGGGCCATTCTTGGGCGGCCTAGTTTTGTTTAGTTACGGATACTTGCCCCTATTCTTTCTGAGTGGTCTAATATTGTTAGCGGCAATTCCGTTAACATTTCTTTCGACTAATGAGACCAAAGTAAAGCAATGAGTGTTTATGTGACTTTTAGGGAGAGTTTTTAGGTTAGGAACTTATTAAAATCCTTGGTCTTTGCGTGGTGCCGAGGGACGGAATCGAACCATCGACACAAGGATTTTCAGTCCTCTGCTCTACCGGCTGAGCTACCTCGGCAACCGAAAGCCATACTAACGTCTTGAAGGAGTTATGTCAACGGGTTTTGGCGCAATCTGGAAGGTAAAACACTATCCCGATTATCAAACTAGGTAAAATCAACTTTTGAGATACTCATTCGCATAGTTTCTTACCCCCTTGTTCTTTAACATGTGAAACGTTCGCATCTTGCTAACGTGAATTGGATTCAATGATCCAAGGGGGATATACACCACCCGTCTGCCCATACTCTTGGCAAGTTTCTTCCATCGTGACGCCGGGGGCTTACGGGCTGCATATACAATCCCTGGTTTTTCTGAATAAGCAATCCCAGCCACGAGAAGCCTCTCATGGCGAGTCGGAGCGAAAGTGAACGTCGGGTCTTTCCATACATCATACATTCTGAGCGGTGGGTAGGAAAGCACGAAACCACCGTGCTCCATCCTGCTTATGCCAGGACCCACGACATCCCTTCCAGGTGGAGTTGAATAGAAAGCCATGTCGGATTCCTGGGAATGTTCACCAAGCCAGGTCATTTCAAAAGGAAATTTATCGCGCTCCGGATCTTCATCGAATATTATTACCACTGAACCAAAGTCCAGGGACACTTCCTCATGACTCTTAACGTAGATTCTATTTTCGTAAAATCGCCGGAGGGTTTCCCTAACATCAACTCCTCCGCCTATATCCGCCACAAAAGGCTCAGTATGCGATTGGCTGGTCTGCATAAGATGAGTAGCATGCTTTGAAAGCGTCTCACCCCATTTCTCTATTAGAACATCTTCCGGTGGAAAAGAACATATGTCTATTTCATCAGGATCAGAGGTTTCCCATTTTTCCTTCAAGTGATCTTTCCACTTCCGTGAGTTGACAGCCTTCAACCGATAGCGTCGGTTAGGCCCTTTAAAAAGGGATCGCAGCTTTTTATGTAAAGTTATAGTGTGTCCATAATAATGGAGGCTATCTTCGTCCAGTTGGACAGCCGCCGGGTCATTGGGATCGTTTTCCCAAGCATAGCCTGACAGAAATTCATGAACATGATAGGCAAGGTCCTCGTCCATAGAGGAGCGGGCTGAGATGACCAAATGGAAGAGATCCGGGAGGATCATACGCTCGGCCTTCAACCATTTACGCAGAAACCTGGCCCACGTCATGCGCACATACTCAGGAATTTCCTGACGTGTCTGCTTCGCATAATACTCAATCGCCTCTTTCATGAGACTGATTATTTGCTCGTGGCGGTTCGGTGGGAATTCGGTTTCCTGGTCCTGGCGCCAGTCTTCGTATGCTTCGGTGATCCTCGGAATATCTGTGAATCCCTTTTTAAGGGTGTCGGGATGAAGCGGAGCAACTAGCGCCGCTTTGGCGCTTTCAAGTTTTATTAGCGGTATTGCATGGGGCTCGTCCAAAAGATTCGCCACCAAGTTAATCGTAAGCAAATTACCAACGAAAAGCACTCGTTCATAAGTTCTGGCGGCCTCCTGTAATCGAGCCGCGATAAAAAGTTCACGGCTAGAATTGGTCGGATCATGCCTGGCGGTCATGGATAATCCCAACAACCCCTCCAGGAATGTCTTCTGACCAACCTGATCAATACTGTAAGCATCTGGGACCTTATCGGATGCCCCTAGTCGATTGCGAGCCAGTGGATCCAGGAACCAGATTGAAATGCCCAGTTCAGTACCTGATCGAACCGCTTCAAGGATCCCATCAGACCCCTCTATTATGAAGCCCATGTACTGATCGTTATCGTTTCCGTATACGATTACTGAATGAAATGGGAGACGTTTAACCGCAGTGACAATTTGTTCACGCAAAGCGACCGGGGCCTCAACGCATATGACATCCGGCCGTTCGCGAAGAATCAATGATCGCACCTGACAAGCGAATTCACTACGATAATCTAGTGAACCAACCAGAGAAATCCGCCCCACTCTGACTACGTCAGACCAGCGTTGGCCCATCATAAGCGACACGCCTGACCCCTGTAATTTGGAATACCGCCTGGTTCAAGACGCTATCCTCAGACAAACTAGGCCGAAATTTCAACAGCCTGTAAGCATAGCGAGATATGTTCATGCCATCTCTGACACTTAGATCCTCATCATTATTGTGGGACTCCTGAAGTAGATTGACCACATGGTCTATTAACGCGTCACTCGGCCCGTCCAATTTACCTCTGATTATCTTGAATTCCTCGTCCCGTGAGGGATAATCCATGTGAATTCCAGGTTGTAACCTGGAATAAATATATTCCGGCACTTCAAAAGTTGAAGCGTCTTCGTTCATGGTCACGCATATCCTGAATTCCGGCTTGGCGTTAATTTCAACGCCGGCAATTATTGAATATACAGAACGGCGCATATCAAGTAGCGAAGCTATGGAGGCCCAGCTTTTCTCGCTCATTCGGTTGCCCTCGTCGAGCAGACAAATTCCACCTCGAATCATTGCGGTAACTAGAGGAGACGCCACATATCGGATCTTTCCCTGATCCGATATCACCGGCGTAATGATCAAATCTTCGGGTTTGGTATCGACTGTGCATTGAAAGACGTAGAGGTCCTGTTTCATCCTTCTCGCGGCGGCAATAGCCAACGATGTCTTTCCTACTCCGGGCTTTCCGAGAATTCGAGGCTGCATAGGCGGATCGTCCCCATCATCCGACCATGAGGCTAGTAACTGAACCAGAGGCTCATCCATCCCGATCCATTCGACATCCAAATCGGGTGAGTCCACCAAATGAATTTCGACACCTTTTACTAATATCTTTTCTGTTTGCTTCCCCATGTTTGAAAATCTCTTTTGCCAGCTTATAAGGTCATTCAAAAATTATCTTCACAATAATTTTCTTGATTCTATGTGACCTCACAAAGGGTGTCAATCGACGACCGAATCTTGATCGCTCGTCACTCGGTAGTATGATTCGTTAATAGGCCGGTATTTCTATATAAATTGAGAGAAGACGATATTCGACAGGAGTCTGCCTTTCTGGGTCAACTTAATGGTATTGTCTTCGATGGTGAATAGTTCAGCGCCATCAAGATGGCCCAGAGAGTCCCTGACAAATCTGGACGCGTCAAGTCGATAGGCACAACTCATAAGGGCAAGATCAATGCCCCTGTTCAATCTCAATCCCATTATCATAGCGTCCTTAAATCTGGTAAGGGGGTCCATTTCAATTAGAGATTCAATCACAGACTGCTTATCGCAAGCGGAACTGAGGTATCTTTCCAGTTTAACCACATTTGAGTAGCGCGTCCTTCCTGTCATCCCGTGAGCGGCAAGCCCAACGCCCAAGAAAACTTGGTCCGTCCAATACTTTAGATTGTGCCTGGATTCCATTCCAATCCCCGAGAAATTGGATATTTCATATTGTTCAAACCCATGGCAACAAAGCCTTTCACAAATAGCCTCGTACATGTCAGCCATAAGGTCATCATTAACAAGTGTTTCTTGAGTAAGTTTAATACGATTTTCAATCTTGGATCCGGACTTTATCTCGAGCATATAAACCGAGATATGCTCAGGCTCCAATTCAATAATTTCTTCCAGACTGTTCATAATCGATGAGAGCGTCTGGCCGGGATAACCTGTAAGCAGATCTACCGAGATGTTGTGGAATCCCGCTCTCCGGGCATTAATGACAGCGCTTATGGAATCTGAGCGCGAGTGTCGTCTGTTCATTGATCGAAGTTCAAAATCATTTAGCGACTGTAATCCGATGCTAATTCTGTTCACTCCGGCTTCTTGTAATTTGAAGAACTCATCTTTCGAATAGGTAGATGGATTTACCTCCACAGTAATCTCTATAGGATCAACAAAGTTAAACTTGCGCTTAATCGCATAAATAATCCTCTCTATGCTTCCAGGGTTGAAAACGCTTGGAGTTCCACCACCGATGTATATGGTGTCTAAAGATTCAGGAAAAGAATGAGCGGAGAACAAAGGGGATTTTTCTAGACTGTTGACTTCCCGTATGACCGCTTCAACATAGTCGGCCTCCAGAGCCGGTTCAAATGGATATGAAACAAACCCGCAATAGTCGCAACGACTCAGACAAAAGGGTATGTGGACGTAAACACCTATCGGGCCGCAATCATCAGGATATTTTTCGGATACAGCGTTTGCTTGCATTTATCAATACTGAGATCTCTGATCAATCAATACAATCAGCGTTTATGGAGCGCCCAAGAAAATTTCCAACGAGGATTGACAGGTTTGGAAACCCGTAAGACTTTTAGGAACAGAGTTGAGAGAACATTCGGCAAGTGGCATTTTTGTTATTGGCTGGGGGACGAGGATTCGAACCTCGGTTAACGGGGCCAGAACCCGTCGTCCTGCCGCTAGACGATCCCCCAGCAACAACGGAGCCATTCTAAGGACGATGTGTTGTTTCTGTCAAGAATATTTAATTTTTTTCCGATTCCCCCAATACTTCGAAGATGCGTTCTTTCGGGACGCGCCCAATTCTTAAGGCCTTCCAGCCTGCGCCGGACGCGTCCACAATTGTGGAGGGAAGCCCTCCAGGGCACGGTCCAGAATCAACAATCACATCTATTGAATGCATAATTTCCGGTGAGATATCCGTCACTCTTTTGGGGGATGGTTCTCCCGAAAGATTAGCGCTAGTAGCAGTTATCCAACCACCTACCATTTCCGCCAACAGACGCGCTGAACACATCGGAGGGACCCTAACTCCTATATTACCCGAAGCATTCCGAACATGCCTGGAGAAATCCGCCTGACCAACTAACAAAAGAGTCAAGCTGCCAGGCCAAAAGCATTTCATTAGGGTTTCGGCAATCTTCGAGGGACCGCTGATTTTTGAATTTATGACATTCTGGTGTGAGGCGATCAGCGGTAATGGATTTTGAAAAGATCTTCTCTTAATTGAAAAGATCCTCTGGACTGCGGCATCCATAAAAGGATTGGCCGCTATAGCGTAGAAGGTTTCAGTGCCGACAACAACTGTTCCTCCATGCAGTATAGCTTCAGCAGCTATTTCAAGATCTGAAGAAGCCGCCTGGAGGTCATGACCGGAAATAGTTATCAACAACTGTTGGTACCTCTAAACATACTTAGGAGATGCGTCGCAAAGCAAACATTGATTCTAGTCTTATTGATAACATACCGATATAACGCTGTTTTGGCAATTGTCACATAATGACGCGAAGTGCGTTTAAACCACATTTTTTCGAACATTCCGGACTATTTCAACAGGTTATTACAAAAGTTATCCACAGGTTCTGGGGAATTCTATCTTGAGCCCGATCCACCCTTGCTTATGATTTCAAACCTAAGGCTTCCTTGATTTCTTGTTCCTTAAAACCCACTATAACCTTCTCGCCAATTATTAGAGTCGGAAAAGCGCATCTCGAGGTAAGCTGTTTAATTTCATCTAAAACTGGCTTCCGATCTTCGTCTGAAAGTAAATCTACATCAGTGAACTCATATTCTATTCCACAATCTCCCAGGAATCTCTTACAAGCTTTACAATGACTACAGGTACTAAGAGAATAAAGTTTACATTGCTCCATTTTATAGCTCCCTTGACGTTAGTTCGAATGAAGTGATAAAATCATTTTACTACAGTTATTCCTAAACAACCTCAGGTCTGACAATATGACACAAAGTGAAGACAAACGGGCCCTAATAACCGGAGTGACCGGACAAGACGGCGCTTATTTGACTGAGTTTCTTTTGCGCAAAGGTTACATAGTGTGCGGCGTAAAAAGGAGAAGTTCCTTAATAAATACGCAGAGACTCGATAACCTTTATGAAGATCCTCACTTTCCTAGTCGACGATTAATCCTCGAATACGGGGACATGACGGATTCTACCAATCTGATCAGGATTATTCAACAGTTTCAACCTACTGAGATATACAATCTAGCGGCTCAAAGCCATGTCAAAGTTTCTTTCGAAACCCCTGAGTATACTGCAAACTCGGACGCTCTTGGGACCCTTAGACTATTGGAAGCTATTCGCATCCTCGGCTTGACAGATAAAGTCCGCTTTTATCAGGCTTCAACTAGTGAGCTTTATGGAATGGTACAGGAAATTCCACAGAAAGAAACTACACCTTTTTATCCCCGAAGCCCTTACGCTGTGGCAAAGTTGTATGGGTATTGGATCATAAGAAACTACCGGGAAGCTTATGGGATGTTTGCATCCAACGGTATACTTTTTAACCACGAGTCCCCGTTGCGAGGAGAAACCTTCGTCACCCGAAAAATTACTAGAGCTGTAGCCCGTATCAAATTGGAGATGCAGGATGACCTTTATTTGGGAAACCTGAACGCCAAGCGAGACTGGGGATTCGCCGGTGATTACGTTGAAGCCATGTGGCTCATTTTACAACACGATGAGCCTGATGATTTTGTCATAGCTACCGGAGAAAATCATTCGGTGAGGGAATTTGTAGACCGAGCTTTTAGAGAAGTCGGGATCTCGATCACTTGGGAAGGTTCCGGAATAGATGAAAAAGGTAGGGATAGTGAAACGGGTAAAGTCCTAGTTTCGGTGGACCCTCGCTATTTCAGGCCTACTGAAGTTGATCAACTACTGGGAGAAGGGAAAAAATCCCGTGAGGTTTTGGGATGGAGCCCTAGATGCAGCTTTTCCGAACTCGTAAAACGTATGGTAGTGGCGGACCTAAGAGAAGCTGAAAAGGAACAATTGTGCAAATCTGCAGGATTTAATTGATGATATCAACTAAACCTAAAGTGTTAGTTGCCGGTTCTTCTGGGATGGTAGGATCGGCGATTTGCAGACGCCTTGAGTCTGAAAACTATCCGGTGATAAAACATCCAGGCCGTAAGGTAGACTTACGTAATCAATTGGCTGTGTATGAGTTGATTGACAGCATTCGCCCTCAGTGGGTGTTTCTGGCGGCGGCTCGGGTAGGCGGAATATTTGCCAACAGCACGTTCCCCGCGGAATTCATTTATGACAATTTGATGATGCAAAGCAACGTGATGCACGCCTGTTATGAACTCAAGGTGGAAAAAATGCTTTTCTTGGGAAGTTCGTGCATTTACCCGAGGTCAGCTCCTCAACCAATGAAAGAGGAATATCTCCTGACAGGACCCCTGGAACCTACCAATAAGCCCTACGCTGTAGCCAAGATCGCTGGTATAGTTATGGCTCAAGCATATAGAAGCCAATATGGAGCCAATTTTATATCAGTCATGCCGTCCAATCTGTATGGTCCTTTTGACAACTTTGATTTAATAAATTCTCATGTCCTGCCGGCTTTACTCAGGAAAACTCATGAAGCCAAAGCCTCTAAGGCGCACCATGTTGAAATCTGGGGAACCGGTTCCGTCTTGCGTGAATTCCTTCACGTTGACGATTTGGCGGACGCTTGTGCATTCTTGATGAAGAATTATAACGAGATGGAAATAGTCAATATAGGATCAGGCTATGACATATCGGTTTTGGATCTCGCAAAATTAATAAAGGAAGTAGTAGGATTTCAGGGAGAGTTGCGTTTTAAATCGGATATGCCGGACGGAGTTCAGCAAAAATTGTTGGACATTTCTAAGATTACAGCGTTAGGCTGGAAACCTACTATAGGGTTGAGGGCCGGTTTGGACAATACGTACGAGTGGTATCTTGCTAATCTCGGCCATTGTAGAAATTCATAAATTACCATTTAATTTTTGACGCCCATATATTATCACTGTACATCGGTCGAAAACACATTGAATGAACAGATTAACAGGGCCCATAACAACTTGCCACATCTCTTACTGGAAGCTTCAATACCGCTAGCAAGCCCGCTGGACAATACAAACCCTTCCTACCTCAATCTTGAAATCCATGCAGGACAAGTTGTATGGCTACTGGGCCGTTCAGGAATAGGCAAAACCACGGTACTGCGCACAATAGCCCGTCTAAACGAAACCCCCGGTGTCTCGATGAAACATAGAGGGACCACTTTCCAGCAAATTGAGCCTCGGCGATGGAGAAGCTTGATTCTCTATGTCAGCCAGAAACCAATCCTCTTTAGAGGGTCAGTGCGCGAAAATATTTTTAAACCATTTGGACTAAGACTTAACAAATGCCGTACTCCTAACATCGGACCGGTTACGACGTTGCTAGAAAATCTCTATTTACCGGAATCCATCCTTGAAAGGGACGCCCTCACTCTGTCTGTGGGAGAAGCTGCCCGAATCTGTCTTATACGTTCCCTGGTGCTGGCCCCGGAAATATTGTTGCTTGACGAGCCGACAGCTTCTCTTGATCTGGATTCCAGGAAAGCAGTGGCAAAAACTTTGATAGAATGGCTGTCAATTACTAACCGTGGAATAATAGGGGTCACTCACGATGAGACACTTACCGGGATAACTCCGGGGCTGGAGATTCATTTAGGGCGCCGTTTGCAGATTTAACGTTGATCCAGGCAACGTCTTAACAAATATCACGACTGCGCCAATGAAGGAATGATGCCGACACAGATTGTCCCCATTTCGGACTCTCAATTGATATTTACGGGTATTTTGGTCTTTTTGACTGCGGGCATTTCCGCGTTGTTCAGACTTGGCTTGCTAAAGTCGCTTCTATGGGGAACATTCAGGTGTGTATTACAACTAAGCATAGTCGGTTATGCGTTGGCATGGATTTTTTCAGTCAACCGTTTAGAGATAGTAGTTCTCGTAATAGCGATTATGGCCCTCTTCGCTGCCAAAACCGCCACACGGAGAACTCCTAATGTCTCCGACTTTCCTACACTGCTGGCGTTTATCGCTCTAGCTTCTACAACCTACCTGGTGGCCGCGATTGTGTCGCTGACAATCATACGCCCTGTCCCTTGGTATGAATCAAGAATAGTTGTGCCTATTTCCGGAATGATATTAGGAAACGCCGTCAGCGGTATAACACTTTCCATTGATAGGTTGTACGGGGAGGTACGCAGTCATTCCCATGAGGTTGAGGCGCTTCTATCCATGGGGGCCTCACCTTGGGAAGCAGTACACGATCTGATTCGAGAAGCTTTAAGGTCGGCCATGACACCGACCATAAATTCATTAATGGTTGTAGGCATAGTTAGCATACCAGGCATGATGACCGGCCAGATATTGGGTGGAGCCGATCCGGTTGAAGCGGCGAGATATCAAATAGTTGTCATGTTGATGATTTCCTGTGCTGCGGCAGTGGGTAGCATGATCCTCATCGGCCTGTCATTCCGGCGTCTATTTACAAAAGATGAGGCGCTTCGACCAAACCTGTTTCGATCTAATTCCTGATCCGCCTAAAAGCGTCTACAATTAACCTGGGAACGATTTGGGCCTGATTATAGAGAAATGTCCTCGGGTCAAGCAACACACTGTCTTCCTTGACAATTGTGATGACTGCTGGGTTCCCCTTACGCAGGGAGCTTTCCAGACGGGCGGCTGAAAAAACTTTCGGTTTTATCGATACACGAGGCCCAATAAGGTCACTCATTGGAAGAGCGCCTCCTCCGACCCTACCAACTCCCTGTTCTACAGAAATTTGGGCCTCATCTCCTAGCTCAGATTCCAATGCTTGAGTTATTTCTTGCACGTCAATCATCAATTCATCAGGTGACTTGCTAATCATGGCCAAAGTCGGGATGGAACCCGTCGGCCCCACCTGGCTTATATACTCCTGAAGAGTAGCCTCCAACCCAGCAAGTGTCATTTTGTCCATCCTTAAGGCTCTGACAAGAGGATTCGAACCCATTAGGCTTATATACTCCTCTTTCCCAACCAATATTCCGGCCTGAGGACCTCCAAGTAACTTATCGCCGCTAAAACTAACTATATCGATACCAGTTGACAGGACATCCTGGACAGTGACTTCGTCGGGCAGTCCAAACGGCGAAAGATCTACCAGGCACCCGCTTCCAAGATCCATCATTGTTGGTAGTTTGTATTCCTTGCCGATCTCGACAAGTTCACCAAGAGATATCTCACGCGTGAACCCGACTATTCGATAGTTGCTTGTATGCACTTTTAAAATTAGAGCTGTGTTTTCATTAATTGCTTGTATATAGTCTCGTGGATGGGTCCTGTTAGTCGCCCCGACTTCTCGGAGAATTGCGCCAGACTGAGCCATTACTTCAGGAATGCGAAACGATCCGCCTATTTCAATTAACTCCCCCCTCGACACTATAACCTCTTTTCCTTTAGCTAACGTGCCGAGCGCCAACAGTACGGCGGCGGCATTATTGTTGACGGCAAGAATAGCTTGAGCGCCGGTAAGTTCTTCTATCAGCGAGTTCAAGTGAGAGTTTCGCTGACCGCGTTTTCCTTTCTCCACATCATATTCAAGGTTTGAATATGATGTCGCTATTTCGAGAATCCGCTCCGCTACTTTCCATGATAAAGGCGACCGGCCAAGATTTGTATGAACAACAACACCCGTAGCGTTAATAAGCGTTTGAAGATTTGGCCTAAGCCTTCTCTCGGCCATCTCACATATTCTGCCTACTACGGAATCAAAAGCGAGATCTTCTGGAGTTAATTGATTTTTCTTGATTGAATTTCGCAAATCGTTGAGGGTTGCTATCAAGATGCGTTTTACAACCGCTTGGGCATAGCGGCCTAAAAGCGCATTAATCCGAGGATGAGACAGTATTTTGTCAACGGAGGGGATTAGGCTGTATAATGCTTCCGAATTGCTATCTGCCACGATCCTGCTCTTTAGGGGGATTTAACTATTTTGATCGATTTGATGACATCTTCAAACATAGGGGAATAGGACTTAAAATCTTTTCCAGGGGCAGAAAACTCCAGGTTGATTTCGTGTTTGACAGTAAAAATTTTTAAGCTCCAGGACATCAATCGGTTAGCGTCGGATGGGACCCTTTCTTTTACAAGAATTCCTTTCGCGTTCGGAATCCGCAGGGTTTTGACTTTCTCCATAGCTTTGTCCACATTCGCCGCTCTCTTGAAAGTGTTGATCATGGCGGTTCGTGAACCAATGAGTCGAGCGCCTACCACTATATATATTTCACACGAATCCTTGGTCCATTTAAATATATGAGGCTCGTCAACCCCTTCGGACTTAAAATCGTCAGGAATTTTAATTTCCATAACTCCGTCGACTGAACGAACAATCGAGGCTCGTGTTTGAGAAGGTTGACAGTATGAGATCTGACAAATCAGAATTAAAAGAGCGCAGAGGGCCAATATCAACAATCTCTTGCGTTCCAAAACATGAAGAGATGAGTTTGCGATAAAATCAAGCGTTCTGACAATAGACGTAAATGGTCGCAAATCAATATAACTCGTTGTAATATGATGGGTCATAAAGATCCTTAGATTGCGGACACCCGTTGCTTCAATTCGGGCTGTCTACAGCAATTTCAAGATTGATAGCATGGATAAACGCACATGTCAAAAATCATGACAACGGATGCGGGTTCGCCTCGCCTCAAGGCCCATTTGTACGTTTTGGGATGCAAGGTTAATCAGGCGGAGGTTGACAGTATCTCAGCCTTCTTGGAACAATGTGGTTTTGAGATCGATCACAGCTGTGAGGCTCCTGATCTTGTCTTTATAAATACTTGCTGCGTAACGGATTCTGCGGCCGGAAAATCTCGCCGCTTGATAAAAAGACTTTCGGAAAAATACTCTCAGACCAAATTGGTTGTTTCCGGTTGCCTTGCCGAGATTCACCCAGCGATGATTACGAAGGTTTCTGCAAAAGCTTTGGTGCTTGGCACTCACGCGAAAGACCATTTTCCGGAAATTCTTTCTCGTGACGTCTACAATGTCCCACCAGTTAATTCTCATCCTGCTTCATCCTGTTCTCATTTTTCCAGAGCCTGGCAGACAACGCGATCATCGAGGGCCAGAGCATTCCTGAAAGTTCAGGATGGATGCTCCCATAGGTGTTCATACTGCGTGGTTCCGATTGCTCGAGGTCCATCCAGAAGTATGGAGCTAAATCAAGCTGTTAGAAGCGCCCAAATTTTAACTGAGAGGGGATATTCCGAGATTGCCGTTACCGGAATTCACCTGGGGGCATATGGACGTGATCTGTCGCCCAGAATCAAATTGGAAGACCTGGTTGCGGGCCTGTTGTCTGGTGTCCCAGGTTGCAGGTTCAGGTTAAGTTCCATTGAACCGCAGGACTTCTCTGAGGAACTGCTTTCCCTGATTTCACGTAATTCAGCAATTTGTCGACATTTTCACATTCCAACTCAAAGCGGTGACGACAAAATCCTCAGAGACATGTACAGGCCTTATAAAACTGACCTGGTTTTGAGATTAACTGCGAAAATATTTGAATCGATCCCGGACGCTTGCATTGGCATGGATATCATGGTTGGTTTTCCTGGGGAGACAGACGAATCCTTTGAAAAAACCAAGGAATTCATTAAAAAATCAGGTTGCAATTATCTGCACGTATTTCCGTTTTCGCCGAGAAAAGGAACTGTGGCGACAGAATTGCCGAATCGGGTCCCTAAACAGATAGCCCGCTCAAGAGTTAGAGTTCTTCGTAATTTGTCGACCGAGTTGCGGACAACCTTTTTAAACAAATTTGTGGGCCGGAAGCTTGATGCCTTGATTGAATCGGTCGGAGTAAAACCGGACGGACGGGGCAAAGGACTAACGGATAATTACATCTCAGTTCATATTGGAGGTTTAGAAAACAGCTTAATTAGAAGGATCGTTCCTATCAAAATTGATAAGGTTACCCAAAAAGAAGTTTTGGGGGAGTGTTCGTCATAAAGTCTGGAACTCAAACAGGTGTTGTTTTTAGCCGCTTGATTGCACAAATTCTCTACACGCTATTTGCTCAGAGTAAACTAACTGGAGCTGTTCGGTTGTCTCGTTAATTGAATCAGCTCCCTGGCCTTGGTAAGATGTTCCTTAACTTTCTCCAAGTCCTCGGGCTTGGCGTCCTGAAAATAGTTAAAAATAGCTTCACAAGCAAGGTAGGTGTGTGAAATGGATTGCCTAATCAATTCATGGAATTGCTCATACTTTGCAGGTGGAATGATAGAAAAGACCTTTGAATCCAGAATCCTAAGGTCTCTCTTCAGAGATTCCAGTTTGAGTCCCAAATCCTGCGGCATTACAGGCGTATTCACTTCGGAAGGATCATAATCCGACACGTTAAGACTAGGCGCCCTGGCCATAAGTATAGAAAGTTCTTCTAGTACAGGAGCTGTTTCTAAAAGATATAATCTGAGATTATTTTCCTTGGCGGCCTGTTCATCAAGAGGTGAAGGTATTTTTTCTTTGGGCGGAGCGCTGACTTCAACCTGACCTTCAGGAGCTGCAGTTTCGACTTCTTGTTTTTCCTTAACAGGCTGTTGTTCTTTTTCTGGGGTCGGAGTGGTGGGTCTTTCTTCGGGAGGTTGCTCCATGTTTTGAACCTCCGTGGATGAAGAAGTCTCCTGAGGCAAGATATCCTTAGTCTCTGTGGTCTCCGTCTGGGCAACTTTGACGGCAGATTCAGGTTTTGGTTCTTCAAAAGGTAATTGATCGGCCTCTTTTCTTGCCTGCAAGACCACCCAATCCTCAGGGACCAAAGATTCGTGATCCTGAAGTGCCTCAACCGGAGTCATAACCTGTTCACTTTTTGAAATTTCCAATTCCTTAATTTTGGGGATGCTTAGAGGCTGTCGTTTGGTAAAGATTTCCTTAGTAGGCTCAGGGAGCGCTTCCGTGATATTTATGGGAGAGAGTGGAGGCCCAAACAGATGGCTTTCCCGTTCAATTCCATCTTTCACATTCTGTTCAATATCTTCTTTCTCAATTGGCGCAGGTGATTTTCGATCACCACGATCAAAGGGTAAGTGAGTGACAGCTTCCTGGGGATCGGCTTCAACCGGCTGCAATGGCGTCTCAACGGGCTGCTCAGGCGTCAGTTTCTCTGTATTTTGATCCGGCGATGGCGCAGGTTGAGGTTCAGGCTTAGGCGCAGATTCAGAAGCTGGTGATGGGGCAGGAACAGGTTCAATTCTGGTCTGATTTTCAGGAGTGGGCTGGGGGGAAATGGGCTCGGGATGTAGACTTTTCGGTGGTTTAGTATTAACGTCTCCTATTATCCGATTCATTTTTATTTCTGGGATTAGGACTTTATATCCGGATGGACCCACCGGCGCATAAGTTTCCGATTTCTGGCCAGAAAGCGCGTTTGAAGGACTTGAATGGAACGGGCTGTTCGAAGATTGACCAAAACACACGGAATTGAAGGTTAAAACCAACAAAGCCGCCATTGCTGATGCAATTAGTTTAATGGCCTGCAAAAGTCTCATGCGTGAACGATCAGGCGCTACCGAGGCGCCAATCAAATACCATTAAGTTGTCAAATAGTAATTAACATCTTCTCAACACTAAACACACTATTATATTAACTTGTTGATTACCATTAGTCAAGTTTGTCATTAATTTCGGAAGTATCGTCCGACAACAAAGGCCCTAAACCAACTGCCCTTATTCTATCAAGTACTCCATTTATGAAAGCGCCGGAATTCTCCACTCCGTATTTTTTACCTATTTCTATGGCCTCATTCAATATAACTGCGGTAGGAGTTTCTGGAAATCTAGACATCTCGGCTATTGCCATTCTCAGAATATTGCGGTCAACCTGGTTTATGCGGTGAAGCTTCCAGTTCTCAGAAAATTCAGAGATTAATTGGTCAATGGAGTTCTTGTGATTAGTGACCGCTGTTATCAAAGCGCCTGCAAAATCCATGGCGATTCTTTCCATCTGAACAACTTTTTCCGAATCTGAGTTAAAATGGCTTTCCAAAAACTCTAGAGTTTTCACCGGAGACTGATTCAGTGTTTCGGCCGCGAATAAAACTTGCAATGTGAACTCGCGTGTTTTTCGTCTGGAGGGCACTTTTAAACAAACATTCTCAAAGAATTAGAATTGGAGATAATCTGCACTCTTTTGGTTATGATTCTATGGATTTTAACAGGCCTGCCATTTCAATAGCCGACATAGCGGCCTCTGCTCCTTTATTCCCTGCCTTTGAGCCGGCTCTCTCTATTGCCTGTTCCAACGTATCAGTAGTAAGGACGCCGAAGCTAACGGGAATACTCGATGCCAAAGCGGTCTGGGCCACTCCCTTGGCAACCTCTGACGCTATATAATCAAAATGAGGGGTGGAACCTCGTATAACTGCACCCAAGGCAATGGCCATGTCATATTTTTTCGATTGCGCAGCAGCGTTGACAGCTTGAGGAATTTCGAAAGCGCCAGGGACCCTCACAATCGTTATATCGTCAGAAGCCATACCATGTCGAACTAAAGCATCAACTGCTCCATCTATGAGTCTTGCCACTATAAAATCATTGAACCTGCTAGCGACAAGCACAGCTTTAAGGCCGGAGGCGTCAAACACGCCTTCTATCACTTTAGTCATTAAGCCTCCAGAACATGACATTTGGGGCGGTCACATCCGCCATTTAGTAGATGTGACCATAGTCTTTAACAGGAGGACAACTCGTAGAGATGCCCCATTTTTTCTTTTTTTGTTTTTAGATATCTCAAGTTGGTTGAACACGGTTCCACGACAATGGGGACCTGCTCAACGACCTCGAGGCCATAGCCTTCCAGGCCTACTATTTTCGTGGGATTGTTGGTCATTAAACGCATTTTTTTGACCCCGAGATCGGCCAACATCTGTGCGCCTAGTCCATAATCCCTGAGGTCGGGTTTGAAACCAAGCCTAAGGTTCGCCTCAACTGTGTCACAACCTTGATCCTGAAGAGCATATGCCTTGATTTTATTCAACAACCCTATACCGCGGCCTTCTTGTTGCATATACAAAATGACGCCTTTACCAGCAGATTCAACCATGTGCATGGCCTTTTCCAACTGGTTACCGCAATCACATCTCCGCGAGCCGAAAACATCACCGGTCAAACATTCCGAGTGAACCCTTACCAGGATAGGGTCTTCAGGGCTAACCTCGCCTTTAACCAAGGCCACATGATTATGATTGTCAACATCATTCTCATAAACAATTAACCTGAAATCGCCGCCAAATTCTGTTGGCAAGACTGTTTCGGCGCCTCTCCGGACAAGTTTTTCGGTTCTCATCCTGTACTGGATGAGGTCCTTTATAGTGCAAATCTTGAGATCATGACGCTCTGCCATTACCATTAAGTCCGGCAGGCGCGCCATTGTTCCATCTTCGTTCAAGACCTCACATATTACGCCGGCAGGGGCCAAACCGGCCAATCTGGACAGATCGACACTTCCTTCAGTCTGACCGGCCCTAACCAGCACACCACCCTTTTGGGCTCTAAGCGGAAAGACATGGCCGGGTGATATTATGTCACTGGGCACAGCGCTTTCGTCAACAGCAGTCAGGATAGTAACAGCTCTATCATAAGCCGATATCCCTGTCGTAACTCCTCGCGACGCTTCAATTGAGACGGTAAAGTTGGTCCCAAATGGCGACTTATTGTTAGACACCATCATTGGAAGGTCTAAAGATTCGATTTTCTCTTTGGTCATCGACAGGCAAAGAAGTCCCCGTCCGTATTTGGTCATGAAATTAATGGCCTCTGGAGTCACTTTCTCCGCAGCCATAGTAAGATCACCCTCGTTTTCACGGTCCTCGTCATCAACAAGAATTACCATTCTTCCCTGTTTTATCTCTTCAACAGCCTCTTCAACACCTACAAGTACGCCCATTCAGGCATCCTCCCTACATGAATCCGTATTTTTGCAAAGTCTGTTCATCGAGCCCAGGCTTGCTTGATTGGACACTTACAAATTTTTCCACGTATTTTCCTATCATATCAAACTCAATATTGACAGTATCATTGATCTTTTTATCGGTCAACCCCGTCAATGTTGAAGTATGTGGGATGATCATGACCCAAAATCTTTCCTTGTTAACCCTGTTAACGGTCAAACTGACACCATCCACGGCCACACTGCCCTTTTCTACAAGATAACGTGACGAGTCAACATCAAAACCCATTAGAAATCCCACACCCACTTTACGCTTCTCAACTAGCGTCCCTATGCAATCCACATGGCCGGATACAATGTGTCCACCAAATCGGGAATCTGCTTTCATGGCCTTCTCGAGATTCACACCAGCGCCGGATTTAGCTTTTCCCAACGTCGTGACATTAAGGGTTTCCGGTGAAATATCCATAGTAAACTGGCCAGTGCCAGTTGATACAACTGTCGCCGTGAGACACACCCCATCCACACAGATGGAATCGCCTTCTTTTACATCCGTCATGTCTATTTCCGAATTTATAATTAACCGAACAAAACCTTGGTATGGTTCGATTGACTTTATGACTCCCCTACTTTCGACTATGCCTGTGAACATTCCAAATTCCCGTACAGTCCGCTCATATCTGCGACCGTCGTCAGTTTTTTGTCACGAAGTTTAACAGATGTCTGTTATAAACCCTACTCATGGAGGACAAGATACTATTTTTAATATTCGGGGCTTCTTTTTCGAGATTGGTCAACAATTCCTTTACCCATAGTCTCTTCGAATCAACCGCTCTTTGGAATATGCACCCGCAGTCCACAACAGGCAACCCCATTTCTTCGGCCATCCTGGCGGTATTTTCTTCGCGAACGTAAACAAGAGGCCTTATTATGATGTTCTTCCCGTCATCCGCCGCCAGTTTAGGGCTCATACCCTTTATAGATCCATTGTAAAATAAATTTAACAATAGAGTTTCTACGAAGTCATCCAAATGATGTCCTAGTGCAATTTTGTTCCATCCTTCACCGGAGGCGAACGAATAAAGGATACCTCGCCGGATCCTTGAACAAAATGAGCAGGGGTTGGTCCCATTCGTAAGATGCTTTGTCACTATGGACGAAATATCACAATAAATGAACTTGTACGGAATTCCGTCAGAATTGAGGCGACTGGCCATTTTCCCCAGATATTCAGTGTTAGGTTCTGGGGCAATTACAACTGCTTGGATCTCATAATTAATCGGCGCTCGTTTTTTTAGCGCCAATAGTGAATACAGCAGAGACCACGAATCCTTTCCGCCAGACAGAGCAACCAGAATCCGATCATTGTCTTGAACCAAAGAAAAATCACCGATAGCCTTGCCGACTAACTTGATTACCTGTTTGCTCGTCGAGATTTTAGACATAAATATTCCTACTTGACTCAAAGAAACAGTCAACGTTCTGGCCAATATGTTGCACGATCCGTCAACAACCGCAGGATTCCGGACTAAACAACACATTTGGGAATGTTTGTTTCAAAATAAACTCGGAAATCTCTTACTCGCTCTTGATAAAATCGTCATATAGAATAAATTGTACCGTTACGAATTTCAATCAGAGGATATGTGAAGAGAACTCTTGAGGGTACTTCAGTCATCGCTTTGTAAAAATTCGTTGAAAACAATTTGATAGTTTATTCAGGGAGACAATGATTGATTTTTCTAAATAATGTAGCCAAATATTACCAGGGCAAAGCGCTTTTTGAACAGATAAATCTTAATGTGCATCGCGGAGATCGAGTCGGGATTGTTGGTCCCAATGGAGCCGGGAAATCTACTCTGTTGGGCATGATGGAAGGTGTTATAGAACCTGATAAAGGTGAAGTGACTGTTGAAAAGAAAGTTACCGTAGGCGTCCTTCATCAGGAAATTCTTCAGGGAAGCGACGGTCCTATTCTTGAAGAGGTTATGAACGTATCTGATCGACTGAGGCAGATAAAGACCAGATTACGTGAACTTGAACACGCCATGGGGACAGCGACTCCAGGTTCAGAGGACGCCGCCAAATTCCTGGAAGAGCATGGGCATATTCTCAGTGAATTTGAGCAGTTGGGTGGCTATTCTCTCGAAGCTCGAGCGACAAAGACATTACATGGCTTAGGCTTCTCCGCAGATGACTGGAACCGGCGCTGGAGTGAATTCTCCGGTGGATGGCGGATGCGCGTCGCGTTAGCCAAAATACTGCTTGCTGAGCCTGACGCCCTATTACTTGACGAACCGACTAACCATCTCGACCTGGAGAGCCTACTGTGGGTCGAACGCTACCTAGCAGACTTCAGGGGCGCTCTGGTAATCGTTTCCCATGATAGGGCCTTTTTGAACAAACTCGTTACCAGAATCGTGGAGGTAGACGCCGGGAGAGTAACAACTTGCACGGGAAATTACGATGATCACGAAAGATCAAAGGAAACCCAGCAGGAAATTCTGGTTGCTTCTTACAAAAATCAGCAGGAAAAAATCAAGAGAATCCAAAAGTTCATAGACCAGAACCGTGTTAAGGCAAGAACGGCCAGTCGCGCTCAGAGCAGATTAAAAATGCTCGACAAAATTGAAAGAATAGACCTTCCAAACAGACCTAAAAAAGTCAAGTTTACATTTCCACAGCCACAGCCGTCAGGGAGAAGGGTTCTTGAAATTTCGAATCTTGTTAAAAGGTATGGTTCCAAAACTGTATATGATGGGTTTGATTTCAAGGTTGATAAAGGCGAAAAAATTGGACTTGTGGGACCAAATGGAGCTGGTAAATCTACTCTATTGAAAATAATGGCCGGTGTTTTATCACCTGATGGTGGAATTGTTCATTATGGGCACAATGTCAAAGAAGGCTATTTCGCTCAGCACCAATCTGAAAGTCTCAACTCAGAGCTTACGGTCCTTCAGGAAGCTTATTCGGTAGCCCCCAGTATTACTGAACAGGAAGTTAGAAACATTTTGGGCGCGTTTTTGTTCTCCGGGGATGACGTTTTTAAAAAAGTCAAAGTCCTTTCAGGTGGTGAAAAAAGTCGTCTTGCCTTGACGAAAATTCTGCTCTCTCCACCAAACTTTTTGCTCATGGACGAACCTACGAACCATCTCGACATTCCGTCGTGTGAGATTCTTGAAGAGGGTCTTAGAAAATTCTCAGGGACGATAGTATTGATTACTCATGATAGAAGACTCATGAATGCGGTTTGCACCGGTATTCTCGAAATTCATGACAACACGGGAGACTTCTTTCCTGGGAACTATGATGATTACCAGTTCAAAAAGGATCTTATTAGTAAAGAGGCCCAGAGTTTTACTACTGAAATACAACCAGCTCGTATTGTTGTCGAGACAAGTTCAATTAATTTTGGCAATAAGGATCAGCGAAAAAACAAAAAGAGAAAAGACGCCCAAGCACGTCAGGCATTGTCGAAAAAAATCGCCCCGGTTAAAGAGCGAATTACGCGTATAGAAATCGATTTGGTAAAAAAGGAATCTCGTAGAAAGGAGATTCAAGACTTAATCGCCAATCCCAAAATTTATGAGGATAAAGAATCATTGATGTCACTTTTGACCGAAGAGCCGGCTATCTCCAAGGAAATCTCCGTTCTAGAGGAGGAATGGGAGACGCTGCACACTGAACTTGAAACACTCGAAGCAGAATCCGGCTGAGGTTTCTGATGTCTGGGTATAAATTGTTACAGCCCCCAGTTTGTTTCACCGAGAGTTTAACATCAGGAACAGACTGCTATCTTTATAAATCACCGATTCGTTAACTGGCTCGTTTTTTTATTTCATCCACGACACGGTGGACATCGGCTAGACATCATTTTCCAGATGGATTCGTGGTAGCGCATTGACATCCTCCGATTCTCTTTTCCGCCATAATTCTTTCCATGATCAATGACCGTCCGTTTTTGATGAAATCTTGCTCCAGATCATTCCTGGTGTAGCTAAAGCAGTAGCAGATCAGTTGGTCCTTGTTATGATCATCGGATTCACTTAAGTTGGTTGTCATTTGAATCTCGATTCTTTCGGTCCCCCTAGTCTGGCGAGCCTCTTGCTACTTTGCAACGCAATTAGAGGCTGAAGCCTGAGCCTGACAAGCGCCGTCTTTTTGAAAATTCAAGCCCGTTTCGACGTTTTTTGAACCAGTTCATCATATATGTTTAGCGTGCTTCTAATTTGTTAACTCTCGTAATTTTATGCGTTATCATGAGGGAATAATATGAATATTTATTGCGGATCTGTAAAAAGAAGCCCATCCCATGAAAGCTCCAAAACGGTGAACATCTCTTTTTTCACTTGAATGAAAAACTGAATTGACACAATGTGTGATCAGTTGGACCGTTAATTTATTTTAGGATTAATTAGTTAGAGATGTTTACCACTTTCATAGGTATTAATATGGTTCGTTCAAAAATTCAGTATAGACTACAAATTTCTGTTGCGCATGAACATTTAAAGGGTTAAACTTAAATTTGGACACACGATCACCCTGTCCTAAAGTTCTTTGGACCTAAAAAGGAAAGAGCCCGAACAGCATGTGTGAAATTGAAATCCCTTCATTTTCGTGGAAGAGATTTGTATACGTTCGTGAGTGCTGTTCGCTCAAGGTTATTCCCAATTAACACTTTTTCGGACCAGATTCATAATCCGGAGGTATCTATTTATGGATCGTAATGTTTGCGTTATCGCCGGAGGTATGTCCAAGTGGGGAGTAAGGGATGGCAGCCAGCGAGATTTCTTTCAGGAAGCCGCCAAAGCCTGCTACGATGACAATCCTCAATTAAACCCTAAAGAAATTGATGGCTTGCTCGTTGCTTCGGCCTATACTGAAAGGACTTCGTACCAGACGCATCTTGCTCCGCTTGTGGCAGAGTATGTCGGGATTCAACCCAAGAATATCTGTGCTAGAGTAGAACTGCTTTGCGCGAGCGGCAGTTCCGCGATTATTCTGGCCTTTGCCATGATAAAATCGGGTCAGGCTGATGTAGTCATGGTGGCGGGGGGAGAAAAGCTTTACACACCACAGAAATGGGAAGTTTTTTACAGCGAGTTGGCATCCGTTGACCATGATTGGGACGGCGGCCAGGGATTGGGATTGCCACCGCCTGTGTTCGCTATGGTGGCTAAACAGCACATGCTTCAGTACGGCACCAAGAAAGAACACTTGGGCGTCGTATCGGTGAAGAACCGCAGGAATTCCTCCAAGAATCCCAAAGCCCAGTTTCAAACGCCTGTAACGATGGAAGAAGTCATGTCAGGACGCATGATCGTCCCGCCACTTACGCTATATGACTGCTGCCCCATTACTGACGGCGCTGCGTGCCTTGTTTTGGCGGTTGAAGAAAAAGCGAAACAGATGACGGACAAACCTTTGGTTTACATTCGTGGGACCGGACAGGCTTCAGTCAATAACATGTCTGCCAACATGCCTAACTGGACCACTTGGGAAGCCCTCAAAATCGCGGCTGATCAGGCATATTCAAAATCCAAGGTAGACCCGAAAGAGGTCAATGTGGCCATGACGCATGATTGTTTCACAATATCCGAAATAATCGAAATGGAAGATCTTGGGTTCTGTAAAAAAGGTGAAGGTGGGTTCTTCGTCGCCGATGGCCAAAACGATTTCGGAGGTCAAGTCCCGACCAATACCGATGGTGGATTGCTTGGATGTGGTCACCCGTTTGGCGGTACAGGAATCAGACAGGGTATCGAGGTGACCCGTCAGTTGCGTGGTGACGCCATTCAGCAGGTACCCAACGCAACCGTCGGCCTCACCCATAATCTAAGCGGTTTTATCGCCGCTCACACTGTTTTGATCTACGGGAGGGAAGTCGCATGAGCACACCTGGAATTTCCATACTGGATGGAAAATACATGGTCACCATGGACCTGTTCCCTCAACAGTCCAAAGAATTCAACCAGATTTACAAGTTTTACGAGTATCTCAAAGAAGGCCGCTTTACGACCACAAAATGCAAAGATTGTGGATCGGAGCCTTTTCCCCCGAGGGTCATGTGCCCAGACTGCTACAGCACTAATGTTGAGTGGGTAGATTGGCCTACCGTGGGAACAGTAATTGATGTTACCGAAGAAGCAGTTGGTGTTCCCCTTGGTTTCGGCAAACCTCCTCTGGTCCACGCATTGGTCGACCTTGACGGCAAAAAAACTTTTTTTGTCCGAATAATCAATTGTAAGACAGGCGAACTTAAGTCCGGCGACAAGGTTAAGTTGGCTGTCTTCGATGTCGATCCGGTCCCGCAGGAATTTGGAAGAGAAGTAATTAATATCCCAAGGGTTTTCTATGCCTTTGAACCTGTCAAGTAGGCGGGCTCTTTTCGAATTGTGGCGGTCAGTAATATTAAGAGACCCAAACAATTGATCAATTAGACCAAGTGGCGCTTGTGTCAAAACAAATAATCAGGAGGATCACATGACTCTGGAATGGTTGCCTAGAGACAATGGCTCAAAAAACCACATACTTATAGGCTCGGAGCACTGGGGTACGGAAGCTCCTTGCACAGTTTATGAAAAGAAACCCCTAACAAATCCCAAGGGAGAAGAAATCCCTGGTCTTTATGTGGCATGGATCAGACTTAACAACCCGAACCAGTATAATTCCTACACTACCGAGATGGTAAAGGGCGTTATCGCCGGATTTACAGCAGCAAGCCAGGATCGTTCAGTTGTTGCGGTCGTGTTCACCGGCACAGGCGACAAAGCTTTCTGTACTGGTGGCAATACAAAAGAATACGCCGAATATTACAGCAAAAGACCCCATGAATACGGCGAATACATGGATTTGTTTAATGGAATGGTTGATTCCATCCTTGATTGCAAGAAACCAGTCATTTGCCGTGTAAACGGCATGAGGGTCGCGGGTGGTCAGGAAATCGGTATGGCGTGCGACCTAGCTATTTCAAGCGACATAGCCATATTCGGACAGGCGGGAGCACGGCATGGGTCAAGTCCTGATGGCGGGTCTACGGACTTTCTACCGTGGTTTCTTTCCATGGAAGACGCTATGTGGAACTGTGTAAGTTGCGAGATGTGGAGCGCTTACAAGATGAAGGCCAAAAATCTTATCTCCAAAGCTGTTCCAGTACTCAAACAAGGTGATAAATTTATAAGAAATCCTTTGATTATAACGGACACTTATGTAAAAGACGGCGAAATCGTTTTTGGGGAATTCAAGTCCGGCGATGAAGCTAAGGCGGCTAAAGCGTTAATGAAAGAACTGCCAACAGATTTCACCCTGCTCGACAAGGAAGTGAACAAGGTAATTTGGACATTCGCCAACCTGTTTCCTGGATGTTTAATCAAGGCAGTCGACGGAATTAGAGCCAAAAAGAAATTCTTCTGGGACCAGTCGAAGCTCCCGAACAGACATTGGCTCATGGCCAATATGAGCTACGAAGCATATTTGGGGTTTAATGCTTTTAATTCCAAGAAAATCACGGGGACCGACGTAATCGACTTTATTAAATGGAGACAATTGATTGCGGAGGGTGCTCCAGCCACGGACGAAAACTTTGCCAAGGTTTTAGGAAAACCCAAAGAATAATCACTTGATACCTGGATTGTAAATGTCGCCGGTCCACTCGATTCTAATTTAGTGGACCGGCGCCACAACCATTTCATCCGAGGTTACGGTAAAATGGAATACCGATTGATTAAGGTTGAGAAATATTTCGACGAATCTGTGATCAAAATCGTGCTGAATTCGCCTAAATCCAATGTTCTGGAAGCCGCGATGCTGGGTGAAATCTTGGAGGTAATCCAAGATCTTAGCATCAACAACAACCTTAAACTGCTAGTGTTTGAAGGCGCAGGTAAGCATTTTTCTTTTGGCGCCAGCGTTCCTGAGCATACCAAAGATAAAGCCGCCACGATGCTTCGGGCTTTTCATGAGTTGTTTTATCAACTTTCCAACATTGGAGTCTTGACCATGGCTGTAGTGAGAGGCCAGTGTTTGGGCGGCGGTATGGAATTGGCCCTATTCTGTAATTTCATTGTGGCTGATTCAACAGCTTTTTTCGGCCAACCAGAGATTGTTCTGGGCGTGTTTCCTCCTCCTGCTTCCGTAATGCTACCTCTCAAAGTCGGCCAGACATTTGCTGATGAAATTGCTGTTACCGGACGGTCCCTAGACGCGAATGAAGCCGCTAGAATCGGTCTTGTCAACGTGCTTTGCGAGGAAGGTCAGGACGCATGGGAACTGGCTTCCGAGTGGATTGAAAAATATATTGTTCCAAAAAGCGCATCAAGCTTGCGGATTGCAAATCTAGCGGTCAGGACCAATTTCTTCCGTGCGATTCGAGAAGATTTGCCACGTATGGAAGGACTTTATCTAAAGCTCCTGATGGAAACCATTGACGCTAATGAGGGAATCCAAGCGTTTCTCGAAAAAAGAAAGCCGATCTGGAAAAATGAATAAAATTCTAATTACCGATTGAGATGAGGGCCTTATTTAAGAGCTGTTATTATCTGATCCATTTGGTCTCCGACGCGAATCACCTTAATATTTCGGAAACCAGCCAGAATGAGGTCTTCATAAATTTCTCTAAACGTATATGTGTTTCCTTCCCTTGTAGCGACAAGCATGTTCACCGCAAAAACTGCTCCATCTTTCGGTGAAATTCTAGACTCATCCATCACATAGTCTCTGATTATGAGCAGGCCTTTTGGTTCCAGAGCCTGATGGGCCTTTGAGAACAGAGACCGATTTCTCTCCCGTCCGTTAATGTGAATAATAGCCGACAACAACACTGTATCATGTCCTGTCGGTAGCTCGTCCGTGTTGAAATCACCTTCAACATAACTTATACGGTGGGCAAATTTGGTCCTGGCAATTCTTTCCCGAGTTATTTCAATTACCAACGAAAGATCGAACAACGTTGCGGCCAGATTGGGATTAAGTTCCAATAAAGCCAAGGAATAAACACCTGATCCACCCCCAATGTCCAGGAGATTTTTTCTACCCTCCAGATTCATATCCTTGGCTATCCGCATGGCCCTTTTCCGGCCAACTACTTCCATGGCTCCTATGAAAGCTTCAATATCATTTCTGGATCTGTCCATTTTTACAAAAGACCCCATGTCGAAGTCACCCTTGACTATGGAGGTCAAATTCGACCAACTCTTCCACATGCGAGCCCGATGTAAAAGCATGGGTAATATTGATTCATCGGAATTGGGGTCTAAAGCCCCGTAAAGTCGTGGTTCTACAGAATATGATTCTGACGACTTTTTCAATAATTCAAGGGCGGCGAGCGCATCTAGCAGTATTCGAAGCCCTCTAAGGTCCCATCCATAAGCTTCACACAGGTCACCAGCCGATTTAGGGCCTGCGACCAATTTGGAAAATATGCCCAGTTCTGCCGCAGTCAGAATTATGCGTGCTTTCTGGAAACCTACGCTCATTGACTCCATAGCTCTAACATCTAACGCTGTTTCCAATCTTTAATCTCCCATTACCAATTCAGTGGGACAAATATTTGAAAAGTTCCAGGCCCGCCGAACTCATTACTATAAGGATCGTCCCTAACATTATATACAAGCCAATGGATGGAAGCGCCGTCATATATACCTTATAACGTCGAACTACAAACAATTTGATGATTAAGATGACAAAAACGGCCATTCCCAGGAAACCGTGAATCAGAAAATTTACTGGAGTGCTTTCAAAGAGTGCGACACGCGGGATCATGTATACAAAAAAGACGCTAAACAGAACCACAAAAAGACGTCCTAGCCATCGATGCGCAAATTTGAAAATTTCCGGTCCACCTCTTCGCCCCAGAATCTCCGTGATAAACATAGTATTGACAATTCCCAAAACCGCCAGGATGATTGCGCCTGTAAGAATTATTGATTCCGGCATATTGACACTACCCCTAATTTTACGAAGCAATTTCGAACGAATCCTAACTTACTTACAATAGCTTTTTTTTTAACCTATGCAAACGGTAACCA
>JAJYDQ010000120.1 GCA_021777225.1 Deltaproteobacteria bacterium
ATTGTCCGGAAATCTTTTGCTTGTTTCCTGAGACTTCTTAGGAAGGAACAGGCTCCATTTGGCCGTCGGGATCGTCTTTGGTCTTGGCGGCCAAATTCTTTAATGTTTGTGTTTGAACGACCTCTAATCCAGGGTATGATACAATCGGTTCGGCAATCTAGCGGTTGTTTTTTACAATTCCTTGCAAGGGGTTTGGCAGATATGACGAGTTTGAGGATAGCGCAAGCGCAGATTAACCCGATAGTTGGGGATATCAACGGAAATTATGAAAAGATCCGGCTCCGACTGGACGAATCGATAGCCGCAGGAGTGGATCTTGTAACATTCCCGGAACTCGCTGTAACCGGTTATCCTCCAGAGGACCTGCTTCTTCGAAAACGGTTTGTACTTGAAAATGTCGAGGCTATACACGATTTGGCGCAAAGCTGCATTGGAGTATCCGCTCTAGTAGGCTTCGCCGACATAGTCGAAAACGGAGTTGCAAACGCTGCGGCATTGATGTCCGAAGGCCGGATAGTTGGGATCTATCATAAGATGGAGCTGCCCAATTATGGCGTTTTTGATGAGAAAAGGCATTTCAAACCCGGCAATCAGTGTCTCGTTTTCGATATATCCGGAGTCCGTTTCGCTGTTACCATTTGCGAGGACATATGGATACCGGGCTCGATAACTGAGACTTGCGCAATAGACAACGCTGCGGATATTGTATTAAACATATCCGGTTCTCCATTTTTTGCGGGTAAGTATCAAATTCGAAAAGGCATCGCTACTCGTTTTGCCGCTGTGGTCGACTGCGTGCTTTTTTTCAATAACCTGATAGGGGGACAGGACGAGCTTGTTTTCGATGGAGGCAGTTTTGCGATTGACAGTACCGGGAGATTAATCTCCTCCGCCGATCGATTTCGGGAGGACTTGTTGATCACCGACATTGAGATTTCCCCCAAGCCAAAGCCAAAGGCTGGCCGGAATGCTGTCTGCCCTTCATTGAATCGCAGTGAATCTCGAGACAATGAAAGAAATTACATTGAGCCCAGAATGGCTCAGGAATTAGGAGAAACTGAAGAAATTTTCCAGGCGCTGACGCTCGGAGTTAGCGACTATGTCCGAAAAAATGGCTTTGATACCGCCGTAATCGGTCTTAGTGGTGGGATAGACTCCGCTTTGACGGCCGCCATAGCCGTGGAGGCTTTAGGGACAGACAAGGTTGTTGGTGTTACCATGCCGTCCTTATATACTTCAAACGAGACATTTTCGGATGCAGCAGCGCTTTCCGCAAATTTGGGTATTGAGCTAATCACCGTTCCTATTCAGGATATTTTGAATAGTTTTCTCAAAGTCCTTGAGGGACCATTCAGATCCGGTCCCTTGGGACTCGAAAAAGAGAACCTTCAAGCTAGAATCCGTGGCGCTATCCTGATGGCCCTTTCAAACAGATTCGGCTGGCTCGTGCTAACCACTGGGAACAAGAGTGAGACCGCTGTAGGATATTGTACTCTGTATGGTGACACTGCCGGAGGTTTTGCCGTAATCAAGGACGTCCCCAAGACCATGGTGTACGAACTAGCAGAATTTGCGAATCAAAAAGCCGGTAAACCCGTCATTCCGGACTCGATTTTAAAGCGGCCTCCTACCGCTGAACTTAGACCGGATCAGAAAGATGAAGATTCGCTCCCGCCATACAGTGTCCTGGATTCCATTCTCAAAGCGTATGTCGAGGAGGACACCGCATGTGACGAAATTCTGGGACATCCTCCGGAACTTGCTCGTGAAGTGGCCCGGATGGTAGATCGCAATGAATACAAGAGACGTCAAGCTCCACCGGGGATAAAGATCACCCCTAAGGCATTCGGAAGAGACAGGCGCCTGCCCATAACAAACAGACACACCAAATATATTAGAAGAGGAAGTTGAAACATGAGAGCTTTGATACTGACTCATCATCCGTCAGAGGGTCCTGGTAATATTGGCGCATTTTTATCTTCCAGGGGCGTATCCTGCAAAACAATCCCTTTATGTGGCGGGGAGAAAATCCCGTCTGACGCCCTGGCATTTGATGCGATCATATCTATGGGCGGCCCAATGAATGTATATGAAGAGGACAAATACCCATTTTTAAGAGATGAGACCGATTTGTTAAAGAGAGCGTTAGCTCTTAAGATACCTATTTTGGGGGTATGTCTTGGGTCCCAAATGATAGCCAAGGCGGCGGGCGCCAGAGTAATTCAGTCTCCTGAAAGAGAAGTCGGTTGGTTTAGGATCAGTTTGACCGACTTGGGGCGTTCAGACAGGCTCTTCATAGGGGCGCCTCCCGAGTTTGAGGTATTTCAGTGGCATGGCGACATGTTCGATATTCCTTTTGGTGGCGGACTGTTGGCGTCTTCCCAGCTGTGCCCTCACCAGGCTTTACGGATTGGATCGGGCTACGGATTACAGTTCCATGTTGAAGTTACCAGGGAAATGCTGGCCGACTGGTTTGCTGAGGCCCCGGAAAAGGGACACGTCCTAAAACGAATGGACCAGATTGAAACCCGCTTTCTGTCGTGCGCAAATGTGATATTCAGCAATTTCTTCAACATCATTAAGAGTTCACATCATGGCTGCTGATCATGTGGACGAGCCCCTGACAAGTGGATCGGGCTTAAGCAATTTATGGAAAGAAGTTAAAATAGCCATTGGTTTTCTGACCTTATTCAGAACTAATGTTTCTCCGGTTCCCAACATGGTTGATGTTGGTCGGTCTTCATGGGCCTTCCCGATCGCAGGGTTGATAATCGGCATTATTCTTTGCCTGTTTTACGGACTGTGTAGCGTTTTCTTTCCACAGCCAGTTTGCGCGTTGTTGGTGGTCATACTTTGGGTGGTTGTCACAGGCGGCTTGCATCTGGACGGTTGGACGGATTGTTGGGACGCTTTGGGTGCTTCTGTCTCCATGGAAAGACGCCGGGACATACTCAAGGACTCCAGACTTGGAGCGTTTGGAGCAATTGGCTTGATATTGCTGCTACTGGCCAAAGTAGTTACGGTAATGTTCATGAAAACTCCTGTCGCAGGCATATTGGTGGCTCCGGTGATCGGCAGGGCAATGATGACACTGGCCTCCCAGGGAGCTTTAACGCCTGGGCATGGCATGGCCAAAGATTTCCTCGAAGGGGTCCAACGCAAGTCTTGCATTTTCTGTTGGGTCTTATCTATATTGGTGGCGTTGTTGGCTGGTTTTTCAGGCCTATTGTCTGTTATTGCGGCTTTTGGAGCATCTGTGTGGTTTAGGCGGTTTGCGGAATGCAGGATAGGTTACGTCAATGGAGATGTCCTTGGATCGATATGCGAACTGTCGGAAGTAACCGTATTGATAATGATTTGTAGTAAATAGGAACCACATTTCAATGAGATTAGGCACAACTTCTTATATTTACAGGGCCGGGGTAATTACTAATGTTCGACTCCTTGCCGGGCATACTCAAGATATTGAACTGCTTGTTTTCGAATTGGAAGAGAGCTGGAACAGTTTCCCATCGGAGGAAGACGTAGACGAATTGGGACAACTCGCCTCAGACTTTGACCTGACATACACGGTTCACCTACCGCTGGATTTGTTTCTTGCTGACAACGACGCGGCGGTTGACAAGGCAATCACTATCATTGAGGCTACTCGAAGACTCAAGCCTCATGCTTATATTGTTCATGTCGATTCAAGATATATAGACCCGGATCGTGATTCTAAGACATGGGAAAGAAACACCCTGTCGTCGTTGGAAGCGCTCATGGAGGTGGCTCGTGATCCCGCCAGGATATGTGTAGAAAATCACGACAAACAATTTCCTTCAACCCTTGATCATATATTGGATATGGCGCCTGTTTCCTGTTGTCCTGATGTTGGCCATTTATGGAGAAACGGGCACAATGCCCTGAAATATCTAGAGCAGTGGCTTCCCAGGGCAAGAGTAGTACATCTTCACGGGGTCCGGGAAACCGACCACCAGAGTCTCGCTTTTGTTCCTTCGTCTCAACTCGACCCAATTGTGGAGACGCTAAATAGACATTTTCGGGGAGTCGTTACCCTTGAGGTTTTCAATAAAGCTGACTTTCTGGATTCTGTGGAAATTTTCTGGAACTCGCTTGCACGTCTGATGAGACGTACTCCTGCCGTTGATTCTCAATTAAACGAAATGCAATAGCATTCTTAATCGGCCAAAATATCAAAAGCCGTCTGAGAACATTCAGTCGGCTTTTTCAAATATTATGGTGCCGAAGAGGAGACTCGAACTCCTACAGGCTTACGCCCACCAGACCCTGAACCTGGCGCGTCTACCACTTCCGCCACTTCGGCTTATCATTATTGTCCCATCTTGGCCGTATACTGTCAAGCCGAAACTCTGCCGACAGGTACGCTATTTACGCTTTTGAAGAAAAACGATTCAAAGAAGAGTGATAGGCAACAGGACATGGTCACAGATGAGCCAAAGGGATTAATCGACTTATAGCATTTTCTTAACTTCAACTGAGGTTGGGCGCTATGAATTCGTTTTCCATCCAGGCAGTCAGCCTCAATTCTGAGCCGCTGTGACTGCTCTAAGTTTTTGTTTTCTTACGACATCCTTAAGACCAAACTTCTTCACTCTACAACCCATCTGCCGCTGAGTTATTCCCAGTTCCTGGGCCGCTCGAACCAGTATCCATCGGTTTTTGGCAAGGGCCGTCACCACATCCCGTTTCTCACGTTCACGAAGTGATCCCTTACCCTGCCACAATTTGGTTTCCAGTTCCTCTCCCGGACCGGATATGTATGGCAACAGGTCCCCGATATCAATCGTTTCTCCCGAAAACATTATGGCCAGTCTTTCGACCAGATTTTTTAGCTCCCTAATGTTTCCCGGCCATGAATAGTTTGAAAGGGCATCCAGGGCGGCGTCGGTAAGTTTAAAACTGCGCTTGTACTCACAGTCAATCTTTTCGGCAAAGAAATTAATGAGGGGCCCTATATCCTCACGTCTCTCTTGTAGTGAGGGAATTCTTATGGGGAACACATTTAGCCTATGATAAAGGTCTTCCCTGAAGGATCCATCAGCTACAGCCTTGCTCAGATCTTTGCTGGAGGACGCGATTATTCTGACATCAACCGTCTTGGTCTTTCGACTTCCCATCCTCTCGAATTCACAATCCTGAAGGAACCTCAGGAGCTTTAATTGGGTCTTAATAGAAACTTCTCCAATTTCATCAAGAAAAATTGTCCCGCGATCCGCTGCTTCAAAGCGGCCGGATCTTGATTCTGGTGACCCAGTGAGCGCCACACTCTCATGGCCGAAAAGTTGAGACTCCAAAAGATCACTAGGAAAAGCAGCACAGTTAACCTCGACGAATGGAAGCCACACCCGGTCGCTCAAATCGTGTATTACTCTTGCAATGAGAGTCTTCCCTGTGCCGGATTCCCCCAGCAGGAGAACGCTGGCTTTGGTAGGCGCAACCTTTTTGATCAGTTCATTGGCCCAAGACATGCTTCGACTGGAACCTACGGAAAAAAACAGCTTGCCATTCACAGATGGTCCAGTCGTGCGAGGCAAGTCCTTCCCCTTATCATTCTGATCCCGAGATTTTGGAGCGTAATTCAGACTGACAAGCATAGCCAGAAGCGCTGCCAGAATGGCAAGAAATCTGACATCTCCCTCAAAGGGCACATCTTCGTCAAAGAGTCGCTCTAGGCTCAACACTCCAACGCATGCCCCGTGCAGGATAATGGGAACACCAATAAATGATATTCTTCCATTTTGCATTTTTCTCCATCCTGCGCTGTTATGAAATAGCGGTTCTTTACTGATATCTGGGGCTACGAAAGTTTGTGCGGTTCGAATGATGCGCTCAATCGCACCTTCATAAAGACCGTAGCCACCTGATTCTTTCTCCTCAAGTCGCAATCCATTTGGGGCAACTATAGACACAAAGTGTCCCCTTTCACGTTTCAGGACGATTGAGCATCTTTTCAAGGACATGTGGCTGAAAAGCGCCTGAAGAACAATTTGCAACTTCCTTTCGAGGCTTAATGATTGATCAATCAGTTGGCTTGTCTTGCAGAGGATTTCCAATTCGGCTTCATGTAAACGTAAATCCATTTTGTCAACAATGCTGGAGGCGCCAACTTCGAGTTTCTTCCATTTTTCACGACTCATCCCATTAGATCCTCTCTCAGATGTTAGCCAAATGGCCCCTTACTGTGCGGAGGCGCAGTAGTCAGGCACGATCCGTCTTGTTCAGGACTGGAACTTTTTAGAACACCGTTGTTTAAATAACTTTCGTAAAACTTAAACCACTCCATCTGAATTAGTGGATAAAAGTAGGCCGCCCCTCCGAGAGGGCCGAAGCGACCTATTTCTGCAATCCAGACCCGTAATTTCATTTTCGCGAATAATTGAATCAATCTAAAAATCAAAGTACAGGGCGAACTCATAGGGATGAGGTCTCATTCTAACAGGGTTGAGTTCAGCGTCAGTCTTATATTCAATCCATTTGTCAATTACGTCCTGGGTAAAAACATCACCCTTGAGTAGAAATTCATGGTCCGCTTCCAGCGCTTTCAAAGCGTCGGCCAGATCACCAGGTGTAGAAGGCACACCCTTAAGCTCTTCAGGGGACAGTGAGTAAATGTCCTTATCCAGCGGCTGACCAGGATCCAGCTTGTTTTCGATTCCGTCTATAACCGCCATCAACAATGCGCTGAACGCCAGGTATCCGTTGCAGGAAGGGTCAGGGGTGCGGTATTCAATTCTCTTGGCCTTAGGTGAAGAGCTGTACATGGGTATACGACAACATGCGGACCTGTTTCTCGAAGAATAAGCCAGGTTAACAGGGGCTTCAAATCCTGGAACGAGCCGCTTATAGGAGTTGGTGGTAGGGTTGCAAAGCCCACACAGCGCAGGAGCGTGCTTTAGTATCCCTCCAATGGCCCATAGCGCCATCTGGGACATGCCGGCGTATTTGTCACCAGCGAACAGTGGTTCTCCGCCCTTCCAGATGCTTATGTGGGTGTGCATGCCCGACCCATTGTCCTCAAATAGCGGTTTGGGCATGAAAGTTACGGTCTTGTCG
>JAJYDQ010000121.1 GCA_021777225.1 Deltaproteobacteria bacterium
TGTCCCGGATATCTTACACTCGGGAGTTGAGGTTGAGTCATTAGTTAAGATGACACCTCGCTGGACTATGAAATCTAATTATACATGGCAGAAGGTGTATTTCGGTACTAATTGGCAACCCCCAAACCCTGCCGGATTAACAACGGCAAGAAAATGGGCGCCTTTGGTTCCGAGTGACATGGCTAACATCGAGTTGCTGTACGATAACAGGGAGTGGGGATTTTCTGGTGTGATCAAGTATTATTACGTTGGAAGCCGTTTTTTGCTTAATGATGTGTTCAACGAGTGGCAAGACCTTTCATCTGCTAAATGGGGCGATATAAGTTTCTCACAGAAATTTTGGGACGGTCTGGTGGAGCTATATTGTGGCGTTAGGAACTTCAGTGATCGTCAATATGCGTTACAAGGGACATATGCGTCGTATTATCCGATGCCATGGACTTTTGATTTTTACTCAAATGCTGGTAGGTCGTGTTTTTTCGGTCTAAAAACCAAATTGGATTCCGACAAAATGCGTGTGCCTACAATTCAGGACCTGACGAGAATGCAACGAAGTTTATATGGTTCAGTTTCGGATGGCCTCTCTTCGATTCAGGGCGCAGCTAGCTGGATGCGCAATTTGACGTCATTCTGAGCAAACAGGAGTCCAATTATGAGCAGAAACAGGGTTATGAGTTTAACCATCATAGTTTTGACCTTATTGACAATTGATGCGACCGCTGGAGAATCCATTTCCTTCGCGAATTCAATTGAAATTACCTGTACAGATAAACCAGTGCAGCTAGGATTTTCTGGTGGGGTTGTTTTTAGGGCCTCCTGCCCGGGCATATGGGCCATCATGCACCAGAGAATTGACGAAAGTTCTTTTAGAAGGCGTTTCTTTTATTATAGGCACTACACGTTCAAAGGTTATTGGGAAACAAAAGATCAAGGCATGATTGAGGCGATTCCCACGCCGACCAGGGAGCTTTTCATGGTGTTACCCGGCGACCTGATTGAGTTCAAGCTGCTGGAACCGGATTGTTACTGCAAAATTGACGTGACTAATATTGGGTACATTAAGAAGGCAGGACTTTGTGAATTGCAGGAGTGGCTAGCTTATAACTCCTACATGGAAAGAATGAATCTTCCAGGGATGGGAGGAAACGATCCAGTTCACTAACGATCTCCCGAAACTGTACCCACAAAATACTTTTAAACCCCTTTATCCCTTCGACGCGCCATCTTCAAGGGCATTTTCGGCGGTTTGTACGCCTCTGGGGGACGAGTTGTGACACCGCTCCTCCGCTCGTCCCCATTTTCTTTCAGACGGATTTTTGACCTCGTGGAAAATTGGCACAGATTACGTGACCGGACAGTCATCCAGTTCAATCGATTATCAACACAAGTCCAGTCATCATTCGACGGAGAAATTTGATGCTTTTAAAAAAATGCTTTAACTCGGTCGAAATACATCGTGAGGAAAAAGTAATTATCTTCAAACTTCTAAAACCATATCGATGTATCTCCACGTGTCGCATTGGAGGCGGACTTCGGGACGACATACAGTTTGTCTGCAATCATCAATGCTGCGAACCATGTGATCATTTTACTTCAATGAATTCAATGATGATTGAAGAGCCGGAATCTTATCATTCCTTAATTTGCGATTATTATGGTATTCCGTCACGGAACACGGTAATGCTGGAAACCGCTGCGAACATGAACAACGCCTCTATCGAGACCGGGAAATTTCGTGATCTCGAAATCACTGTAGCCTGCACTGGCGGAGTGGAAACAAATTCGATGCGGGCAGGAGATCCGGCGGCGGTTTATGAAGTTGATGGTCAATTCGAGATGATTGATCATGGCTGCTCATCCAACGTCGGCACAATTAATTTGATAATATTTGTTAATCGCGAGCTTACACCGGCTGCCTTAATCGATTGTGTCATGACGGCGACTGAAGCGAAAGCGGCCGCTTTGCAAGAACTCGGAATTAATTCCAGGTACTCTGATTCACCGGCGACCGGGACTGGGACAGATCAAATCCTGGTAGCGTCTCAACTGGGAACCAGCCCCGCACTGGGTTACGCGCGAAAACACACCAAACTGGGTGAATTGATCGGAAAGACCTGCTTAAAGGCCGTCCGGCAGACACTGGTATGGCAAAATTCATTAACGCCAAACGTTCAATGTTCATGCCTAGCTAACCTTGGGCGACTATGTCCTGATGAACCGACTTTTTGTGAAGGGGTAGGGCGGTTCCTCAGCTCCAATCAGTCAATTCTATTCAGAAAAAACATTATAAGCATAAATTTGGACCCGCCGACGGTCGCCGCTTTGGCCGCCTTGATGCATATCAGATATAAATGCGTCTGGGGTGTGCTGCCGGAAAGTTGCATCAAGGAGATGTTTGTCTCGCAAGGCGCCATGATATCAGCGGCGGTATCGGGAAATTATTCAAAACTACCGCATTTCTTGAAAAAACTGTCAACAAAGGACGTTTCTATGGACACCGAAGAATTTGTGGATTTCGTTTATGAATGCTTTGCGCTAGGTTTCAGCGAAAAGTGGCTTTCATGAGTTTCGAAAAAATGGGCTAGATCCGGCCTAATGGAGTGATCCTTGGGGACATCGTGACAGGATTAATGTCAACAAAGACCCTCACCTTGAAAGCTTCCGCGAGATTTTCCTCAGTGATGACTTCTCTTGAGCTACCTTCAGCAATGATTTTGCCTTTGTTCATGAGTTTTAATTGATCGCAGGCGCCGCACATGAAGTTGATGTCATGAGAAACCGTGACGATGGAAATGCCCTTGAGATTAATTTGTTCAAGTAATTCGGTCAAATTGATCTGTGAATAAATGTCAAGATGGTTGGTGGGCTCATCAAGAATTAGTATTTTAGGTTCTTGCGCTAAAGCTCTTGCAATTCTGACACGTTGTTTTTCACCACCGGAAAGCGAATCAAATTGACGATTTACTAAATGGTCTGTCTGTGTTCTGATCATAGCTTCCCGGATTATATCGCTATCAAAATTGTTCTCGAAATATAGACCACCGTGATGAGGCGATCTGCCTAAAGCGACGTACTGAGCGACTGTGAAACCAATTCCCAAGTCTTCTTCCTGAACAACTACCGCTAATTTAGTAGCGATTTCTTGTCTAGGTAGAGACCTGAGGTTAACTTTATGAAGGTTCACAACACCGGCACTTGGCGCTAATACGCCGCTTAGGACCTTGATAAGAGTAGATTTGCCGGCCCCGTTCGGGCCGATGATTCCGAAGAAATCACCTGGGCTAATCTTGAGATTGACATGGTCCAAGGCGACAAACTCATTGAAATTAACACTTACGGATTGACATTCGAGCATGATGGATTTCATTAAAACTCAATTCCGGTTTTTGAGTAGCAAATAGAGAAAAAAGGGCGCCCCAGTCAAGGCAGTGATTACGCCGACGGGGAGTTCGACGGGGTAGGCCACAAGTCTTGCAGTGGTGTCGGCTATGACCAGGAATAGCGCTCCAGACAGGAACGCAGTCGGCAGAAGAATCCTGTGGTCCGCTCCAAACAGTAATCTCATGGAATGAGGGGCTACAAGACCTACGAAGCCAATGGGACCAGCCACACTCACAACAGAACCGGTCATCAAAGCTGCTATGATGATTAGAAAGAACCGGTATCTTTGAACGTCAATACCCAAATTTGATGCGGATTCCTCGCCCAGAGAGAGAACGTTCAATCTGTTAGCATTTAGATAAATCACCAAAAAACCTATTAGGACTATGGTTCCTGAAAACATTATCTTATCATAGTCCGCAAGACTGAAATCACCCATCATCCAGAACAGTATCCGTTGTAGTTCATGTGAACTAGTCACTGACATGATCAAAAGCATCATGGAGTTCATCATTGAGCCGACGATTATTCCTGCCAGGATTACGGTATTTATATAAGATGAATTCTTACGCATAACAGTAAGCCCGTAGACTAACCCCACGGCGACCAGACTACCCACAAATGAGAAGATAGATGTTGAAAACAGGCCGTTCCACTTAAAAAGGCTTATCGAAACCACAGCTCCGAGCGCTCCTCCTGCGGCGATTCCTATAATATAAGGGTCGGCAAGAGGGTTTCTCAACACACCTTGGAAAACTACTCCCGAGCATGCCAGTCCGGCGCCTACAACGCATGCGAGCAATATTCGCGGTAGTCTGTAGGAAAAGATGATTGTCGAATTTTGGCTAGAATCAACTTGATGAAGAATTGAACTCAGCAGGTCCGAAAATCCCACACTTGTTGTGCCTTCCAATAGCGAAATCAAGCTTACAATTACCAGTGAGCCGGTCAATATCGCACTTATTGTTATGGTCCTTTTAAGAGTGTTGGATTGAGTCATTGAACAAAGCGCAGTATCAGTGGACATTAGTGGAACTGCTGGTTAGAGGACTTGAGTTTTTGGCCCCACCGAAGACGTCAGGATGTAAAAATGTGGCCAATCTTTCCAATGCTTCAATTGTTCTCGACCCCGGACGGCTAATTAGGTCCGCGTCCAATACGTAAACTCTATTATTTTTTATGGCTTTCAAATAACCATAATCAGTCCATTGGTTAATACAGCCTTGACCCTGACATTCCTTGTTCAGCATGAATATCACATATGGGTCACGTCTGAGGACCTCTTCAATGCTAAATTTTGGGTATTCGACTGCGGTAAATTCGGCTATATTTGAACCACCAGCTTCCCTTACAAGGGCACCAAGAAATGATTTGCCTCCAGCTACCACCAATGGTCTAATTCCAATTACAAAAAGGACAGTTGGCTTCTCATGCCCGCTCATCAGTTTCGTGATTTTGTTTCGGCGGATCTTGATGTCATTTACAATGCGGTCCGCTTCATTTTCGGTCCCAACGAGTTTCCCAACATTATTAACAAGTTGCTCTATCTCTTCTATATTTGAACTATCGTCTATATAAACCGGTATTTTTAGGGATTTAAGGCGCTCGATGAATTCCGGTCTAATTCCTATTCTTGGGGCCAAAACCAAATCAGGGCGTACAGCCATCACCCTTTCAAAATCAGGAGTCGTGTACGCGCCGACATCCGTAACTTTTTTTGCGGCCTCTGGAATATTGCATTTAGTTGTACGACCTACCAGTCTTGACCCGGCTTTCAATGCAAAAACCAATTCGGTGAGGCTCGGTGCTAGAGAAACTACTCTTGGCTGAGGGCGCCTGACGCAAACGGTTTCTCCCAAAGAGTCTTTTACACATTTAACAGGACCAGATTCGCTCCAAACGTTTTCCAGAAATGTAAAAAGCGTCATGACAGAAACAAAGGAACAGAAGATTAATTTAAACATGGTCATTTCATGATCTTTTCTTAAATGTTATAGGCACGACGTAGTTGATTCTTTTGTGACCCAACGTTTCCGGAATTGCAGGGAAGTGGGTTGAAGCCTTTTCAACAATTTTCAGAGCGGCCTGATCAAGAATCTCGGATCCTGATTTTTTGACAACAGCCACACTCTCTATTGAGCCGGCACCAACAACGACGAATGAAACGAAAGCCTCGCCGGCCTCCTTATGGCGCAAAGCCTCTTTTGGATAGTATGCTGCCCTATATATGGCCGACAAAACCATTTTCTTAAAATTGTCAGCCTCCTCGCCTTGAGGCGCGGCGGAACGCTGTTCAGGGCTTGCAACAGATGGCAGGCTTGCCACAGAATCCTGCATGGAAGGGCTGTCAAAATTTACATCATCGTTTTTTTGAGAGTGTTTTGACGGCGACATGTCTTTCTCAAGCAATTTGATGTCTCTTTCATTCGTCGTCACTTTTTCACTGGGGCCATTACAACCAGGATCCGCGCCCTTTTCCATATCCGTGGCCGCCTTCTGGGTGTTTTTCAAGGTTTCTTCTTTCCCTTTGTCCTGTTCCTTTTTTGACCTCTTGGCAATTGATGGACAGGAAGCAGAGGAATCAATAGAGGCGTGTCTATTTTGTTGAACGGTGACGGCGTTAGGGTCTATCAACTTCACAAATATTCGCTCCGAAGAATTTCCGTACTGACCAATCGAACCAATGTTAATTGAGAATGCGACAGCAAAGATCGCCGCAATATGAGCAATAGTGGAAATAACGCTTGAGATAATGTCACTATCTTTCCTGTAAGAACCTAGACCATAGTGTTTCGAAATAGTGGGCGCGTCGCCACACGAATCTTCCAACAAAGGCAAATTGATATCAACCGAGCTGTCAGTTCTGATTTCAATAAACGATTCATCTATGGCGTTAGGGAAAGGCTCTGTGTCAGTTGTCTGGGATCTGGTCCTCCTGAATGCGCCTCCGTATTCAAGATTTTCCGAAAGGCGGTAAAAGTCAGGAAGGTTTTCATCTAGGCCCGTATTAGAATTTTCGAATGAGCAATCCAGGAAAAAGTCGATTACCGGGTTTAATTCGACTTCAAGGTTTTTTGATTTGAATAAGGACCCGAAAACGAACACTCGTGAATTTTCAGCGAAACAAGATTGATCCAATTCTGCCGCGCTATGGTTAGGAGTAGCATTCATAGCCATTTGCCATTGATTAGGATCGATTCAGGTTAAGGCCCAAAAAAACAAAAACCCGAGCCATAAATGACTCGGGAATGCGCCCAGTTTTCTTTTCCCCAAGTTTTGCCTGTCTCTCGCAGGGCTATATGCAAAGGCAGGTCTTCTGACTCCCGGATCGTTCTACTTGCCCGCGCCTTCCCGTCTCGTAAATCGAAAAAGTGGCTATTTGCGGGCTTTCGTCCCCGGATACAGCGGCGGGACCGCGTCGGCCTTTAACCGACTTCCCTATTAAGCTCTATGAGCGCCTTTAATGTGGTAGATTATCCAAGTGGGGTCCATAAGTCAAAGGCATTTTCAGTAAATGTAGGGAGCAAATAGAATGTCCTGTTTTATAGCACATAATTTGTCCGGTTTAATAAGTCCCGATGGAGGTGGCTTATGCGCCGGACAGAGGTGGTACAGGAGATTCGGAA
>JAJYDQ010000001.1 GCA_021777225.1 Deltaproteobacteria bacterium
ATTACCAATATACATTCCTGGAGTATTTCGGACAGCTTCCAGTCCATCCAAAACTCTAATTCGTTCCGCTCCATAATCGTTTGAATCAACCAATTCTGTTTTTTTACCTTTCGATTATAATTTGATTAAGCTCATACAGTGATACAGATTAATGGTCCATCTACTTTCTCATTGGCATAACTATGCTGAAATAATTCGAATCAGGACCTGCAATAAATTTAATGGGGGCGCCTTCTTTATAATATTCAATGTATATATTTTCCAATTCAATATTAATAATTGCGTCCATCATATATACTACATTGAGAATAAGATTTATTTCTTCTTCATCTTTATATTCAACTTCAATTATGTCATTTGCTGCGCCCAAATCTGGATGATTAACGCTAAATTCGATTTGATCTGATTTAATTGTGACATTTACTCCCTTATTTCTATCTGATGTCAATATCGCCATCCGTTTCAAAGATTGAAGTAAAACATTTCTTTTGGCCAAAATCATTTTAGCTTTATCTGTAGGCAGGACCCTTAAATAATCAGGATAATCACCTTCAATTAATCTTATTGTCATCATTGCTTTTGAAGTTTTTACAACAAGATTTTTGCGGTCAAAACCTATTTCAGCCTTATCTTTCTGACCCTCAAGAAGTCTTTTAAGTTCCAAAAGACCCTTTTTTGGAGCAATAACCTTTAAATCCAAAGGTATGTCAATTTTTTCATCAATCAAAGCTAAACGATGTCCATCTGTCGCTACGAATCTCGTTTGATTTTCGTTTTTCTCAATTAATACACCATTAAGATTGAATCTTGAATCATCATTGGATGATGCAAATAGTGTCTTATCTAACATATGAACTATTTTCTCACATGGTATCTCATGTGTGTCAACATCTTCAATGTTCGCCCACGCTGGAAAGTCAGAAGGGTCCATACCTGCAATATCAAAAGATGATCTTCCAGAGGTTATTTTAATTCTGAATCGATCAGTGAGTTCTATTCTCACAGGGCCAGGTGAAAGTTCCTTAACAATTTCTAAAAATTTTCTTGCAGGTACTGTTGCAAATCCTTCACTTGAATTTTCACAGTTGTAAATTGCACGTATCCCAACTTCAAGATCAGTGGCTGTGATTGACAATACGTTGTCTCTAACTTCTATCAAAGCATGAGTGAGAATTGGCAGAGGAGATCGTCTTTCCGTAATTGGGACAATTTTTGACATTCCTTCTGTTATTGCGTCCTTCTGAATTTCAAAGAACATGTATGGTCTCCTTGCCTATTATATTCTTAAATTTAAAAAATAAATTTAGTAGTCGTAATAAGACCTGTGAATACGTGGAAAACATTATTAAACTCAGCATACGGGCAGTGATTACCTGTTAATAAAACTATAGTTAAAATGTGCAAATATTGTTAATAAATTTATTAAAAGATCTATAGACAGCATTTTCACAACTTTTTATTGAGTTATCCAGGAAATTATATCCCTCTGATTTCTTTTCTTAAAGCTTCAAGAATTGTTTTGAGCGAATGATCAGTTTCAAGACGCTTTTCGATTTTTTTTGCTCCATAAATGACCGTTGAGTGATCTTTACCACCAAATGCAGCTCCAATTTCTGGATATGATAAGTCCGTCAAATTTCTCGCCAGGTACATTCCTACCTGGCGAGGCAAAGAGTACAGCTTATGCTTTTTCTTTGATTTTAGATCAGTGGTCTTGATATTAAAAGATTTAGCTACATGAGAAATAATGTCTTCAATAGTGATATTTTTAGTGTTTCTGTGCAAAATTTCTCTGAGGGCGAGTTTAGCCAGGTTCGTGGAAATCGGAATGCCCTGTAAAGAACTCATTGCAATGACTCTTATTAAATAACCCACGAGTTCTCTAATATTTGATTCAACCTGTTCAGCTAAAAAATAGGCCACATCATCAGGCAAATCGAATGAATCTTCGAAAGATTTCCTCTTTAAGATCGCAACCTTAGTCTCCAAGTCAGGAGGACTCATATCTGCTATCAATCCCCAACTAAAACGAGATCTCAATCTTTCTTCCATATTTGATATTTCATTTGGAAATCTGTCTGATGTAATGACGATTTGTTTTGAAGCTTCGTAAAGTGAATTGAAAGTATGAAAAAACTCCTCTTGTGTTCTCTCTTTTCCGGCGATGAATTGAATGTCATCGATCATCAGCAAATCGAGTTTACGGTATTTATTTCTAAAATCCACCATCCTATCGAAACGAAGCGCATTTATCATTTCATTGGTAAACTCTTCAGAAGTCACAAAAGCCATGTTTTTATTTTTTTCTCTAATGGCTATAGAATATCCAATAGCGCTCATTAAATGGGTTTTACCCAAACCAACACTTCCATAAATAAATAATGGGTTATAACTTCCTCCAAGGTTTTCAGATACAGATCTGGCGGCTGCATGCGCAAACTGATTGCATGACCCAACTACAAAGCTTTCAAAAGTATACCTTGGATTTAGGTTACGTTTCCTAACAAACTCATTATTTTTAAGAGTTAGTTGTTGAGGTTCAACCGTATCACCGCATTCAGCGATTGGTTCCTGAGAACTGGATTCACCGCGAATCACAAATTCAATTCGTAATTCAGCGCCAGTCAACTCAAAAACAGTGGCGGAAATTAGACTGAGATAGTGGTCTTTTATCCAAACAACAAAGAAATTATTTGGCGCAGAAAGTACGATTTGTTCTTCAGATACGTTTTCACAGAGAATAGGGGAAAGCCAGGTTACGAAAGTATGTTCGTTCACCTGATCGCGAAGTTTTTTCAGACATTGTTCCCAAAGGGTTATCATCTAGAAATTCTAACAAAATTAATAAGATATTATTTTTTAACGGTATCATGTGACTCATATATTTTCAAGTTAATTCTTCCGAAAAACCGATTGTGTCTAAAAGCCTAACAAGTTCGTCGTTTGAGTAAAAATGAAATTCAATTTTTCCTGATCCGGCGGATTGGGACCGTACTGTAACTTTTGTCGAAAATTGTCTGGATAGACTCTTTTCAAGCTGGGCCATGTTGCACGAAGATTCATTTCGCTGGATCTTATTACGGTTTTGCTGTTTGTCTTTATAATTTTGAACAATCCTTTCAAGTTCTCTTACAGATAACTTACGTCGGACAATTTTTTCCGACAAAGATAACTGGGTTTCTATATGATCAACCGCTAGTAAAGTTCTCGCATGACCCATTGAAATTTCACGATTTCTAACGCTGTTTTTTATTGGTTCAGGTAAACGGAGTAATCTCAGATGATTAGTTATATCTGTTCTATCTTTTCCAATACGTGTAGCTAATACTTCATGAGTATATGAAAATTTCATAATCAAAGTTTCGTATGCTTCGGCCGTGTCAAGTGGATTCAAATCTTCCCTTTGAAGATTTTCAATCAAAGCTATTTCAAGAGATTCCTTTTCGGTGACATCGCGTACTATAACTGGCAGACTTTGAATTTTAGCTAAAATAGCCGCTCGCCATCGTCGTTCACCAGCCACGATTTCATAAGTCCCCTCATTGGTAGATCGTACTATTATAGGTTGAATTAAACCAATTTCGGCAATTGAAGAAGCTAATTCGCTCAAGCTTTGATTATCGAAACTTTGTCGAGGCTGGTTTGGATTTGGCTGAATTGTATGAACTGGAACCATCTTTGCCTGAATATTGGAAATATTTAAATTTTCATCAATTTTTGGAGGAATTAAGGCGTCCAGTCCCAAACCTAAGGCATTACGCTTTTTAACAGTTTCTTTTTGTTTCAGCATCCAGAATCTCCTTAGTGAGAGCCATGTAACTAGTAGCGCCAGTAGATTGTGGATCATATATCATCACTGGTTTTCCAAAACTAGGCGCTTCTGAAAGTCTTACATTTCTGGGTATAACCGTTTTAAAAACCCTATCCGCCAGATTCTGCCTAACATTATCAACGACCTGATGACATATGTTGTTCCTGGAATCAAACATGGTTAAAACGAAGCCCTCAATAAATAAAGCTTCATTAAAAATATTTTGAACCTTTTGAACTGTATTTATAAGGGCGCTAACTCCCTCCAAAGCATAATATTCGCACTGAATCGGAATAATTACAGACTGAGCCGCAACCAACGCATTTAAAGTCAAAAAACCCAAAGATGGCGGACAATCTATCAATATGTAATCATAATCGTTCTCAAGAACACCTATCATTTTAGAAAGGAACTGTTGTCTATTTTCAAGGGCCACGAGTTCAACCTCAGCCCCTATTAAACTTTGGGAAGAGGGAATAATAAAAAGATCATTGATTTCAGTATATTTTATTATTGAAGACGGTTCTATCTGGCCAATAAGCGCCTGGTAAATTGACGGCTCCCCTGAGGCAAGCCTGAACCCTACTCCAGTAGATGCATTAGCTTGAGGATCAATATCTATTAAGAGCGTCCTTCTCTTTAGCATCGCCAGACAAGCGGATATATTAACCGCTGTAGTGGTTTTGCCAACCCCACCTTTTTGATTACATATACAAATCACGCGTAACATAGTTCAGCATCCACAATATATTGTGTGCTGAAGCAATATCATAAAAGAGAATTATTAGACAACGTAAAAATGGAGTCATATCAAACATAGCAAAACAAGGTATTATGATGAAACCAGAAATAGCAGTTTCCTGAGTGAAAAAATTCACACGCTAATCTAACTGATACCTGATAACACAGCGGCTTAAATTAAAGTATGGCAATTTTCCAGTCCAACTTTCCACTCGATGATACCCGACAAATTCAGTTTCCTCGACGCTTGGCTGTCCAGAATACATTCGTATTACTGATCCGCCTGAATTCAATATTCTTGGGATATTCAAATACTTAAAGGATTTTTTAGGCAAAGCTCTGAATGAAACCACATCAAATTTATTGGAAATATGACTTTTAAAATAATCCTGGAATTGAAGATTGATAAACTTTATTGTCGTTAACCCCAATTCTTTAGCCACTAACTTTAGGAAAACAATCCTTTTTGGGTTCCTATCCAGTAACGCCATAAACAAGGAATCATCAACGATTTTAATCACAAGTCCGGGAAAACCTGCGCCAGCGCCAATATCTAAAAAATGCGCCTTAGAATTTAACGGCAACACTTTGAAAATAGTTAGAGAATCCAAAAAGTGAAAGACAGCTATTTTTTTAGCGTCCGCAATGGAAGTAAGATTAAATCTTGAGTTCCAATATCTCAACAACTCTAAGTAAATCAGCATATTAGAAATACTTGAGTCTGAAACCCCAATTCCCAAAGACTCGCATCCATCAGATAAGATATCTGAAATATTAGGAAGACATTTCGGTTGAGTCATTTATCCATTCCAAATATTCATGGAGACCATCGGAAATTTTGACACAAATTATTTCAGGCACTTCATAAGGATGTATCTCTTTCACCCGCTCTTCGAGCCTTTTAAATAAACTTGATCTGGTCTTGGCAATCAAGAGCGTTTCCTTTTCATCGCACATTTTTCCCTGCCACCAATAAATTGATCTATACCCATTTAAAATATTTACGCAGGCTACAATCTTTTCCCGTACTAGAACAGACGCGATATTTACTGCGTTTTCGGGCGTATCGACAGAAACAAAACAGATCACATATGATTCCATAATTACTCCATATTGTGCTTTTATGTTGACAAGCTACTATAAGTTGTATAACTTCATCCTCGGTGAAACCCTCAAAGGGGTAGGAAACGGTCGAGAGGGGTCCTTTTTGCAGGGTCCCAATGGCGAAACCTTAATCGAAAAGACTTGTAAAGTCACCAAAACGCTTTAAAAAGCGCCTCTCTGATGGGTTAATTTTTTCCGGACCAAGATCTGCACCGATCAGTGAACCAAAAAGAAAGGGAGCTGGTAATGTTCAAGATCGGAGAAGTCGTAGTTTACCCGGTTCATGGGGTAGCAAGAATAGTTGGAATTAGGAAAGAAAAAATTGGAAACTCTGACCAGCTCTGCTACATATTGGAAACAGAAATAAAAACAGCTAATGAAAAGCCTGTAATCAAACTTCCAATAGATAAGGTCGAATCCAACCGCGTACGAAAAATTGTTGACGAAAGTGAAGTCTCTCAAGTTATGGATATCCTGGAAAAACGTGGGATGAAAACAGATACTCAAACTTGGAATCGTAGGCACCGGGAATATCAGGATAAAATGAGAACAGGAAGCATTTTTCAGGCAGCGGAAGTATACAGGGATTTGAGTTTACTCAAAGAAAACAAAGATCTCTCCCACGGGGAAAGACGACTTTTCGACCAGGCCCACAATTTATTAATCAAAGAACTTTCCATCGCTAAACACACAGATGAAACAGAAATAGAGCGTACTCTAAATTTCATTTTCCAAAAGAACAGCGACAATTTGTCTGAATCCCAAAAAGATTGTTGATCCTCAAAAAAAGATTGGATAATTCCCAGATATAAACCGAAAGGATCAACATTTGCCACTTAGCAAGACAATCTCAATAATAATTGTTGGGAGCTATGTCTTGTTTGGTAGTCTTATTGGTTTTTCTTTATTTGGTTCACTTGATCTAATACTTCTGGCTCAGATATTTTTTCTTGTTCTGGCCTTTGGGACAATAAAGCTCCTCCAAATATGGTTAAACGCAGATGTCTTTAAAATAATTGGAGGGGTGTTTGGTGCTGTTACAGGACTCATATCCGGTGTAATACTTACCTGGAACCTCTCATCAATATTCAATGGTCAAGAAATAGGCGGCCCAATTACCGGGCTCTTAATAATTATTCCTGTACTTGTGGGACTGCAATTGGGTTCGGCAAAGGCACGGGAATTCAGGGAAAAAATCGGGAAAACCGATAGCAATACCAGAAAAATAGTAGGTGTTTTAGATACTTCAGTAATTATAGACGGACGAATAGCCGATATTTGTGAAACAGGTTTTTTAGATGGCGATCTGATAATACCTCAATTTGTACTACAAGAATTGCAGGTTATTGCTGATTCAAGTGAATCGACCAAAAGAACGCGCGGAAGACGGGGCTTGGACATACTAAACAAGATGAAGAAACAAGCGTACGTAAAAATCATAATTTCGGAAACAGATTATCCATCAATTAAAGAAGTAGATCAAAAACTTATTCAGCTAGCTAAAAAAATTAATTGTTCAATAATTACAAACGATTTCAATCTAAACAAGGTGGCTGAAGTTCACTCAATTCAAGTCCTTAACATTAACCAATTAGCTAATGCTCTAAAACCAATAGTACTTCCTGGTGAAACCATGAGAGTCCAGGTAATTAAAGAAGGCAAAGAGCCTAATCAAGGAGTCGCTTACCTGGATGACGGCACAATGGTTGTGATTGATAACGGTAAAAAACTTATGGGCCGCAATATTGACGCCACGGTAACTAGTGTACTGCAAACCACGGCTGGGCGAATGATCTTTGCTACTTACAAAGGGGCCTGAACCTCAAAAAGAAAAAAGGCTGGGAACACAAATTTGTGTCAACATCCAACCTTTCCAAAATGAACCGGAAAATTTATGACATTGAATTTCAGCCATCAATGATTCGACTGAATCACCTAATTGAACGACAGACCCACTAACTCCTTCCTCTAGCGGCTAGATAGTCCTGCCAGAGCTTGACACCGGATTCCCCAGGATTGCCGGCATCGTTCCACCATCGGATAAAATCTTGATAAGTGACCAAAAAATCAGCCCATGTTCCATTTGGGGCGTATCTTTTTTTCCAGTCTGGGAAAAGATCATCGTTTGCAAGTTGAAATTCATCTTCACCGAAATCTGGAAAAGTTTTTTGGAATAATTTGAACCTTTCTTCAGCAGATACTTGAGTTTCATTAGGTTTCACTGTATTAACCGCTGTTTCTGGAACTACCGGTTCGGCAGTGGCGGATTCTTTTGCTTGAGGCGCAGCTATATTTTCCTCTTTTGGGGCAGCAGCGGCGACTGTTGGAGAAACAGTATTCTTTTCGACTTCCGGCGCAACCACTTCTGGTGTTTTCATTGGCGCAACTTGCGGTAACTGAGGACCGGAAGACGAAGGTTCGAGCATAGACATAGCCGTAGGCACAGAGACTGATTGAAGCTGAGCGGCTATCCAGCCCTTATTGGGCTCAAATTCTTGGATTCCTCCAAAAACTTTGTCAATCCTATATGCTTTTCCCAATCCAACAGGGCTCAGATAATGATAACGATTTTGAACCCCCAGGAGCAAAAAACCTAAAGCGATAATACCAAGAAATACCCAGGAGTGAAGTTTGGTCCAACCAGGAGTTAATTTTAAATTATCCAAGTCGGGACGTCGCTCTTCTTTTGGTCTGTCGATCATCCCAAAGCCTCCTTTTAAAAGGGCGATGAAATGGGCAAAAGCCCTTGAATGTCTTTAATATATCACATTTGAAAAAATCTGTAAATATTTAAATGAATATAATTTTTTAGAGATGATAAAATTTTTGGAATAAGGGATGGTCCGAAAAAAAAGATGTCAAAGGAAAAAAATTGCTATTTGAAGTGAAAAAACGCTTGCCTGTTCGAAGAAATATGGTAGTAAGGAATCACTTCTCAACATACCCTTTCGAATCGTGAAAAGCCCTGAAAGGGGCGGCTTCCAAGCCGTTTTCGGGCTTTTCATTTTTATATGGTTGAGATAAATAATGAATGGCGCCGGAGGAGGGCTATCCAACTCTTGGTTTCCCTGACTTTAGGACATTCAGTCAAGGTAGAGTTTAAACCCTATTTCACATGAAAGGACATTCAGAGCCGGCGCCATCCAAACCGAAAGTAATCATTTAAAAGATCAGCCCTGCTTCAACATATGCGCCTTCGAGATAAAGATTCATCTGCAGATCATTCCGGTTTTCGTTGAAACTTAGCCACCGATAGCCACCTTTAACAAATCCCCAACGATTACAATTTAGAGGAACGCTGAATCTCAAACCAGGCTCAATGTCCAACACCAGAGTATTATCAAGATAACCAATACTGAATTCACTGTCGCAAGCCAAGGTGGCTCCATTACATAATGTTCTAATACATTTTCGAAGATTGATACCTGACATCAACATTTGTCTGGTACGATCATTGTTACTAACCGGCCAATTTGGACAGACATCACATGAAACCCTAAACTGCTGAGGATTGTACAGCCATGCCGTGTAAATTGACACGTTGGCGTTGCAGGTATTAATAAAGCTGTACATGAGACCTAAGCGTTGATATATAAAACTCCAATTGGTGTGAAGCTGAGCGCCCACAGGTACGAACCAGTTGCCGTAATAGAATGATTTTGTGGCAACAGCGGCGCCACTTAGGTTTATAGGCATAATGGAGTAATATATAGCCCAGTTCCAGTTTATCTGATAATAGGCCGAATATTCGCCGAGTACAGGATGTTTCGGTAAACCAAGATCATCAGTTAGGTCAATACCATTAGCGGGCTGACCAAAAACCATGCCTGGCCATTGCAGGGTCCCACTGAGCCTCGGCAGGAAAACCTGAGCGCTAACTTCCCACTGTCTGCAAAATCTACGTGGAACAATACATGGTGGCTCGGGTTTGGGGCCGCAAATTGGACCTGGAACGCAAACAGGAGCCTTAACCTTGGATATAGGACCAGCATAACCTATATAAGGCCTATAGGAGGCCGGTTCAAATCTTGGGGTCGTAGCCGATACACCATCAGTCGGCGTACCGTGGTAGTCCAAAATTGATCCCGAAGGCCCAGAGCTAGACTCATAAGAGACGTCATCCGGGTGATTAATAATAACGTTAATAGATTCTTGATTTTCGTAAGGATATGCAATTACAATTGAACCAAAAAACAATAAGCATACCAGTAGCGTAACAGTGCTTCTTTTCATTGCCCTGTCCTCCCAGCTCGAACTCACTGGTATTGCTTAAATATTTTTTATGGAATTTTGTCAAGATAAAAAACGCAAACTTAACCGTATATTGTGTTTTTTAATGAGAAATAACTTATTTTACACAATATAAAGGCGAAAAAACAGCAAGTTATTTATATTATTCAATGTATACTATTTGTAAAAGCTAATAACATGCATTAATTATAAACTATAATAAATGCTCATGAGAAATTACTTTAGCTCAAGCTTAATAAACTTTTTCTGAAAAAACCGTATCTGTGAGTTCGGCTTGAAGAAATTGAGCTATAAATATTACTGGATTTTACTCTCCTCCTTTCTGTGAAGGGCCCCATATTGTAATTCTAGATGGACATGAAGCCACACGGGAGCCAACTCAACATCGAAACAACTATTTATGAAATTGGAAAACTTAATGAAAACTAAGTGGTAGGGTAATTACTTCTCAACATACCCTTGCCAAAAGCACAACTAACTGAATTCACCTATTATATAGTTTAAAAATGTTGTCAAGTAAAAAATGACCGTTAAAAATAAGTATGTTACGATAATAAAGTGAAAATATTTCGATGTTAATTTAATAGAAATCATCATTAACTAATTGATATTATAACATAATGAAATATACTTCATGTCTTGTAAACTTGAAAATTGTCTATATCATGATATCTTAAAACTATTATGAAAAAGATGATTTGTTTTAAAGCCGGGTCAGGAATCCTTAATATTATACGCGATGAAGGCCTAAAACCTGAGCGCGTACGCGTATTCACTGGACCAGCGGGTGGCCCTAAATGGTTTACTGCCGTAGGCTTGGACAAGGCCCTTATTGGGAGTCAATTTCTCCAAAAATCCTCTTTTGAGAAAGTGCTTTTAACAGGGGCCTCGGCAGGCGCGTGGAGATGTTTGGCTATGGGCTGCAAAGACCCTTTAAGCGCGTACGAAAAACTAAGAATTGCGTATTCAAGAAATGTTTTTACAGCTCTGGACAACCCATCAACTGTTTCCGCGAAAATCAGAAGAAATGTAGATAGTTTTATAAATGATCAAGATGTGCCTCACATATTGAACCATCCAAAATTTGATCTGGCCATACATGTTGTGAAGTCAAAGAACCTTGCCGCTTCCAGCAATATCAAAATTGAAAGTGTGGCCCTGATACTTTCTGCTATTTTAAACTTGATCAATTCGAAATACATCAGATTGTTTTATGACAAATCAATTTTTTATACCGGTAAGCGCACACCGGAATTTGCTTCTCATAATTATGATGGTCTATCTTTCAGAATGAATAGCGAAAATATCAAAGACGTGGCTTTAGCTACTGGGTCATTGCCATATTTCATTGAGGGAGTGTCTAATATTCGAGGAGCGCATGAAGGTGTTTACCGAGATGGAGGCTTAATCAACTATCAACTAAACGAAGATTACAATACCGAGGGTGGGCTTACATTATTTTTTCATTATCAGGAAAGAATCATTCCTGGGTGGTTCGATAAAAAACTCTACTGGAAAAAAGCCTCATGCAAAAGTCTGGAACGGGTATTACAGATTTTCCCTAGTGAAGCGTTCATCAAGATGCTCCCTGATGGCAAAATCCCTGATAGATCGGATTTTGTGACCTTTGTTAATGATCCGGAAGAAAGAATTAAAAGATGGGACAAAGTTTGCCAATTAAGTGAACTTATTGCGGAAGATTTTATGGAAAGCGTAGAATCAGGACAAATTCGTGATAGAGTTAAACCTCTTTTTCCATAAGCTAGAATTAGAAATGTTGTATTAAGGCGACAAACAATGAATAGACCATCGTGGCACGAATACTTCATGATGCTGGCCAAACTGGTTAGTGTAAGATCTACTTGCAACTCAAGGAAAATTGGAGCTGTAATCGTAAGAAACAACAGAATACTTGCTACAGGTTATAACGGAGCTGTCCACGGAGCGCCACACTGTTCCGACAAAGGACCTGACTTCTGTTTACGTAGATCTATAGGAGCGCATGACGCGGAGAAATATAACTATTGTCTATCAAGTCATGCAGAGGTAAACGCTGTGAATCAGGCGGCCAGGTTCGGCACCCCATTGGAGAACGCAACTCTATACTGCACACTTGAACCCTGTAACTGGTGCTTCAAACAACTGATTCAAGCCGGAATTAGAGAAATTTATTTTGAATCGGCATATGATTCAAAAAATAGGGATTTTGATCTATTCTGGCGAAAGACGATGGAAACTAATAAGGAAATTAGAATATTTCAGCAGATATCCATTTCAGATCAGGCAAAGAAATTCATGATCAAGACTTTACTTGATGATTCAACACGACAATTATTGGCTACCGATCCGTCAGGGGCTTCACAATTAAATGAAGACGCTCTGGGTGAATTTCTGAAGGTTTAAAATAGCTATCCGCAAAAACTTAAAAAGATATTCAAGGTAATAATTTATGAAAATAATCAAAGTAGAAAAATTTCCAGAAAGTGAACTAATTTTAAGGCTGAGAAGAGTTACCATGCTTAAAGCGCCGGAAACTAAAGTATATACTCACTCATTTATTTCCTTAGAAAAAGTCAGGCCCGAATTTCTCGCTCCTCCCCAAAACTACATTCTTCGTCAAGAGTTAAAAAAAGTACGGGAGTTAAAATGGGCGCTTGAAGAGCACCAAGTTAATATCTTTCAGTTAAACGGTTTTGTGAGACTCACTCTTAATTCGACTGAAGAACCGGTGGATCTATTGCCTCCAATAGTTGAAGAGTCAATAGAAAGGGACGGATCAGTTCACTTAATAATCAATGATGGGATGCACAGAATTTATATGGCCTTGCGAGAATGGGTAGTTCCGGAAGTGGTAGTGATTCGAGGTATCCCCAGACATCTACCCTATTATGCTTTCCCTGTTCCTGGTGGCTGGAATAGTGTTGAGGAACGGGAAGACATCCCTTCTGGCTATTTGAAAAAATGGCATCGAATAGCTGATTATCATTCGTTATATCGAAATTTTAACTCAAGTTTCAAAAACGTAGGGGGACCACGAGAATTTTTTAAGAATCCCTAGGCAGATATCCCCTGTGACACAACCTTAAGGCAACAACAAAATAACGACCGTCAAAAACTTACAGCTAAGTTTATTCATTGTTTGACATCATAATGGGAATACTGCATTGAAAAAATTCCACGACCCTGGGTCAAAGACCTCAAGGACGTAGAATAGCCAAACATGTTGGCAAGTGGAGATATGGCTTTTAAAATAGATGTTTTTCCACGAGGGAGAATTTCTTCCAATCGCCCGTGACGACTATTAAGATCAGCAATGACTTCACCCACGAAGTCTTCAGGAACTACTATCTCTACACTCATATAAGGTTCCAAAACAATCGGGCCGGCTTTCTCGCAGGCTTCTCTACATGCTTGAGACGCAGCGACTTTAACTCCAAGAGGCGACATTAAAAAAGGCTCCGGCCCCAACGCCACCAGATTAACAATTAAATCTACAACCTCATTGCCCGCCAAAGCGCCGGCTAGAGTAGCTTCTTTAGCCCCATTTTCAGCGTGTTTTATCAGCTCAGGCGCCAGGAGCTGTAAACGGTCCTCAGCTCTAAATACAAAACCAGAGCCTCTTGCTCCAGATTGGACAGAAAGAGTGACATCGCCAAAATGCCTGACATCATGGATTTCCCTGTCAAAAATAACCCTCGCCTCCGCATTACCTGAAACCGATTCCTTATAAACAACTTGTGGCTTTCCAGTTTGAACTTCAACGCTATATTCCCTACGTAATCGATCAACAATTATTTCGAGGTGTAATTCACCCATGCCTGATATAAGTAATTGACCGGTTTCCTGATTTTCAGAATACACAAACGAAGGATCTTCCTGAGCGATTTTCTCTAAACAAAAAATCAGTTTTTCCTGGTCTGATCGCGTCTGTGGCTCGACGGCAATAGAAATGACAGGTAAATATGTTTCAACAGATTCCAGAACTAATGGCGCTCCGAAATTGGTGATGGTATCTCCAGTTCTGGTGTCCTTCAACCCCACTGCTAAAGCGATGCTCCCGACTGTTGCGGACTTGATTTTTTCGCGTTTGTTAGCGTGAGTCAAAAACAGACGGGCCACCCTCTCTTTGATACCCCTAGTAGCGTTGTAAACCTCGCTTTCCGCGTTCAATTCCCCAGAGTAAACCCGAACAAAAACGCTCTTTCTGCCTTGATCCATGATTACCTTGAAAGCAAGTGCGCATAAAGGATCTTTAGTTTTTGGATTTCGAAATTCTTCTAAGCCAGTTTCAGGATTAACACCTTTAATTGGTGGTATATCTATAGGTGATGGAAGGAAATCTATTATAGCGTCGATAACGGGTTGAACCCCCTGATTTTTCAAGGCCGAACCGCACAAAATTGGCACAATTTTATTGCTGATTGTTCCTTTCCTAAGACCTGATATGATTTGTTTTTCGTCCAAAGAGTCATTTTCAAGATAATATTCTAGCAACGCTTCATCCTGTTCGGCCGCATTTTCAATCATGAAATCGCGCGCCTTTTGTGCACACTCCAGGAAAGAAGTCGGTATATCTACAACCTTGAAAGTTTCACCTTTTGACTCGGTGTCCCAGACAATCGCTTTCATCCGTATGAGATCGATTACACCTTTGAAATCAACTCCATCCATCATTGGTATTTGAATAGGAACAGGATAAGCCCCCAACCGGTCCTTCATCATTGAAACAGCATGATCAAAATCAGCGCCAGTCCTATCGAGTTTATTTATAAACGCAATACGGGGAACGCCATATTTTTCCGCCTGATGCCACACGGTTTCAGTTTGTGGCTCCACCCCTCCTACAGCGCAAATAACAGTTACAACACCGTCAAGCACGCGCAAACTCCGCTCGACCTCAATTGTAAAGTCAACATGACCCGGAGTATCGATCAAATGAATTTCATAATTGTTCCAATTGAATACTGTTGCGGCCGAAGTAATGGTTATGCCCCGTTCCTGCTCTTGAGGCATATAATCCATGGTCGCAGACCCATCATCAACCTCTCCGATTTTATGAATCTTTTTTGTATAAAATAAAATTCGTTCGGTCAGAGTTGTTTTACCAGCGTCAATATGGGCCATAATCCCGATATTTCTTATCCTGGAAAGGTTTTGGTTCACAGTAAGTTTGAAACCCCTTTAAAAATTACCATTGTAGGAAGAAGCAAAATAGTTTTCTCATCTTATGGTATTGTTTGTCAATCGGGCGAATAGAGAGCGATTATAAAGGATGCAATACATAAAAGGTGACTTGAATGATTCTAATAGTTGACGGAAATAATCTCATAGGACGTAAAATTACGACACCTTCCGACGGATATATGATTAAAAGGGACTTGACGCTTAAGTTGGTTAAATACGTTGCCATGACTGGCAGAAAAGTCAAAATAGTCTTTGACGGAATCGAAGATGCTAATTATCCGGACGGAATTATTTTCAAGGGTGTTCAAATATTTTACGCGAAAGCGGGGAGAAATGCGGACGAAAGAATCAAAAGCATGGTCAAAAATATATCTTACGCTCGAGACATTACAGTGGTTTCTTCAGATCGGGAATTGAGGTCTTATGTTTCAAGTCGCGGAGCTAAGGTAATGACAAGGGACGCTTTTAAGTCCGAATTGGAAAGGTTGAAATTGAATGAACAAAAGGAGATAAAGGAATCTAATCCAAAGATCGATAATATATCGGAATGGCTAGAATTTTTTGGTATAGATCAAAAACACTAAAACCAGAAGGAAACTTCTCTAAAATGACCGCAAAAATTTTACTTCAGGCTAACAATAATATCAAATTCACCACTGAAGCCTGCATTTTAAAAACTGTTGAATCTTATGGAGCTATTATCGCTTTTTCATTCCGTAATGGAGGTTGTTCCTCAGGGCCCTACGAATCGCTCAATTTTTCAAGTGCTTATGGTGACAAAAGAACATGTGTTACTCGTAATCTACGCATATTCTCCGATCACCTGGGAATTGAAAGTTCACAAATAATCACATTGAATCAAGAACATGGGGATACAATAGTAATTGTGGACCAAATCCCTGGGACCACGTTGGCGGGTGATGCTATCATAGCTGTTAATTCAGGCCTTTACCCTTCTATCAAGACAGCGGATTGTCTCCCGATTTTAATAATTGATCCAGTTAAAAAAATATCCGCTGCGATTCATGCCGGCTGGCGGGGAACTGTCCTGCGCATAACTAGAAAAGTCGTCTTAACTCTAGTCAATGATTTCAAATGCAATTATGAAAGTATAATAGTGGCTTTAGGCCCCGCAATAGGATTGTGCTGTTATGAGGTTGATCAGACAGTATTAAAACCACTGTTTTCAGAAATTCCCTGGGCTGAAAAATTTACAGCACAAGCCGACACGGACCCTCAACAATTTTTAACAAAAAGAAGATTGGATTTAGTAGCAATAAATCACCAAGAGCTTATCAATTTAGGAATTTTTCCGGAAAATATTCATGTTGTGAAAATGTGCACTTCATGTAACAGGGACAAACTCTTTTCTTATCGACGTGACGGCGTGATTAGTGGAAGAAATATCGCCGTAACTGGTTTCAGACCTGTAGGCGTTTAGAAATTTCCAAATGCCTCCTGATCAAGCTCTTTAGTCCAATGGCAGCCTCTTCAGGAGAGGAATAGGTAGGAATACCCGATTGGTGAAGCGCGGTTCGAGCAGGCTCCATGGAATGTAAAGAACCTATAAAACATGCAATAATAGTTTTCTGATAACGATTTTGAAGGTCTATTAAGGCCTCAGTAGGATATGGCCAATTTTTGTGCTCGCAAAAAATGGCCAGAAGACAATCAACATCATGATCTTTTAAAATCACTTCAGCAATATCGTGAAACGGTTTTGTTAAAAAAGCCCCAGCGGCGCCATCAACAGGATTTTTGTAAACAACAGGGACTGAAGGACCAAGAATTTCAGAGATAGCCTGCAAAGTTTCCTTACTTAAATTAGCCAAACGACAGGACGGTTCTTGCTGAAGAATATCCCAAGCAACTATGCTGGGGCCGGCGGTATGGGTAAAAATCCCCACACTCGGTCCTTGCGGGACATTTCCAATTGAAAAGGCTTTGCACATAGACACCAACTCATTAACGGAATGAGCAAGTTCAACACCAGATTGTTTCAAAGCTCCTTTCCACACCCGGCTGGAACCTGCTGCGGCGCCTGTGTGGGTCATGGTTACCCTATCAGCCAACTTGCCATGCCCTGCTTTGTAAATCACAATCGGTTTCTTCAGAGAAACTCGTTTCATACTTTCAACCATGGCCTTTGGGTTACCAGACCCTTCCGAGAAAACTCCTATAACTTCTGTGTGTTCATCTTGACCCAAATAGTCTAACAGATCATGAAATTCCAAATTAACCCTGTTGCCCACCCCAACCCATTTAGAAAAACCCACGCCTTGGTCATGGATCTGAGACTTGATGGCTAATCCTATTCCACCACTCTGGCTTAAAAAGGACACATTTCCCGGAGAGAGAGATCTTGGATAAAAAGTAACGTTCAATTTGGCGTGAACATTAATCAAACCGAGCGTATTGGGACCAATTATAGGCATTGGTCCTGCCGCATATTTTAGTTCTTCCTGGAGTATACGACCCTGATTTCCCATTTCTGCGTAACCACCAGCCAGGACTACTGCGCCTGCCACACCGATGTTACGCAACTTTTCAATCATTTTAACAGACGCTTTCTGATTCAAAGCCACTACAGCCATATCAGGAACTTCAGGAAGATCATTGATATCCTTGAAAACGGGATAATTAAAAATTTCCTCATGCCGGGTGTGAATAGGATAAATTCTACCCTGAAATTTTCCAGTGACAATACTATCCATTACGGCGTGGCCAACTTTTGTCGGATCAACACCAGCACCTATAATTGCTACGGAACGCGGATAAAAAATTCGGTTCAATCTGTTCAACATATCTTTGTTCATAACAACATTGTCCTCAATTCTTTTAGCAGACGTCCTCTAAATATAAATTTACGTACGCATATCGGTGAACATAACCTTAAACACAGAGTACCCTGAGTCCAAACACTCCAGAGGATTTTTTATGTGTGGACAAATATCTATTTTACCCGGACAATGATCAGTCGATTCCGGAATGTACAAACAGCGTTTGCTTTGAAAAACAAATTCAAAGCCATGAAATTCCAATAGACTTTTCAGTTGAAACAATTCCAGTCCCTTGCCACCGGCATTAAAATCATAAGGTTTTTTAGTAGAATATTCATTTGTATCTTGAGTATGATGAAATCCTTCGAATATAAACTTTGAATCCTTCAATGGAATACCGACACCATAATCATGCACGCTAATTTCAAAACGCCCCGAACTGGGTTCACAGAAAATTACCTTCACCAAACCTTGATCAGGAGTATTTTCGAAAGCGTTTTTGATGAGAGTGGTCAAGATTTGTTTCAACATTCCAGGATCAAAAAAAATCGAGCCGGTATATTGAAATTCTATTTTCGGTACAATGTCACGATGCTGCGCTCTCTGTAGAATTTCTGCAATAATTTTGTTTGTGTAGTTTTGAACTAACAACTGTTCGGGGTGTGGTTTTGGCGGGGAGAAAATTTGTTCCACTGAGTCTTGAATGGAAAGAAGACGGTCCAGGTTTCGTTCCGTTCGTTTAATCAAATTGGACGCTTTTGGGTTTGATTCGCTGAATTCCAAAAGGCGCTCGAGGGAAGCTTTAACAATTGCTAAAGGGGTCTTTAATTCATGGGAAAGATGATCCGCCGCCTTTCGTTTTGCAGTTTCCAAATTCTTGAACGCTGTTATGTCTCTAAATAAAACAACATAACTTTCCATACCCGGAACACACTCGGTGACATCCAATGCAGCGCTTGAAATGGAAAGCTGAATTTTTCGACCATCATGCGCAGTGAATTCCAGTTCCCTGTGGGGAGTAACAATACCATTCGTAACAAGAGATTGAAAAACTTCCAAAAACTCTCTATTAGGCACTGTGTCAAGTCCGACGCGACCTATTGTATGCCCAACAATCTCCTCACAGGTTAAATTAAGGATCCTCAAAGCCGCAGGGTTAGCGCCGGAAATTACGCCATTGCATTCTATGGTTAGAACACCTTCCTGTAGACTCCTCACAATCACTTGATCCAGGGTTTGGTCTTTCATAAGCTTATTTGGCGCAAATCCGATGAAAAGTATTCCTGTAATGACTTATCATGCTAATTTGATTAGACTTGATGTAAAACTTGCGTTAAAACAAAAATCAATTTTTGAGGACTTGCGAGATTTTGAACGAATACTTACCTTAAATGCAAGAGTTAATTGGTAAACGGCCATACGATTCACGTGAGTGGCGGAGGTCGGTAATTAATCAAAAACCTGAGATATTGGCTACAAAGATTGATTTCAGGTTTAAGCTTATTCTGCTCAACAATTAGAAAGTTTATCCGCAACAAAGGAGAAAAAATGTCAAAGGAATTCTTAAAATGCCCGCATTGTGGAGCCGAAATGGAACCTATAAACACACCGGAAGCTTCTAGCTGGGGTGGAGAAGTTCATCATGTGTGCTTCAATGACGAATGTTCATACTACAAAAAAAGCTGGGAAGTACTTGATAGTCAAGGGGTAGAAAGAACGGGATACCGTTGCCGTATAGACCCCAGAGGTGTTTCAGGTCCTCTGGCAGTGTGGTCTGCTGACGCTTTAAAAGACTTGATCTGCGAGAAAAGATAACTAATAGGTTTGTTTTTTGAAATTTGTAATGGGTTAGATTGTTAAACAAATTAGGGCGCTTATAGCGCCCTAATTTGTCTAGGGGACAAAAATGGTTCCAGAAACACTCAAATATTTTAGCGTAAATGATTTTATTCGTGATGATGAAGATCTGGACAAAAATTTCTATTCCAGGCCTCGTTTGGTAAGCCATCTCGACTCGCTGGCCTTAAGCACGGTGGCAGATATTTATGCCAGATTATTACCTAAGGAAGCAGATGTATTGGATTTAATGGCCGGGCCGGATTCCCATCTCAGGGAAGATTTGAATCTTCACAGTGTAACCGGTTTGGGCCTGAATGATGAAGAATTGAAAGCTAATACTAATCTTGACGAGAAAATCATTCATGATTTAAACACCGACTGGAGACTCCCTTTTGAAGATAACAGATTCGATGCGGCTATTAATACCGTTTCGGTAGATTATTTAACAAGACCGGTTGATGTTTTTTCCGAAGTCGGTCGTGTCCTTAAACCTGGGGGGATCTTCATCGTTGTTTTTTCTAATAGAATGTTCCCGCCAAAGGCCGTAAATATATGGAAGAATACCCTTGAGAAAGGCAGAATGGATCTGGTCAAGAAATTTATTTCTCTTACGGGAAAGTTTCAAATCCAGGGCTATTCTGAAAGTAAAGGCAGGCCCAGACCGGAAGATGACAAATATTACAAATACGGAATTCCCAGTGACCCGATCTATGCCATATGGTCTTCTGTAGTTAAATAAATTAGAGTATATCGATAGCCACTTATTATCTCATAATCGAGAGGATTGAATCTAATGGATTTAGCGCTCGTAATCGTTGATATGATTAAAGATAATGTTGATTTGAAAAGGGGCGCGGCCTTGGACCTTGAAGCCGGTAGGATAATTCCTAGAATCAACGAATTGGCCAGAGAGTTCCGAGCAAGATCATGTCCTGTAATTTTTGCCTGTGACAGTTTTATGGCTGATGATTTTATTTTTGGTGGACGAATGAAGCCACATGCAATTAGGGGGACAGGTGGAGATCTTCCGATAAAAGAACTCGATGTTGAACCATCGGATATCGTTTTGGCGAAAAGACGAATGAGCGCTTTCCACAAAACTGATCTGGACCAAACCCTGAGGACTATGAAGATTAAAACTGTAGTCGTTTGCGGAATAATGACAAATGTATGTGTTCTATTAACGGCCCTGGACGCGCTTCAGAACGATTTTGCCACGGTAATCGTTACAGATGCTTCAGCTTGCTACAAGGCGGAATTACATGAAGCAACACTCAAAGTTTATGAGAATTTCCCGCTATTTCCGCTTTTTAGGTTGATGTCTACAAATGAAATAATTTCTGAAATATCATCAAATTGATAATAACCAGTGAAAAAGACCTATTATTTCAAATAGCGAATTTTCAAGAATCTTTTTCAACAATTCTTTTGAATAAGCGCGTTAGTACCTCAGCCGTAGTCCGGACCACTGGGATTATTTTTTGATAGTTCATTCTTTTAGGACCAATAATGCCAATGCTTCCTAGTACCGCTCCTTCCGCCTTTATAGGATAAGCGATCAGCGAGCAGGATTCCATTTCATTGATTCCATGCTCTGACCCAATAAAGATTTGTATCCCTTGAGCGGCCAGGGTTTTGTCTAGCAATTTCAGAAGCTGAATTTTGTGCTCAAAGGTAGCTAGAACTGCTCTTATTTTCTCGATTTGGGAAAATTCCGGGTCTTCCACAATATTTGTTGATGCTTCAATAAAAATTTCCCGAGACGTGCTGTCATCTGACAATATTTTATATCCAAACTCCAAAGCCTTGGTTAACATGGCGTCAAATTTGGCCTTTTCATGGCTCAATTCCTGTTCGATTCTATCTTTTGCCTGTTTCAAATCCAGGTCCTTAAGAATGTCGTTTAAATTTCGGCTCAAGGATTCCAGGGTATATTGCGATATGTCGTCATCATCAAAAATCATTTTGTTTTGGACGAAACCCGCAGTTGAAACCAGAACAACCAGTATTCTATCTTTTGCCACCTTAATGAAATCTATTGTTTTGAAAGTTTGTTCAGTCGCAGGAGACCCGCTTACTACTCCAGCCTGTTTTGAAAGATCCGCCAGGACCCACGAAGACTGTTTCAATGCGTCACGGATATCCAGACCGGCTGCTGCTATCCAGGATTCTATCGCTGTGACCTCATTCTGCTTCAGGCCTATAGGTTCCAGAATTTTATCCACATAAAAACGATAGCCCAAATCAGTAGGAATACGACCCGCGCTGATATGTGGCTGTAAAATGAAACCGAAATCAGTCAAATCGCTCATAATATTACGGATCGAAGCGGCCGAAAGTCCTATATCCATTTTTTTGGATAAGGTTCTTGATCCCACCGGTTCCCCAGTCGCAATATACTCAGATACAATCGTAGCCAGAATTTGTTCTGATCTCTTCCCGATCGTGTTCATCTGGACTCCATTAAACAACGATGCCTGTTAACAAGCGAAAGTCGTCAAGCTTGCTCCAAAAAAAACAGAAAAGCTGTTTAGACTTTGCTAAAGTACTGAATAAAATAATCAAAGCATCCTTTGGGCGCTGCTATCAAAGGATCTTCAATCCTTTGTCCATCCAGGAAATCACCAACGTGGAATGGACGCCCATCAAGATATCTTATTTCGCCCCCGGCCGCCTGAAGTATGATGCTACCTGCGGCCAAATCCTGGACGGTGACATTTTTCATGATGCAAGCGTCGGCGGCCCCTCTAGCGATATATGCCAAATGTCCGGCGGAAGAGCCCAAGTTACGAATCTTGCCGGGAAAATTACTGCAAAAATCACGGTGAAACCGGGAGTAGACCAAAATCAAACTCTCATTATCCACGCTGGGGTCCTGTCGCACCCTAATCGGCCTGTCATTGAGGTAAGCTTCTTTTCCAGCGTAAGCGGAATACAGTTCACCAGTTACAGGTAAATACAAGAACCCTAGAACTGGCCAAAACTTCTCAAAAAGGGCCGCGCTAACACCCCAAACCGGCATTCCTGCTTGAAATGAAGCTGCGCCATCCAGAGTGTCCACGATCCAAAGGAATCTTGGCGCATCGGGACCTTTCAATTGTTCTTCACTTAAATCCCTCAAAAATCCATGTCCTTCAAAGCTTCCACCAATTTTGTTTTGAATGATGTCCCACGCACGGTTTTCCGCTTCGGTTACAAGCTCATCGTCAAATTTAAGCTTTCGATTTCCACGGCCATACATTTCAAGCAGAACAACTCCACTTTTTCGCAAAGTATTTTCAACAAATTCTTTTAGTGTCCAAAGTTCTCTATCTGTTAAAGACTGAGTTTCCTGAACGGACATTGGCTACTCCTTGTATATAAGACCCAAAAATAATCAGAGATTCTCAAATTGTGACCCAGCTTCAGGGATTTTGATTCTAAATCCCCAGTGTTATGTAAGGTCATCAGGCCACCGCTGTCAAGCAAGACAAAAATAAAGTTTATCAACTGTCGATCAATTGAGCTTTGGCGCTACAAACCGACAAAATTTTCATGAGAGAAATTGACCGGGTTAAATGAAAAACATATGGTATAGTAAAAATCCGGTGGTGATATCATCTGATTAAAAAACCGAACTCAAGGGATGGACAATATTACAGGTTGACAAAACGCTAACAGCACAAATCCTTGACTTTAAAATGTCGGGTCAAGACCCCGTCGAAAAGGTTTGGAGACCAAAATGTCTGATTGGAAGCAGAGGTATGCCAACAAATTAGTAAGTGTTCACGAAGCGGCCTCTCATGTTAAAAACGGCGATCGAATTTACTTGGGGAGCATGTGTTCAGAGCCCAGGACAATCATAGAAGCCTTGGGAAATTCCCGAGTTGAAGACGTTGAAATCGTCCAATTTATCAGGGGTGATTACGCTACTAATCTGGCCGCCAAGATCCCCGGGAGATTCGTCATCAAATCTTTTTCTGTCGGTGGTCGTACAGGTGAAGAGGAAAGACCTTCAGTAGCGGATTACGTGCCACTTTTCCATGCTCACATACCGAATTTTTTCAGAAACAGACGAATTGCTATCGATGTTGCGATAATTCAGGTTACGCCGCCTGACAGATTCGGAAGATTCAGTCTTGGAATATCAGTTGACGCCACAAAATCCGCAGTTGAATCGGCACGTATTGTCATAGCTCAAGTTAACACCAGGATGCCTCGAACCTGTGGGGACACATCAATAATGATAGATGAAATTGATTATCTGGTGGAGGCTGACGAAGATTTGTTTGAATTGCCCCAGGAAGAACTGGGCGAACGAGAGAGGACCATAAGTTACTATTGTGGAGAACTTATTGATGATGGATCAATACTTCAATTCGGTTTCGCAGGGATCTCACAAGGATTGATGGACCATTTGAAAGACCGTCGCAACCTTGGTCTTCATACGGAAATTCTGACAGAATTTCTTGTTGATCTCATAGAATGTGGGGCTGTCAATAATAGCACGAAGAAAATGTACAGGGGGAAATCGCTTGCGACTTGTTGCATGGGAACAAGGCGTCTCTATGATTTTGTCGATAACAACTCAATGGTTGAACTCTATACCAGTGATGTAGTCCTAAACCCTTTATTTATTGCGGCAAATGACAAAGTAGTAGCCGTAAATCTAGCGTTGCAGGTAGATTTGAGGGGTCAAATCAGACAGGGCAATCCAACATGGACGGCATTTGAAGGGTCCGGAGGTGACCATGATTTTATGTTGGGAGCCGGCATGTCAAAGGGAGGACGTTCCATTATTTGTCTGAGGTCCACGTCTATAAAGAGTGGTCGCTCTACAATAGTGCCTTCTTTTGGCCCTAAAGCAGCGGTGATAATGAATCGTGGAGAAGTAAATTACATAGTTACGGAATACGGTATAGCCTATTTAGGTGGTAGGACAATCCGGGAGAGGGCCATGGCTCTAATTGAGGTCGCTCATCCTGATCATCGTGAGAACCTCATGAAACAGGCTCGAGAAATGGGATATATCTATCCAGACCAGATTTATTACAAGAGCGTTTCTCCGGAATTAAGACAAAGAATCAGAACAGACCATGTTTTCAGGGATGGCCTAAAATGTCATATTCGCGCCGTTAGACCGACAGATGAAACTATGCTGAGAGACTTGTTTTATAATTTGTCCGAGAGTTCAATTTATTTTAGATATTTCAGTCCGAAACGCACCATGCCTCATAAAAATCTTCAAACATACGTCAACCTCAAAGAAGATGAAGGTGTTTCAATAGTGGTGACGACTGGCCCCCGCGAAAAACGTAAAATGATTGCTGAAGCCAGATATATGATTGAGCCCGGCGAAGGATTCGCTGATTCCGCATTTATGGTGGACGAGAATTATCAGGGTCGCGGCATTGCGTCATATCTACTAAATTATTTGATTGAAATAGCCAAAGAAAGAGACTTGAAAGGATTTAAGGCCGATGTGTTGTTTTCGAATCAGCCAATGCTAAAAGTCTATGAAAAGGTCCCCTATAAGCTACACAAGCGTTTTGCGGACGGAGTTGTCAGCCTAAGTTTTCGATTTGATGAGTTCAAAGATGAAGAGCAAAACAAGGGTCCGGTGGAGTAAATCGCTTTTTGGCCGGGTTTGGGTTACCTAGACAATTTGAGTTCAAGGAGGTTTTTACGGAGTTATGAATTCATCCGCTGTCAATCCGGGTGAAGAAGTATGCCTGGCGCTTCTGAGAAAATATTCCACACCAGACCATATTGTGCGACACTGTCAAAAAGTGTGGGAAGTTGGACAATTCCTTGGGAAAAGCCTGATTAGGGAAAATTATCAGTTGGACATGTCTTTGCTCAAGGCTTCTTGCTTGCTCCATGATATTGGAAAGTTTACGTGCATAGTGTCTGGTAAGAAGCATCACGACATTGTAGGACAAGAAATCCTGATTAAGGAAGGCCTTCCTGATGTGGGAACAATAGTAGCTCAACATGTGGTTTTGGGGCCCCCCAAAGACAGACCTGTGGCAGAAGAGCACATTGTCTTCTACGCGGATAAACGTGTGATGCATGATCAAATAGTTAGTTTGGAAAGCAGATTTATTTATCTCAATGAAACATATGGTAAAACCCCAGAAGCCTTGGATCGTTTGTCTTTTATGAAGCAGGAAACAATAGATATAGAAAGAGCCATTTTTGAAATCCTGGACTTTAGTCCTGAAGAAATTTCAGAATTGAGCGTAACTTTTGATAAATAATTCGAATTCAGAAATCACGAAACCGCTCATGGTCATGAAATATGCCGTAGTCCTGCTATCCGGAGGAATCGATTCCACAACCACGATGGCAATAGCCAAATCTGAAGGTTTTGAAATTTGCGCATTGAGTTTTGATTATGGGCAGAGACATAGAGTGGAACTCGATGCGGCGAAAAGAATAGCCGAATATTTTAAAGTTCAGAGACACCTGGTTGTCAAAATTCCACTAAGGAAAATTGGAGGATCGGCCCTAACCAGCAACATCGATGTGCCAAAAGGGATGATCGTTGAACAAATAGGCTCAGCTATACCAATCACATATGTGCCAGCTAGAAACACTATTTTTCTGGCTTTTGCGCTTGGCTTGGCGGAAGTGATTGGGGCCGAAGACATATACATCGGGGTAAACGCCCTGGATTACTCGGGCTACCCGGATTGCCGCCCGGAATTCATACAGGCTTTTGAAAATATGGCCAATCTAGCTACTCAGAAAGCTGTTGAAGGGAAAATGAAAGTAAAAATCCAGACACCTCTAATCAAAATGTCCAAAGCCCAAATAATAAAAAGAGGTGTGGGATTGGGAATAGACTACGGTCTTACCCATTCCTGCTATGACCCTGCTGATTCAGGCGCCGCATGTGGGGCCTGTGAGAGTTGCATATTAAGAAAACGGGGATTCGAAGAAGCGGGTGTTTTGGATCCAACAAAATACGCGATCTTTTAATAGAACATTGATTTTAAATGCTTTGGTGATAGCAATGACAAATTAGAAGATCCTACAATTCAGATCCAGGAGTGAGGCGCGGATGATAAAATATTTCCAGGACAACATAGCGGCCATAGGCTCTACTCCACTGGTTAAACTGAACAAAATAGAAGGAGTTCAGGAGGCCACGATTCTTGTAAAAGTTGAAGGTCGGAATCCGGCGTATTCAATTAAGGACCGGATAGGAGCCTATATGATCAGAGACGCTGAAGAGACAGGTGTACTGTTACCAGGCATGGAGGTAGTAGAGCCGACTAGTGGAAATACAGGAATAGGCCTTGCCTATGTTTGCGCAATAAAAGGTTATCCTTTGACACTCACCATGCCTGAAACTATGAGCTTAGAACGCCGGAAGGTACTAAAAATGTTCGGGGCCCATATAGTATTGACAGATGGCGCTAAAGGCATGAGAGGCGCAGTGGAAAAGGCCAGCCAGATAGTCTCCAGCGCCCCGAATAGATATTTTATGCCCCAGCAATTTGAAAATCCTGCTAATCCAAGAGCCCACGAAGAAACAACAGGGCCTGAAATATGGGAACAAACTGGCGGAAAAATTGATGCCTTTGTAAGCGGCGTGGGCACTGGGGGGACCATAACAGGGGTTTCACGATTCATTAAACACACAAAGAAAAAAAAACTTGTATCCGTTGCTGTTGAACCTTCAGAAAGTCCTGTAATCACTCAAACCCTTCAAGGTAGGGAAACCGTCCCTGGACCTCACAAGATTCAGGGGATCGGAGCAGGTTTTATTCCCGATGTACTTGATCTGTCATTGATTGATGAAGTTGTGCAGGTTTCAAGTGATGAAGCCGTTAACTACAGCCGTCTGCTGGCAAGGGAAGAAGGTTTGTTAAGCGGAATATCATCTGGAGCAGCCGTCTATGCCGCCATTATTCTGGCACGGAAGAAAGAATTTCACGGCAAGACCATTGTCGCCATATTGCCCAGCGCCGGCGAACGTTATTTAAGCTCGGTTTTGTTTGAACACTTGGATGATTGAACTAATTTGCCCAGCAGGAAACGGATCGCTTTAATAAGGAGGTTGGTTCTATGGGACACAGGGACGATTGTATTTTTTGCAAAATTGTCAAAGGAGAAATCCCTTGTATCAAAATTTATGAAGATGAAAAAGCTTTGGCGTTTATGGACATAGCTCCATTAAACGAGGGACACGTCTTGATAGTTCCAAAAAACCATTACGAGACCATCCTGAACATTGAACCCGAGGTATTCGGATGGTTGGGGAATGTTGCGGCTAAAGTCTGCAAAGCTGTTCAAAAAACCCTAAAGCCTGATGGAATAAATGTTATGCAATTGAACGGTAAGGCCGCAAATCAGGTCGTTCCTCATTTACACATTCATATAGTCCCGAGAAATTTTGGAGACGGCCTGTCTATTTGCGCGTGGGACCCTATTCCTGGGTCTATGGATCAGATAAAATCTACGGCTGAGGCCATCAGGAAAAATGTCTAATTCAACAGCTTTATACTAAAGAATACAAAATGTCCACTGCTAACCAGAAAAATGAAGTTAGTTTTAAAGCTCAACCTCAGTCTGATTTCTTCAACTATTTTGGCAAAGACAGATGGATCCAAACGTGGCTTGCTGAGAAGAGAACTCGATTAACGTCAGTCATTTTCCCTCCTCTCGAAAAAATTGGCCTGGCGCCGGATACAATTTCTTACATTGGTATTGCCCTGCTTGCAGGAGTTATTCTCTATTTTGTTCGAAAACCGTGGTTAGCTACTATCTTTTTGCTTGGGCACGTGTTTTTTGATGGTCTTGATGGCGCCTATGCCCGCAACGCGGGTAGGGCTTCTCAATCCGGAGCATTCACAGATCTTGTATGCGATCAATTTGGAATGGTAGTAGTGTCCATGCTGGCCATATTCCACCATTTGGTGGAACCCCTGATAGGGGCGGCGTACATAAGTCTGTACCTAATTGTAGTAGTCTTTGGAGTGATCATTAACGTAATGGGAATTGGTTCCAGGATCACTATTACCAGCAAATACTTTCTCTATATGGTTTACGGCCTGTGGGCTTTTAGCGGAGTTAATCATTTTTCTTTCCTGATGACCTTTTTTTCATGCGTAATGGCAATTGAAGTTTTGGTCGGATATGTTCGTCTAAAAGCCGGCATAAGAAAGAAATTCGATTCTGAAGAACGTTTCAGTGTAGGAGACACATATTCCGGGCCGGTAAATTACATTTTAAACATAACAATTCCATTATTAACATTGATAGCAATCCTTATCTATGGAAACTGGGTCCCATTGAGGACTATCATGGATAAGCCCAACACCGTGCTCAACTGGGAGGAGGGGCGCCCAATTCCCTTTCCTGAGGACAATTCAAGACTTTTGTCTTTTGGGGTATGGAATAACAAGTGGCTAGCGCTTTTCGAAAACGGAAACGGGACCAAAGAAATAAGGGTTATAAATCCTGACGGTTCATTTAATGGAGAGAACTTTGAGGCTCCATCCTATATCCAGCCTGCTTGCGAAGAATTGCCTGTTGATGGGGACACCTTGCTCATAGCGGATAACACCACGAGGCTGGTCATGGGAATCGATCTTAAAGCTTCTCTGGCTGCAAAAAAGACCGTGATAACACTTACACTTCCATTCGGGTATTTACGAATGACCGCTATAGCGACCACCCGCTGGAACAATAAGACTGTATGGCTAATCGCCAACTATCTTTATACCCGTAAAACTTACGTCATTGACCCGGACATAGCCCTTAAAAAGGGCTCTGTTTTAGGTGGAGTAATAGCGTCATACACAAATGGGGGTTTCCCGTCAGGTCTGGTAGTATCAAATGGCGAAGTCATAGAACTCAATAAATCACCATTCAATTCACTAATCTATACGGCTCAATTTGATAGAATGTTGCAAGGGGCAAATCTGCTCAAGGCTACTCGGAAGAAAATCGCGCCACCGGAAAAGGAAGTGTTAGGACTTAGTATATCAAATGCCGACATAATTCTGGTATCAGAGCAGGGAAGAACTTTTCATGCGCCACTGAAAAGGGTTTTAGGAAAGAATTTACTCGAATACGACATTCATCATTCCTTTTTAACCAAATCCGAAGTTGTAAAGAATACGTTTTCACACTAAACTCCCTCTCTAAACAGGCCTTGGTCAGGACATCCCTCAAGCTCAATCCGGGCAAGGCGTTGGAGATTTAATGGATAAAATTAGAAACTTTTGTATCATAGCTCATATTGATCATGGAAAATCGACATTGGCTGATCGGTTGCTCCAGATTACGGGAGTAGTCGGGGATCACAACTTTCATGACCAAATGCTCGACACGATGGACATTGAACGGGAACGCGGGATAACAATTAAAAACCAGTCGGTAGCGTTACCTTACACGTCTTCTGATGGTTTTAATTACACACTCAATTTAATAGATACACCAGGTCACGCTGATTTTTCGTACGAGGTTTCTCGAGCCCTCGTCGCCTGTGAAGGAGCGCTATTGGTCATAGACGCCAGCCATGGTGTTCAGGCGCAAACTCTGGCCAATTTTTACATGGCGGTTGAACAGGACCTTGAGATTATACCACTTATAAACAAGATTGATTTGCCAGCCGCGGACATTGATAGAGTCAAGGGGCAGATTTCCAAGGATTTAGGGTTAGACCCGGATTCGGCAATTCTCGTTTCCGCAAAAGAGGGCACAGGTGTCAAGGAAGTTCTTGAAGCCATCGTGCACAAGATACCGGCCCCAAGAGGTGACCCAAATTTACCCCTAAAGGCTCTCATTTTTGATTCACATTGGGACTCATATACAGGAACCGTTGTTCATATCCGGATATTTGACGGCACAATAAGACCCGGTCAAACCATAAGACTTTGGGCAATAAACGCTAATTACAAAGTTGAAGAAACGGGAATTTTCCTGATTGAGCGAAAACGTGAAAAGCAATTATCAGCAGGACAGGTAGGCTACATAATCGCGGGCATCAAAACTGTTAGCGACACGAGAATAGGTGATACCGTAACTCTTGAAGACAATCCATGCGAAGCGCCTTTAAAAGGGTTTAAAATTGTAAAGCCGGTCGTGTTTTCTTCATTTTATCCCATTTCATCCGATGATTATCAGGAACTTTTCGAGGCCCTGGAAAAACTGAAATTGAATGACGCTTCCCTAACCTATGAAAAGGACCATTCAACTGCGCTGGGCCATGGTTTTAGATGTGGATTCCTTGGATTATTACATCTTGAAGTGGTTCAGGAGCGGCTCGAAAGAGAGTTTAATCTTTCTTTAATCCTAACGGCTCCCTCGGTTCAATATATAATAGTCTATAAAAACGGATCGGAAGAAATAATAGATAATCCGGCCAAATATCCAGACCCTGTCGCGATTGAAGACGCCAAAGAACCCTTTATAAGGGCTTCAATAATCTTACCTGAACAATATCTGGGGACAGTAATCAGTCTGTGTATAGATCGAAGAGGTATTCAAAAGGACATGACCTATTTAGACTCCGGCCGGGTGGAGCTTACTTTTGATTTACCGTTAGCGGAAGTCCTTTTCGATTTTTATGACAAGCTGAAATCAGTTTCTCGTGGATACGCGTCATTCGATTACGAATTTCTCGATTATCGGCCTACTGAACTGGCGAAAGTTGACATTATGGTGGCTGGCGAAAGAGTAGACGCCTTGTCCATGTTGGTGCACAAGGAACGTGCTTATCAACGTGCCCGAAAAGCTTGTGAAAGACTGAAAGATGAAATTCCGCGTCAACTCTTTAAGGTTGCTATTCAAGGAGCGATAGGGGGTAAGATAATCGCCAGAGAGACGGTTTCCGCTCTTAGAAAGGATGTTTTGGCGAAGTGCTACGGTGGGGATATAACACGTAAGAAAAAACTGCTGGAAAAACAAAAAGAGGGCAAGAAAAGAATGAAACAGGTTGGTAACGTTGTTATTCCTCAGTCAGCGTTTCTTGCCGTGTTAAAGACCGATACCGATGAATAGGAGTAATTGAAATTTGACGAAACCTGGTTACCAGAACTCAAAATGGGAGCCATATTTGATCAATCTGAGGCGGCCATGCTGAAATCGGAACTCGAGCAAATCATAGCCAACGGAGAGAATTCCGGAGTTGAATTCAAGCGGGACGATTGCCGACCCGAACAACTGGCCAGAGAAATCGTGGCTATGGTCAATCTCAATGGCAGGCCGCTGGAAAAAAGCTGGAGATGAAGTCAGGCGATTAATAACCCCTGGTGTCATCGAAGATTTCCTGCGAATAATACGTCCTTATATTAGTGAAGAAACAGGAGTCATTGAAGATCAGTTAAGACGTGACAGGATTTGGCATTATCCGGTGGAAGCAGTGCGTGAAGTAATAGTAAACGCTCTCGCCCACCGCGATTGGACTCGATCCGTCGATATCGAAGTGTCTGTTTATTCCGACCGGTTAGAGGTGATTAGTCCTGGGGCGCTTCAGAACTCCATGACTGTGGAAAAAATGATAGCCGGCCAACGGGCGCCCCGGAATCCGTTAATAGTAGAAGTTCTAAGAGATTATGGGTATGTAGACGCTCGTGGAATGGGAATCAGGACCAAGGTGATACCGCTGATGCGGAGACAAAATCGAACAGAGCCACTCTTCGAAGCCACGAATGATTTCCTCAAAACGACCTTGTTCAGAGGTCCAACCAAGCCATCAGAGTCATGAAAAAACGGATGAAAGATCTGTTGTTAATAAAAAAATGGATGACGTGTCATTTAAACGGCCGCAACATCCTCCATCATCATCACCTGATTCGTCTTCAAAACTATTCATGTAACCAATCCAGTTCCAATCAGGTCCCCAATTCATTTTTAGCTCCTGTTCACCGTTTCTTTGAAAAAATGTTGTAATCGGGTTGAGCCTCCTGGACCTCAGTCCAAAGGTTTTTCACTCTTGGCCCGCAATGATAATAGATACGTGTGTCAAATTGGGACAAATGTAAATCAAAACATTTTCAGATTTTTTTCCGGGCTAAACAATTTTCTCGAAGTTGTTATCAGGCCCTCAGAGAAGCGGTTGGGAGGAAAAGATTCAATCCGATAAAGCAATCATACACTTGAGATTTGTGATGAGCCTCTGAATAGAATTGCTGTTGTTAAATCAATCTGAAATCTAATAACATACGTTCAGAAAATCCTGTAGCAAAGTATTGAAAACGTCAGTAGCAACATTAGTTTTTTTCAACCAAGGACCCGGACAACCGATGGATTGTCAGCGTAGAACCGGCAGTGTACTCAGTTGGGTTTGGATCTCCATTGCCACTGAATTTTGAATGCCAGCGAGCAGGGCTAGGAGTTTCTTGAAGGCAACAAGTGCTTCGGGCTGCCGTTGTATCCTTTGATAATGCATTTGAGAGGATATTCCCAACAAAGAAGCCAAATTCGCCACGACATGCTTATCGTCCAATAAAGAGGCTCGTGCGCTAATGGCCCTTTCAAGTTGAATGAGGCCATCCGGGAGCAACTGTCCAGCGGCAAGTTGCTTGAGGAAGGCAGCAAAACAGGCAAAACTTTTACTTCTCTCTAAGTGGTGCTGCCCCCATTTCTGGTAAAAGCTTTGCATTTTACCTACGCAGGATTCTTGGCCTTTACTCCACAATGTCACGAGGCTATCTTCAAATCCCATCAGGCAGCACCACAGAGCCTCTACGTCATACCCTTTCCGAGGCTGTATGAAGCTCCAGCCTTGGGCATCGAAGGCGTGGTCTATCATTGCGCGCCATTGGCTCAGGAATGCTTCTTCTGGGAGACCTGAATCAAAGTACCTGAGGAACCAGGATTTCAGAAAGCAATCGATCCAGTAGTGTGCATCGACACCCAAATCCAAGATGGGAGACCACATGGTAGATGGATTCTCTTCCGAGTTCATACTGCAGATAACTGCCGGTAATCGATCAAGGAACCAGTGGTCCCATGCAGAGGGCATTCCTTCACCAAATTGGTGTGGTTCGAGTCTTCTGTGAATAGCTTCCATCGTGTAATTGAGGGCTTCTCGCCAAAAAAGTAGCCATTCGGTTCGTTCGTCCGGATCACTGGCCTTATCCAAAGCCGGAAGCCACGAGTAGGCAGCATGGACGAGATCTTCATTCAATGTGCCTCCACCACGACCGGGCTCTCTTGTAGCCGACAATCGTACTGCGATTTTTCCCATCCAACTCTTCGGTTTCTTGAGACTTATCCAGGATGGTACACGGGGCCCAAGCGCACCTTTGACGAAAGTGTTCCATTCTCGGCGCACTGCAGATTTGAAATCGATAGGTAAAACCTCACCCTTTTCGCCGAGTGAATAGCGATTTCCAGCAACTGCGAGTTTCATGATGAAATGCTGAAGTCTTTGAAAATCCGAGCCGAGGCAATGGCGGATTTGAGACGCAGAGGTCATGAGGATTTCAACTACACCGTGGATGTTACTCGAAGCGAGGACGGCAACACACTCCCTAAGACATGGAGACCTAAGGTCCTCAGCCCACAAAATAGGGACGACCTCCGCAGAGAAACCTTCCCATGAACGATTCACTGATTTGAAGGTTTCTAAAGACTGAGATCCAGATTCTGGTTGTCGCAAGATCGTGTGGACAATTTGTTCTCGACACCATTGGTCTCGGTCAGGAAATTGATTTAGCCAATCCCGATGATGCTTGAGCAATACTGCGGCCCCGCCGCAGATCAAGTCTTCACTACTTGGGGCAGCAAGATAATCTTCTACAGAAGCCATTTCTGGTATGGTCGTCAGCATGGACCAGAATTCGTCGATTTCTTCGGGATGGAGTCGGCCTTGACCATCCAGTAGTCTCCTACACCGCCAGGGAAATACATTGAGGGAAATGGTCCTCGTCAGGTCAGGAAATCCCTCCTCGGCCTTGGAGCGCAGATCTGCCGGCGGTTGGTATTGCAAAATCGCTCGGCCTTCGAGATTCTTTGATGGGAGCCAATTGGCAGGATCAAATTGAGCGACGAGGTTTTCGATAAAATCTCCAACGCGGGGACAGAAATCGCTTCGGTCCAATCGATCTTTCCATTCAGTGCGAATCCGGCGACAAAAGTCGTTCGTTTCTGGGCTAAAAAGAAATATCTTCTGAGCAAGATCGACTAGATCAAGTTGCCGATGCGCCATCGAATGCCATCCTCTGGCCATCTCAATTTGCCATGGAGCGTGCGGCAAAGTCATCCACCCGATCATCGTATAATCTTCTCCGTCAACATTGTGACGTTTCGTCCATTCGTAGAATTCAGGCACTGAGAGCAAAGGCAGCAATTGTCTTGCGAACAATTCGGGCTGCTTCTTGCCCACTTCACAGAGGACCCCCGCGAGAGCGACCGACGTCGAGTTTTTCAGTATAAATTCGGCGTAATCGTCTATTGGCTGTTTGGCTTCCAATCTATCATAAAGCCACCGCTCAAACGCCATCAACGCGATCACAATTATATTTGGAGCTGTCGCCGATTCACGGAACCAGTAAAATACATGTTCGTCGCCTCTCAGAATGCGAGAGCCTTCCATTGTCTGCATTGAAACGGATTCGATTCCATCGATTTTGTGACTATTACGTTCAGTCCATCGGTCAGTCGCATGATTTACGAGCAGCACCAACGCTCTCAGAGCTTCGTATGGTCGCAATGTGAGAAATGAAAGAAACGGACCGTCAGTGTAAAAAGGTGGAAATGAAGTTACTTTAGGGTCTAGGCCACAGATTATATTGGGATCAAAGGTCCATTCAGAGGTCCGCCGCAGCTCCCGCAATACATCTTTCTCCTCAATGAGGAAAGACAAAATGGTCTCGGCCGCAACATCAGGTGCGGATGCAATAAGAGGTAGCAGCACGTTGGGTTTCAGACAAACCACCCTGAAAGTATCGTCCGCCAGATATTGGCGTCCGTCTGGCCAAGACTCAACCTGTTCCGAAACAAGCGCCTCACTAGGATCTGTGAATCCAATCTCTCGACGCTTGTGCTCTGCTGAAGCTTCCTCGCTCTGCCGGTTCCATTCGCCAAGCTGAGTTCTGTGCCATTTTATTCGTTCAACAATATGTCCTTCTGGCTGTTTTCTGCCGCAGGCAGTCAAAATAAAATCTCGGGCGCGCTCGGGTAATTCGGCATAGGCGGCAATGGCAGCCCGATAGAATGGCTCTGACAACTCTTTGGATACCCCTCGGACTGTCCAAGAACTCAGTGAAAACGCGAGCCACTCTTCTGCTCCCGCAAGAGCTAGATCTGCGGCTACAGTTCGAGCTTCTGAACCCGGAAGGGTGGATCGCAGCCACATATCACAAATTCGAACTACTCCGGCAGGAGCCAGCCGAATCACCTCGTTTTTGTGATCACTGAGAAAAGTCAAGACGGCTGGCCATAGTTGCAGAATAGGGACTCTACATTCCGCAGCAAATCTCAACCGAATCTCTGGGGTTTTATTTGCTGTTGCAGCCAGCATAGTCAGATCAGGAGAAGTCGCGACTTGTAAGAATTGCCCTAAGAAACGCCATAGGAGCCGCCCTTTGTCTTCGACTAACGTTTCCCACAGGTTTTCTAAAATTGCATCCGGATTGCTGGCGAATATTATTGTCTCCAAAAGCAGGTTCTGGCCTAATTCAGAATTGTTCTCCGCCAATTGGCTCAATATATCCAACCACTGTCGCTGATCTTTCTTAAGTTCCAGGAGATGTAAGCCAAAAAGACGTACTGCACGGCACCAAGGTGGCGATAACAGTTTCTTAGGGAGAAATTCTGAAAGTTGGTGTGAGCGACTCAGTAAAACTCTCTGCCTTGACCAGTCGCCAAAAAGATCGTGATCGAAAGCAATCTTTTCGTCCTCAATTGCGCAAATTCTATCCTTTTTCAACGTTTCGAAGATTATGAGATCATCACTGGTGAATTCGCAAGTCCCTGTCTCATATTGCATCGTATCGGCTTGATTCTCACCAAGTCTTTGTAGCAAAAAGGATCTGGCAGGCCCATTTGCGCCGTTGTTCACCTCGGCCGACCAAAACCATTCGATCAGATCAGATTCTCCCACCCATTCCTGAGTGTCCGGAACTCTTTTTGCTGCAATATTTGTGGCAAAGAGATCCAAAATTTTTGGCTTCAGAAGCATATCGGCCAGACGCTTCTCCGATGATAGCCGCTGAAGAGAAGGAAATGCATCCCAAACTGCATCCAACTGCTCAATAGCGGGATGGTCGATGTTCAATAAAGAAGGTCTCGATAATAATCCTCCAAGTCTTATCAATGCAAGTTGAACTCGACCCCATTCTTCCCGTTGACACGTCAGAACTAGCCTCCACGGACTATTTGTTTCTTCTAGTCGGAGCCATCTAGAAACTTCTGCAAGGTTGGCGAACTCACCTTCCTCGGACAAATGATCAAGTCCATCGATCACAAAGTAAGCAAGCTCACGGCTAGCGGCCGGAATGACTTCATCCAACTCGTAATTGAATCTGAGTGTACCCACAGCCGTGGTTGAAAACTGTCCCGTCTTCAACTTATTAGCGGACCAAAAAACCAGAGTATGAAGGGAAGATTTTTGTTCGGCCCATTTTTTGACGATGACAGACTTGCCGCATCCAGATGGCCCCACCACTGCGCAGACAGGATGCTGCTCTATTGCACGTTCAAGGTTATTCTCCTCGAGCTGCCGATCAAATTCGACGTGTCCACCAATATTAGCCCGGATAGAATTCAAGGTCCTCTGTGTGTCGGACGACAACTTTTTCCAGTCAGCTTCGTACGCTGGGTATTCCTTGAGTGGAAAACTATTTCTCAAGAAGCCAAGAAGGTGAGGGAGGTCAAGAAAACCCGCTTGCGGCCTATCCTGACTAGCAATAGAGCACAGCCGCCACCAAAGATCTTGAGCCTCATCAACAGACCCGCTGCGAAGTATCTCAGTGCATATCTGAATGTCGGATTGCAATTGTTCAGAAGGATCCGATTCAAAATCAAAGAACAGGACTCTTACCGAGCGCAAAACTCTCACGGTATCCTCCGGGCCAACACAAGAAGCATTGCGCAAGTCTTCCGGGCAGCTAAAGGAATTAAAGAGGGAGCGTACGAGGTCAGTGGCAAACCCCTTTTTTCTTAGCCTTTCGGGAAGGTCGTGAGGATCCTGTTTGCGGGCCCACTTGAGCAATGTGCTAACCCCCCTTTTCAGGTCCGACGATCCCGATGCCGTTGCCAGAACAAGCAAATCGTTACGTAGATCAAAAGGACTGCCACGGAGATACTGTTGCCAGGCTAACTGAACAAAATCTTTATCAAAACCGTTTTTCGTGATGTGTTCGCCGCTTTTTATGGAAACAGCGGCTCTTCTCTGAACTTGACTACTGATCATGGTAAGAAGCAGGTCATCAAGCAGCCACCCGTCAGACCTAACTTGGAATCCGATACGGGTGAGGGTGCCAGCCCCGGACTCGAATGGAAGACGATTCCTAAGGAAATAACAAATGAAGTGGGCGGTGACTTGGTCTTCAAATGAAAAACCGCCGCCGCCCGTGGACTTTGGCGGGGCAACATGTCCCATTTGTCCTCTCTTTCCGAGAAAGCTAGAGGTTAATATGCTTTTACAGCTATCCCGATGATAGTTATCATTACTGCTTGGAACTCTGAAAGTGAAGAAAAAAGCTAAGAACTGAGCTTCCCAGTGAAAATCAAATAACCTTTCTTACTGTCAAATTCTGTCCAATGTATTTAAACAGGCCATGTAATGTAAGTTGATTTTTTCTGATGCCGAAACCCAAAGAGGTTAGTCAAAAAATTGAACAACCTCTTGTGGGGGTTGGTGGAGCAATCAATCCTGACGGAAGTAAGGGCCACTACGTCAACATGGTCAAAAAAAGGTGAAAATAAACCTGGATAATTCCTTACTCTAGTTGATAGCCATCCGATTCAGTCCTGACGTAGAGACAATGTCGCCGCAGATTTCGCGTTTAAGACGCGACATGGGCGCGGATGTGGTTCAGATAAGGGGAAATAGCGCAGACATCAGAAAATCGCGTGGTTTTGACATGGGACGGGGGATTTGACGTGACGGGAATAAGAAATGAATATAATGTTTCGGACCCATTACGTTCGCCGCTCCTTCTGTTTTGATTAATTTAGAGCAGCTTTTGCACTTGTGTCAGTGTCCATTTTTCTTAGACCACTAATTTCCCAGATGTTGTTCCATTCTGAGCGCTAACCCAATTCGCAATAGTTTACAAAGATCGTGCCGCAGGTTTCAGGACATGAAAATCACAAATAACCAGGGAACTTCTCTTTCACAAAATTTATGACTTGCTTAAAAAAGGTTCTCCTATTCAATCACGGATCTTAATTTCTTGAAGGTGCCTCCAAGTCTCCGGTGAATACCAGATGTCCACAAACTCTTGAATTGATGCTGTTTCCCTGCTTCGCATAGCCTCGGCCACCGGGCCGCGTAACAGCAGCTTGATACTCCTGAAGGCTCGCGCATCCTTTTGAGCAAACTCCTGTGCCACTGTCCGTGCCTGGGCCAACAGGTTTTCTTCGGAAACCGTCTGATCGACTAGTCCCATTTTCAGAGCTTGGTCCCCGGTATACATGGCGCCGCTGTACAGCATTGTTTGAGCAATTCTTTCCCCCACACAAAACTTGAGCATCTCCACACTGCCAGCAAAGATCGATGAGCCAAACCCTATTTCGTTGATTGATATCTTTGCCCTCCCTCGCGCCATTATCCGATGGTCACACGCCGTGGCCAGCATGCATGCCCCTGCGGTGGCATGGCCGTTGATGGCTGCGATTACAGGCTTTGGAAAGAGAAATACCTCTGTGTAAAAATCTGTGAAGTGGCCTAGGTAGTGCACGAACTCTTCTTTGGAATAACCAAGAAAATGGGAAATATCAAATCCAAATGAGAAAAACTTTCCACTTCCGGTGAGGATCAGGGCACTTGTTTGTGAATCCTTTTCCGACTCACGGAAGGCTTGTCTGAGATCATCCACAAGCGCATCGTTAAAGGCATTCACTTTGCCGCGATTCATGGTGATCGTTGCCAAATCCTCGTCCTTGTTGATGGTTACAAACTGCATGCAATTTACTCCGCCTCAAAGAAATGATATTGTTTGAAGCAAGCCGAAGCCTGTCTGCATCGCTGAAGATGAATTGGCTTTTGAATATCACTTTCAAGAATGCGCATTAGTATAAGTACTTCGCAGCTCAAAGAATTTCAGAGAGCCATTTCCCTTGTGTAAACCGGGTTGGGTTCCTGGATGCTGTCTTTAAGCTAGTTCTTGATTTACGCTCTTTTCCCGGCTTTAATGATCTTGGCAAGTGCCAGCATGCTTCGCGCTGTCGCCCTGGCGGTGTTCAGACCATATTCATCTTTGAGCACCTGATGTTTGTCTTTGACATCAAATGCTCCGGTACCGGCAAGGCTTGTAAGACCTGCCCCTCCAAACGTGGAAAGTGACCCAGGTACGCCAATAACCATCTGATATGTCAGGAAGGCCCAGTGAATACTCGTGAGGGTGGTTTCAATGCCTGAATTTCGATACCAACTCACGGCAATAGCAGCGCCAACTTTGTGTTTCATACCCCCTGTCCAATGTTTCCCATAATGAACACAGCGCAGACGATCCAGAACCGACGCTAAGTGCCCTGACATGCGAGCCAAATAGACCGGTGACGAAACAAGCAGAGCATCAGCCTTTACCACTTTAGGATAGAGTTCCTGCAAATCGTCTCTGACAGCACAGAAATCTTCCTTGGATTGTTCTCCCATGCACCAATTACATTGAATGCAATCTTTAATACTCTTCCCCTGAACGCCGAAGAAATCCGTCTGGACGTCATCTTGCTCTATGGCTTTAAGCGCATCCTTCAAGATGAGTTCTGCATTTGAATTCTTGACAGGGCTACCACAAATACCCAGTACTCTGATCACTTTCCTCTCCTATTTCAGATCTCAGGTTGTGAATCTTGGCACCCGCTTTTCTTTGAATGCCTTCATGCCTTCTCTCGCTTCATCGGTTCCCCAGAAGAGAGTGAGCATTTCCACGCCGATCTCCGCGCTTGCCGAGAGCAAATCGTAGTATGCGTTGTGCATCTTTTTGGCCAAGGCGATTGCTGTGGGACTCTTCACCTCAATTTCCTCCGCCCATCTATCAACTTCCGAGTCGAGTTCATCCGGGGGCACTACTTTGTTGATCCATCCCATTGCTTCGGCCTCCCGCGCCCCATAGAGACGGCAGAGATACGTGATTTCCCTTGAGCGCTTCTCACCGACGAGAATCTGCAAGTTCTGAGGGACACCGAACGCGGGCATGGAGCCGACACGGGGACCGGCTTGTCCGAATTTGGCTTTTTCGGACGCTATGGTCAAATCGCAAGCGATATTGAGTTCATTACCCCCGCCAACGCAAGCTCCGTGCACAGCTGCTATAACCGGTTTTGAGATACCCCTTACCGTATCGATCATTTTCTTAAAACTACCGAGATAAGACCGCCTTTGAGTGGCGTTTCCGGCGGTAAGCTCTAGCAGTTCCTCCAGATCTCCCCCGGCGCACCAGGCCTTTCCTGCGCCTCTGAGGATGATGACCCTGACCTCATTTTCCGACTCTGCACGTTCCAGGGTGGCAATCAGGTCAGTTACTAACTGTCTATTCAGAGCGTTGTACACTTGGGGGCGATTCAGCGTGAGATAGCATTTACTTTCTCTTGCTTCGTAGATGACTGTGGATTCCATCAAATGAACCTCTTTCTTTCGATGTCACAGCAGTTCCCAAATTGAGATCAGCCGAGTTTCGGCCATAATGCACCTTATGATCGCGATCCAGTGGGCTTAGCGGGGCTCTGCCCTTCATGAAAGAAGAGCTTTTGCCACGATCACGCGTTGGATTTGATTAGTCCCTTCAAATACCTGGATCATTTTTGCGTCCCTCATCATCCTTTCTACAGGATGGTCCTTTATCACTCCGTACCACCCAGGATCTGGACTGCGTCAGTCGTGACCTTCATGGCCATATCAGAGGCGAAACACTTTGTGGAGGACACGAGACGCCTACGAGTACTTGCTGGCGCTTCATCCGAGTCCAGCATGGCAGTGGTTCGATAGAGGAGTGACCGAGCCGTTTCCAACTGGATGGATATATCGGCCAGCATGAACCGAATACTCTGCAGGTCGGCAATGGGCCGTCCGAACTGTATCCGCTGCTTGGAGTTACGAAGGGCATAGTCCAGGGCTCCCTGAGCTAATCCTACAGACATGGCCCAGGTCCGTACACTCTCATGTCAGCCCCTTTGGTCATCAGCACATTCCACCCTTCACCGGGTCTGCCTATCAGGTTCTCAACAGGGACTTTGACATTGTTCAGGACTAGTTCGGTCAAATCAATTCCTCTGAGCCCCAATTTGTCTTCCCGGTTGACGACGGTAAACCCTGGTGTCCCTTTCTCCCGTTCGCCCTCACCGGTGTGTACAACAACTAACATTAGGTCGGCGATGCTGCCGTTGGTCACGAAAAGCTTGGTACCATTGACAAGGTAGTGATCTCCGTTCAAGACAGCACGGGTTTGAACCGATGCGGATTCCGAACCGCAATTCGCCTCTGTCAAAGAGAATGCGTTGACCGTGGGTGCGTTTGCCATCTTGCCGAAGAAACGTCTTTTCTGTTCCTCTTTAGACCATTGCTTAAGAATCTGAATGAGTGCCTGTGTAACAAAAACGATCATTGCAGCCGAAGGTGTCCACCTTTGCCAACTCTTCAACGGCCAAAGCGATGGTAGTGTGGTCGGCATTGATCCCACCGTATTCCTCTGGAAGCCCAATCCTCAGCAAACCGCTCTTGGCTAACACTTTCAGGACGTCGGGTGAAGAATGCCCCGAAGCGTCAGCATCTTAGCTCAATGGAGCTATCTGGCGCCGAGCTATCTCTGCAATCGATTCCGTGAACCTTCGTTGCTCAGTCGTGAGTGTCATTGAAAGAATCCCTTCTTTCTTTTGTTCAGGTGGCATAGTCATAGACGCCTCGCCCCGTCTTCCTGCCCAGACGTCCAGCCTTAACGAGCTTCATCAGCAGCGGGGCTGGCCTGTACTTCTCCCCCAGTTCTCTGTGAAATGTCTGCATGCAAGCCAGAAGTATGTCCAATCCGAAGGCGTCCGCAGCGGCAAGAGGTCCCAACGGAAATGCCAAACCTTTGGTGCAACTTCTGTCAATATCTTCTGCACTGGCAAGACCCGTATCCAAAGCGAAGAATGCCTCGTTTACCAGAGGCACGTACAGCCGGTTTATGACGAAGCCGGGCGAATCTGACACCGTGACCGTCTCTTTCCCGCATTTCTTCAGGAAATTCAGAACAGCGGAATGGGTCTTGTCCGATGTTTCCATCCCCTTCACGACCTCCACAAGCGGCGTCAGAGCGGCTGGAATCAAGAAGTGCGTCCCGATACACCGATCACTCCGCGCAGTGGCCGCGGCCAGTTCTGTGATCCAGAGTGTCGAGGTGTTGCTGGCGAAAATTGTCTGTTCCGGGGCCACGGCATCCAGCGCCTTCATAACGTTCTTTTTTGTATCTATGTCCTCGAAGACCGCTTCTATGACAAGATCGGCCTCTGCCACTGCCTCCGCCAAATCAGCGCCGCTTGAAACCAATGAAAGGACGCTATCGACTTCCGCCTCACTCATCTTCCCTTTCTTCCTCTGATGACCAAGAAAGGATGTGATGTTGGCCATTCCCTTCTGTGCTTGCTCGCTGGAAGACTCCACCATGATGGTAGGAAATCCAGCGCGGGCGCATACAATTCCGATCTGGCCACCCATGGTCCCAATGCCTATGACGCTCACCCGCTCGATCCGCATGTGTCCCTCCGTATGAACTAGCTCTCTACTTCAATGACAATGGTTCAGGTATGTCAGACAATCCGGTATTCGGGCCGGACATTCGAATGTGTGCCGAGAGGGGCCGTCCGGCGATTTCTTCCGCAAGATCCACGCACTCCAGGAGGCGATCCATGTCCACCCGGTTTTCACGCCCATTTCCTCGAACAGATTGACGAGGTCCTCCGGTGGAACATTCCAAACACCCAGATTCTGATTCGGGGCTCCGAATGAAGTGCGGCTCAAGCCAGCAATCGCAGTATCGAACACCCGGACTCCCGCCTCATACGCCGCCACGCAATTGGCTATGGCCGTTCCCCGAGTGTCATGGAAATGAACTGCTAGGGTGGATTCAAGGCCCAAAGCCAAAATCGATTCGATGAGGCGTTTGACTTGCTTGGGATTCGCCATACCGGTACTGTCTACTAAAGAGATTTCAGCGACCCCCATTCGGGTAAGACGTGACACCACTTTCAGGACGGTCTCCGAACCGACAGCTCCGCTATATGGGCAACCAAAGGCGGTGAGAATGTAGGCTCGGATGGCCTTACCACCTTGGCGAGCCGTCTCGAAAATCGCCGGCAGAGACTTGTTCATCAATTGACGCAGACTCAATCCCAGAGCGGCATTATTGAATGCCTCGGAAGCCGCCACCATAGCCAATATTTCATCGATGCCTGTCAACACCGCACGTCTACAGGCCACTTCGCTCGGGACCACGCCATTAAGCCCAACATCTGGCTTCTTTTCGATCAATTCTACGACTCGCTCAGCATCTGCGCTCTCGGGCATGATCCGCGGATGCGTGAAGGCCACGCAGTCGATTTTCTTGACCCCGGCGGCAACCAAACCATTGATTAACCGAGCCTTTTCTCCGGTCGGAACGCTTCTGGCAAGAGCTGACAAGCCGTCTCTAGGTCCGCAATCTACTATTGTCACTGCTGAATCTGATTTCACGATTGTATCTAAATCCTTTCCACAATTGCGGCGATTCCCAAACCTCCGCCGCCCCAGATGCACTCCAGTCCGTAACGAACTCCACGGCGTTGGGTATTTTCAATTCGTAGACCGTCCGCAATCCGTGGCAGCAACAAGAGCAACACTGACAAAAGGCAGTCGGCATTTTCTGCACCTTTAACCAGGCGGTACGCACTAATTCAGCCCGTTCTCCGATTTCGATGACCTCCATTGCCTTATCGACACTATCTTCTTTACCGAGACCCCGTTCGATATAAAATTCCGCCACCGGGGAAAGCTGGAGGCACATCTCCTCATGGGGCTTCTGGCAGCCCGTACCCAGCTATTTATTCTTCTTTCGGCAAATGCAGTCGGTTAGGGCTATCTTTTTCGTCTCCCTGATGATCTGCGAGGCTAATTCAAAAGGATAGACTCGCAGAACAGTTGGAATGGGTTTTTCTACCGCAACGACCCTGATCCGCGGTGTCGATGAACTGAACATCTCCTTGGCCTGAGGCGCATAGTAAGACTCGCTGATTTCAGCAAAATCCCTGTCCATCTTCTTCACCTGAAAATCCCAAAACCCAGGGGCATAAGGGACCAACATATAACTTCTGTAACCTTCCCTATCCAAGGCAAAGATTTGTCCTTTGTCGGCCATCCTTTCCAGTAAAGAAACCAATTCATTAAAATCCTGGTTCAATCTCTGGGCAATTGCCGCGGCCGTCTCCGGCATCATCGTCAGGTTCAGGGCCATTTTCGCTTCTTCTTCATTAAAAATCCACTGCAGGATCTTCAACTCTACCTGTTCCTCCGTTTCGGGGAATCCTAGGGGGTGCTGATGGAAATGGACCTGCAGTTTTTTATAAACCTCTGTTCGCATCGGTTATCTCCTTCACATTTTCTTGATTTGTCGTTTTCATAAAAAACCTGGACGAATCTTTCCTCCAGGTTTAGACCTCGCTTCCCTTGTCTGGGTTATCAAATTTCTTGAAAAGGCTTTGTAAGACGCTCTTGAACACTTCAATTTCTTCTTTGGAATACCCAGCTTTTATCTCATCGTTAATTTTCTTAATAATGGGTTTTACTTTTTTGCATTCTTTGATTCCATTAGGGGTAAGGTAAATTCTGAACGAACGCCTATCCCCCGAATCTGCTTTACGTCTAACAAAATCCGACTTTTCGAGACGGTCGATGAGGCCAGTGAGAGTAGGGTTTGCCACGGCCAAGGTCTTACTTAACTCGGTCATGGTTTGTCCATCATCATGCTGTAACAAAAAGAGGATACCCGCCTGCCCCAGGGTTACCTTGACACCTTCAGTTAGAAGCACACTGGCGATATGGGTCCGCATTTTTTGTTGAGCCATAAAAACAAGATATATCAATCGGTCTTCGGCCATAATTTATTAGACCCTGCAAGTCCTTTTCACGACACAAATATTCTAAAAATAGAACTTACTAAGCAACATGAGGACACATTGCCACGCATTGGATACAAGTGTACATCGCATGATCATCCACGCCTGTTACGTGATTGAGCATTTTCGCGTCTACGGGATCAAAAGCCTTTGTCTTCATGAGATAAGAGAAGACGGGAGTTTTTTGAGAATGTCTAGCACAGGCTGATCGGTCCACCTTTCCAATTTGATCGATGGCCCCGACAGGACAGATCTCCTGGCAAACATGACAGCCTTCAGGACATCCAATATTTTTTTGTTCCGGCCAAGTTATTTCCGGTAAAGTAGCTGATGTGACAAGGCCTCCAAGAATTAGCCTCGGACCATAATGAGAATTGAATAGTAGCCCGTTCTTCCCTGTTTTCCCTATTCCGACTAATTCCCCCATCTTGACCAATGACAGGAATCCCCAGAAGTCGCCCTTACCCCTTACATCATAAGGGAAGCATCCATAGACAGGAATGGCCTCCTCGCCGGTTTCTTCTATAATCCGTCCAAGCTGCATCAGCATCGCGTCGATATTCCGATAGTAGGTATTAGCCGCCCTCCAATAGGTCTGGTTCGCTCTTGCCCCGCACTTAAATATTCCTCTGGGAACCGGGATTCCCAGGCAAAGCAAGCTTTTTGAAGACGGGAGGAGATCAGAAGGTCTATAGTCTTGAATAGCGCTGTTTTCGAGACGTGCGGCCTCACAGATTCCGAAAACCGGAATGTCGTGTTGAGCCATGAACTCTTTGATCCTTTCTAACAGACCTTTCATCAGGCGTACCTCCTTGAGATGATATTCAGTTAGTTGCCTAACTATTAGCCTGCTAACTATTTTGTGTCAACAAAAAAATTAATGGTCTGACAAAAAATGAACACTGGTTTAAGTGCAAAAGCTGCTCTAAATTTAGTCAAAATAGAAGGAGCAGTGAAAATGGCTAGAGGAAGCAGAAAGAATCACGGGACAGCGTTCAAGGCTAAGGTGGCGTTGGAGGCTATTAGGGAACAACAGACGCTTTCTGAGTTGGCGGATCGTTTCCAGGTCCATAGGAATCAGATAGCTAAATGGAAAAAGCAACTCCTTGATCGGGCCGAAGAAGTATTCTCCAAAGAAAGAACACCTGACAACGATCCAGGCGTTAAGGAGCTAGACGCGAAGATAGGTCGTCTGACTATGGAGAATGATTTTTTATCCGTTGCGCTCGGTCGCATCGGGGATACGAGCGCAAAACGATGATCATGCGAGATCATAAGTTGCCGATTGTCAGACAGTGCCGGATTCTTCAAATTGCCCGGTCATGGGTTTATCGTAAGCCTGTCCAGGATAGGGAGCGTAATCAGGATTTAAAACAGTTAATTAAAGAGATACACTCCAAACACCCAGATCTTGGAAGTAGACGAATGTGCGACGCATTGCGAGACCGAGGCTACAGCATAGGCCGATACGCCGTGAGGACACTGATGCGCAATATGGGTATTAAGACAGTTTATCGTAAACCCAACTTGTCCAAGAGTCATCCTGACCACAGGAAGTGCCCTTATCTTTTACGGGGCTTGGAAATTAAACAGCCCAATCAGGTTTGGGCGACGGATATAACTTACATACCAATGGCGAGAGGCAATTGTTATCTGGTGGCTATTATAGACTGGGCGACTCGTCTGATGCTGTCATGGAGGTTGTCTAACACAATGGATACCACTTTCTGTCTGGATGCGCTTCATGAAGCGATAGACCGATACGGGACCCCTGAAATTTTCAACTCAGACCAGGGCAGTCAATTCACGTCCGAGGAATTCACGAGTTCGCTTATTTCTAATGAGATCAAGATCAGCATGGATGGAAAAGGTAGATGGGTTGATAACGTCATTATTGAACGAGCATGGAAAAGTGTCAAATATGAAGAAGTTTACCTGAAGGCTTATGAATCAATGGCTGAAGCCAAAGAGGCTCTCGATGCCTATTTCGAGTATTACAATTGTGAGCGACGCCATCAGAGCCTTGACAGAAGAACACCCTATGAAGTTTACTGGGGTTACCTACCAGAACAGAGGGCAGCGGCATGAACAAGCAGCTTGCACTTAAAGATCGCGTTCAACTGTCCCAAAACTTCGGACCATCGCTGACTGCCCAGTCATCATCCTGACCGTAACCGTAACCCAAGTTGGTAAGAATCCCGATTATCGTCCAGATAATTACAACTGTCCAAAAGATGCCCATTTCTCTTGCTCCCTATGACAGGAATACGACCCAGTTGCCTGTTGTTTCTCTCTTTGCAGCGGATCTCCTCCAGAAATCGGTGTGTCCGCCTCCCTGATTTTGCCTACGATATGCGATTGTAAAGGACACGCGTGTCAAATGGGGACACACGTTTTTGGATTTTTCATATTTTTTTTGATTAGGGTAATTTTTTTCAGGCTATCTGGAAACTGGTCTAAATAGGGCGCAATTGAGCTACAAGCCACGGAGCAGAGTGTTCGGGGCTAGTCTATTCAACATATTTTTCCATGAATTCTCTAGTGATCTTACCAAGGCGCGCATCAACAATCTCGTAAACAATCTCGTAAACTTTGTTCACAATTGGTTCTGGAACACCACCGTAAAAGGCTTGAGCGATTCCACCAGTGATGCAGGTCACTGTGTCGGTGTCACCGCCAAGAGAAACCGCTGTCATATCCCCAACTGTTCATATGGGAAGTCTATTCTCTCGCAGGAGGTCTGGATTTGTTTCTTTGTCCGGGGTCCAAGCTTTTCTGAATTAGCAATATCTTGTAATATTTGGGCATCGAGAATCCCTGACAATGATCTGCATTGGGAAAGGTCTTTTCCTCTCTTGGAGCTGTCTGTTCTTCTATTTGCTATGATTAACTTGTGAACAAAAAAGGCTTCAGGAATTGGGATATGAATATAAAAATCATCCGTATCAACCCTTTCCGTGAAATTCAGCAACATGCGTATAAAAGGTAATGGTTGTGCGTGAATATTCCACTCACGAATTAAAGTAATGCCTGACTCCTTTGTCCTGGACAATAAATTCAATTCGGAAACCAGGGATTATGAATCGTTGTATACCGTCACTAGAAAAGTCCGGTATCGCCCCAATTTTCTGTAAGACCTTCTTCAGGTCAACGCCTGTACCTTCTTTATAGGTCGCAAGTTGAAGAACAGCCAAGTCAATATCAGAGGTAACCAGCGCAAAAGCGATATTGTGAATCGCTCGATAATAGAACATAGCCCAACTTCCAATGAGAACAGAGCGTTCAAAAAAACCTACATGCGACAAAGCCGAGAGAACCTCACCTACATGGTCAGGTATGAATCTTTTTACTTCTTGATATTCCAAGTATTTTGTCAATGTATCGAATCCTGTCCTGGTAAGATTTTATCTCAAGGATGATCTTGTCCCTCGACTCGAGACGTTTTTGCATTTCGGGGAACTCGGTCCAGGAAATGTGCTGATTTACGATTTTCCCCATGTTACTGTATTTCAGACAAGGATACTCATAGACCTTGAGCGTTTTTTTGTTCACTCGTTTGCGGATGCCGAGTTTACCTTTGGGATATTCTTGAACCTTCAGCTTGAGAGAAGATAGAACGTCCTGGCACTGGCGATATTCATCGAATAACATGCCTCTAATCCAGTTGTCACTTTCCGCCTTTGCATCACCCTTTAACCTTCTTGTTTTCCACCATAACTGCCCTTATTTTAACCATTATTGGTGGAAACAGCAATTACTGATTTCTGACAACTGAACTACCTATACTATCTCACTGCCTAGAATGCTCCTGAAAATTATTGCTCATTTCTATTGTTGTGTGTCGCTGGATGACACGGGTTGGGAATAGAATGAAAAAAGCGGCCGCTTTTTATGGCCGGAAAATACAAAAGTCGAGTTATTATGAGTAAGAAAAATGATAGAAATAGTCTTGTGGCTAATGTATCATCAGTTTGGTCTTATTGGGGAAAATCAGAGCTGGAAACATTTAGTCGCCGAAACGGGGGTTTATGATGAAAGCTGCAGTTGTCGGCATCATTTTGATCCTATTACCATTAGTCAGTTCAGCTTCTGACAGAAGCGTAACGGTTAGGGACCGTTACGGAAATATCGTAGAAACAAAAGACCGATATGGGGATGAGACGGTAGTGCGTGACGGTTCCGGAAACATCACTCGCACTGAGCATTACGACGGCCAGGGTCAAAAATCCATACGTGACAGAGCGGGGAATATTATTGCGACCGAAGATAGAGATTGATGAACTGAAGCCATTGGAATTAATGTTCATTACTACTGACCATACAACAGGAAGGGACCCGACATGCGTGGAACTCAAATGGCCCGACAATGGAAAATCATCCGGTTGATGGAGTCTCACAAATACGGGATTAGCGGGAACGAACTCGCCATTGAACTTAAGACGCCTCTCCGGACTATCTACCGCGACCTGAAGGCAATCGAGGAGGCGGGGTTCCCCCTTTATACCGACAAAGACGGTAAGAATTCGGTCTGGAAAATGGTTGACACATTCAGGAAGGATTTCCCAATTCCGATGACAACGACTGAGTTGATGGCTCTTCACATGAGTCGAGACCTGTTGAGCATTTTGCATGGGACCATTTTCCACGATAGCATCGAAACTCTCTTTCAGAAGGTCAAGGCAGCCCTGTTGCCAGAAACCATCATATTTATGGAAAAGGTATCAGGTTCCCTTAAGGTTGATTTTGGACCTACGAAAAGCTTTTCGGGGTTGAATGAAATCGTCAAGGATCTAAGTGAAGCCACTACGTCAAGGAAACGTGTTGAGATCATGTACCAGGCGGTGTCAACCGGAAAGATTACGAAACGCAAGGTTGATCCATATCAGGTGTGGGTCATGAGCGGCAGCTTTTACCTGATGGCGTTCTGTAATTTCAGAAACGCCATTCGGACGTTCGCAATGGACCGGATAAAGAGTTACTCGATAACCGACGAATCGTTCGAAATGTCTGAGGACTTCAAACTCGAAGACTATCTCCAAGCAGCCTTCCGGGTCATGCGGGGCAAACCGGAGAAGGTCAGATTCAGGCTCACTCCTGGGGCTGCTCATGTTGTCAGGGAGCGTATATGGCACCCTACTCAGGAGTTGCGCGAGATAGAGGGCGGCGGCATAGAGATTTCAGTTGAAGTTCCTATCAACTATGAAATTATCTCCTGGATCATGGGGTTTGGGTCGGCGGCTGAAGTCATTCAACCGGAATCGCTACGGAAGCGAGTCATGCAGGAGTTTGACATGGCCTCCAGACAATACCGGAAGCGCTTTTCGCAAAAAAATAATTAACTGAAAAATAATTAAAATAATTTTGGAACGTGTATCCTTGTTTAGCACGCGTGGCGAGCATGATGGGGTCATTATGATCAAAAGGAGACCATCATGACTGCCCACAAGTCTGAAACCATTATTTCGATGTGTTGCGTCGAACGGGGCAGATGGTCTTATCGCGGACTGAGGGGTTCGGAAGGGGAAAGAAGAAGAGACCTGATTAGAGGGGATAGCGGGCGCAATGAAGCCTACAGTGGCCAATCGGGAGCCACCGCCTTAAAGGCGATGGAGCGTTCATTTTCTGTAATCATATACCCCTTGTCCTGTCTTTTTCCCGAGATGTCCAGCCTTGACGAGCTTAACCAGAAATGGGGCCGGTCTGTATTTGTCACCCAGTTCACGATGGAACGTGTTCATGCATGCCAGAAGAATGTCCAGGCCGAAAGAGTCTGCTGCGGCCAAAGGCCCCAAAGGCAAGCCGAGACCCAACACGCATGCCCGGTCTATCTCTTCGGGAGCCGCTAAACCTGTCTCCAGAGCAAAAAAGGCTTCATTAACCATGGGGAGGTACAAGCGGTTGATAAGAAACCCAGGTGAATCTGTGACAGTGACCGTTTGTTTTCCGCACTTCTTTAAGAAATCAACAATCGTGTCATGGGTCGTGTCAGAGGTTTGTACTCCTCGGACCACCTCCACAAGTGGCGTCAGGGCCGCGGGGATAAGAAAGTGAGCGCCAATACACTTTTCAGGCCTCATGGTGGCGGAACTTATTTCGGTGATCCACAAAGTTGACGTGTTGCTGGCAAAGAGGGCGCCTACTTTACAGAGCGAATCCAATCGTTCGAATACGGTTTTTTTTGCATCGATATTCTCATGTACAGCCTCTATCACTAGATCTGCGTCCCGGCATGCTTTTGCCATGTCCATTTCGGCCGTGATAAGGGCAAGAATCTCATCCATCTTCTCCCGTCCCAGCTTCCCTTTTTTAACTCTGTTTTCCAGGAACAAATAAATAGTTGTCAAACCAGCCGCGACTTTTTCCTCGGAGGTATCAACCATAGACGTTTGATAACCGCCGCCTGCAGACACGATCCCGATCTGGCTGCCCATTGTCCCCATACCAACAATACAAACTTTCTTTATCTCCATTGGATGCCTCCGGTGGGCCGGATATGTCCCGAATTAGACTGTTTCACATCAACCAGGCGGAATTGATCCCGCAACAGTTTATGGTCACTACAAGCGAGGCAGTGAATTATCTTCAACAACTCCGCTCTTGTTTCTACGCTTCATCATACCTATTCCTTTCCAAGTCATCACGACCTGACGATGCTGGTTCATTACCTCTACATACGTACGAACAGTCCCCCGATCTGGTTTGGAGTGAGAAGTTTTCACTTCAAGAATAGTAACACGCAGCGAAAGACTATCACCAGGTCTTACTGGCTCGAGCCAGCGCAGTTCGTCTGCGCCGGGCGACCCCAAACTTGCAACAGGCGAGACATAATGATCAACCAGTAACCGCATGGCCAAACTCGCCGTATGCCATCCGCTGGCGATTATACCGCCGAACACGGACTGCTTCGCCGCCAGCGGGTCTACGTGAAATGGCTGCGGATCGAATTGTCGGGCGAACTCGATAATGTCGGCCTCACTAACGGTAATCGAACCAGTTTCATGAACAGCGCCCGGTTGATAATCCTCAAAATAACGGTCTTCCGCCATAGTTTCGAATGTCATGGCCCTCTGGGGACTCCTTGTATTATTGTCTGAAAAGTTTTTCTACTCAGGCAAAATTGTAATTTGGTAAACTTTGGTTTTAACCGCAGAAGATTCCCACGGTCTTTTTAATCGCATTTCTATTTTGGTGTCGCCCGGTTTCAATGGAACGAACAAGAATGTTTGTTTACCAGGCGCTCCCAAAAGTTTTGACTCCGGCTTTTCATACCAGGATTTCTCGAGTTTCAACCACGCCTTGTCAAATTGAGTGGCCCAACTATAGCCTGTGCTTCCGATTGCGGCTTCAAGCAAAATTGGGAAAGGCTTCTTCAATTTTGCGGCGATTACATGCTCTGTAGCGTAACCGCTCTGCCACGACCCAAAGGCTAGGACAGCAATGAGAAACAAGCCTGTCAACAGCTTTGTCAGATTAGCGAGGATATTGAACGAATTTGCCAAAGGATATCCATTCTGTTTTAACTTTGTACTATTTCAAATGATTGGGGACAACTCGTTTGGTGTCGGGCTTATCGGAGCAATTTCCCTTATCCAAAGGACATCTTGAGCAATCACATGAGCAATTGGGCTGTTCAGAAGTCCCAGACTTAAAATTTCCGATAAGTCTGTGCACCATGAAAATCACAGCCAACAACACAATTGATCCTACAACAATTTCTTGCCACATTTTCTGTTCCTCTCAGGCTAATCGTTAAGAAAGCCCGATCCCCAGAAGAGTACCGGTGGTTTTGACAATGAATGCGACAACATATGCCAACACCGTAGTATAGACCATCGCAAATAGCATCCATCGCCATTTTCCGGTTTCTCTCTTGATAACAACCAATGTGACAACACAGGGGGCATATAACATAACGAATATTATCAACGTGAAAGCCATCAAAGGATTCCAACCGGGCTCATGTTTGAGCTGCTCAGAAAGAGTAGGGTATTGTTCCCGTTCAACGGAGCCCATGCTATAGGCTGTTCCCAATGTTGAAACTACAACTTCCTTGGCGGCAAAGCCTCCCAGAAGGGCTACATTGGTTTTCCAGTCAAACCCAATAGGTTTAAACACCCATACCATCCCCGCTCCGACTCTACCGGCTACGGTGCCCCTCAATTTTGCGCTTTGTTCTTCATTTTCAAGTCGTAGTTTTTCCTCTTTATACTCGGTGTATTTCAAGGTAAATGGTGTAGAGGGCTGTTTAGCGTCTCTAGTTTCAGCAGATTGGGAACCTTCAAAATTGTTAAGATCCTGTTGATTCTTTAAAACTGGGCTTACCGCCGGATCAGAGAGGAAACTGGACGTCAGTTTATCCTGTTTTTGTTCAAAAAACGCCTTTTGTTCAGACGAAAGCGCGGGAAATGTCATTAACGCCCATATTATTATGGAAACAGCCAATATTACCGTGCCGGCTTTTTTAAGATACATCCATGTCCGTTCCCATGTGTGTATGAAAAGCCCCTGAAATGTCGGGATTCTGTATGGCGGTAACTCGAGCACGAATGGGGCGGATGGCCCAGACAGAACTGTGGAACGAATGGTCCTTCCCGCCAAAAGGACCATCATCCATGATATTAATGTGAGCAAAAACATTATAGCGGCACGATTTCCAGGGAAAAAGGCTCCAATTAACAGAGCGTATACGGGCAATTTCGCCCCACAATTCATTAGAGGCGCGACCAGTATTGTAACCAACCGTTCTTTTGGTTCTTTCATGGTCCGGGTGGCCATTATCCCCGGGACAGCGCAACCGCCGGCAATTCCTCCAGCCACCATGAGAGCAAGCATTGAAGCGCCATGCAACCCAAACCCACGTAGGACTCGATCAAGCATAAAAGCGATGCGAGCCATATATCCCGTGTCTTCCAGTATCGCGATTGCGAAAAACATGAAGGCTATTAATGGGGTAAACCCTAATACTCCGCCCACCCCTTTAATCATTCCACTCACTATTAATGATTTCAAAAGTCCTTCAGGTAGAATAGTGGCAACACTGTCTCCAAGCCATGAAAAGAAGGAATCAAAATATTTTACCAAAGGAGCGCTGCCATTGAAGGTAAAAATGTAAACGGAATAAAGAACTGCAAGCAGGATTAAAGGTCCTAACAAACGGTTGGTAAGAACTTTGTCGATTGATTCGCTTAAATTTACCCTATCAGTTCGTTCGACTTGAACTGTTTGCTTGATAGCGCCGGATATGAACCCATACCTGGCGTCTGCAAGAACTATCTCAGGGCTGTCGCCAAAAATATTGTTCAGGTGAGATCGGCTCTTTTCGACCTGCTCCATGATTTTGGCCCTGTGATCAAGATTGTCGATCTTTTTAATGATTTCTGTATCACCCTCGAGTAGCTTTACGGAAACCCAACGTGTGTTCACAGCGTCGGATGAAAAACTGTTCGCACAAAGCAGACCCTGAATTTTACAAAGTTCGTCTTCAACTTCCAGCCCATATGTGAATCTGGTGAAATCCTCCGGTGCTTGCGGTTTTTCCACTTCTGAGATTATGGTGTCTACCAGAATATCCATACCGATTCCCTTTTTCCCATTTGTAGGAACAACAGGGACATCGGTTAAACTCGAGAAATGGGTTTCATCAATTATTATGCCGCGACCGCGGGCGACATCGATCATATTGAGGGCAAGGATTATTTTACATCCCATTTCCAGTAACTGAACGGAAAGATACAAATTTCTCTCAAGATTAGAAGCGTCAACAACGTTGACAACCAGATCGGGCATGGAATCGACAATGAAATTCCGGGCGATAATTTCTTCCAGAGAAAAAGCTGTTAACGAATATGTTCCTGGTAGATCTACTATATGAATTTCCCGCCCTTTATGTTTTAAAGTCCCTTCTTTTTTTTCCACCGTAACACCGGGCCAGTTGCCTACATGCTGTCGAGCGCCGGTCAATGCGTTAAAAATCGTGGTCTTCCCTGCATTAGGGTTTCCGGCCAAAGCCACAGTGATCTTCTGTTTCATACATGAATCCTTAAGCAGCGAGTTCAGGTTCATTCATCAAAATGTGAGCCGCCTGTTTTTTGCGCAAGGTTATATGATAACCCTTGACCACAAATTCCATGGGATCATTTAGGGGAGCGTATTTAACTACCTGGATTTCTGTTCCTCTAACAAATCCCATTTCCATCAAGCGAAGTCGAAAATCAGGATCTCCACAGACCTGGACTATTTTCCCTTTCTGTCCCGGTTTGTAATTCGACAATTTGACCGTGTTCTGTGCGAGACAATTATGATCAACTAAAGAAACACAGTTTATGCATTTTTTTTGAGATACTCTAGGGCTCATTTTGACTAATCCTCCGAGGCCGTATCTTAGAGCCGACAAGGCTATTTTTGTTAGATGCGTCGAACATATGTTTAACCCTCATATAAAATATTGTCAAGTCAACTTTAGCAATAATCTTCTAAGGGGTCATTAAAATCTTGAGTAACTTTGTCGTAAACCTGAAAAGCACTTCAAAAACACACTCAACAAATAACATTTCAGTTCGAAAGTCCTGCGCCACTTTTCATCCACTAATTCTTTGTAAGAAGAGTCAGAAAATGCTATTTCAATAAAACAAACACATTCGAATGTTGGGAAAAAATTCGGCCCCGGATTTTGGAGTCAAATATGAAAACGGTTGTTGTCAGTGGTGGAGCAGGCTTCATTGGTAGCCATCTCATAGAAAGCCTTTTGAGCAAAGGATATTGCGTCCTGTGTCTTGACAATATGTTTACGGGTAGCAAGAAAAATATAGCGCCGTTTAAGGACCATCCGCAATTTGAGTTTATCAGGCATGACGTAGTGGTCCCCATATTGCTGGAAGCTGATGAAATTTACCACTTAGCGTGTCCGGCTTCACCTGTTCATTATCAAAATAATCCTATAAAGACCCTTAAAACATCTGTAATCGGAACTTTGAATATGTTAGGCCTGGCCAAGAGAATCAAAGCCAGGTTTCTCCTGGCATCTACCTCCGAAGTTTATGGTGACCCGGAAATTCATCCTCAAACTGAAAGTTATCATGGAAACGTTAATCCCGTGGGCCCCAGGGCCTGCTACGACGAAGGAAAACGAGCGGCTGAAACACTAACCGTAGGTTATAGGGATTACAACAATACCAATGTTGGGATAGCCAGAATTTTCAACACATATGGTCCCAGGATGCTGCCAAATGATGGTCGGGTAGTTAGTAATTTTATTTGTCAGGCCCTGCGTGGACAAGACATCACCATTTACGGAGAGGGTTCTCAAACTAGATCATTCTGTTTCATCAGTGATATGGTCACTGGCTTGACCAAATTGATGGAAAGCGTTCAGCCAGGCCCAATTAATTTAGGCAATCCCCACGAAGTTACTATAAAAGAACTGGCGGAAACCATCCTGAAGTTGATTGGGACGGACAAATCCAAGATCGTTTACAAAGACCTCCCTAAAGATGATCCTACAAGGAGACGTCCGGACATATCCCTCGCTAAGAAGGCCTTGAACTGGGATCCCAAGATACCTCTGGAAGACGGCCTGAAGGCGACCATAGCCTATTTTAAAGAAGAACTGGGAATCAAGAATGGCTGAAACTAAAGGAGGAAATTCGAAACGCAATGCTCTAATTATAATTGGCGGCATTCTGGGTCTGTTTTTTTTATGGCTTGCCTTTCGTGATATTTCCCTGGTTGATTTGGAAGATGGCGTGAGGAAGATGAAGGTATGGTATCTGCTACCATGCCTTGTATTGGCAATCTCCTGTCAATTCGTACGAGCAATAAGATTTGGAGTGATTCTAAGCCCATTTTGTTCATTAGATGTCAAATCTCTTTGGGATTTACTTAATATCTGGGCGGCCGCGAACATGATATTACCGGCCAGACTGGGAGAACTTGTCAGGCCCTATCTTCTCCAACAAAAGGGGGCCTCGTTTTCCAGTGTCTTCGGTTCAGTAATGGTCGAAAGGTTTTTTGATCTGTCCGGTTTGTTATTACTTCTTGGCGTTGTTCTGCTAAAAACCCCTGACGCTCCTCCCAGATTTTCTTTTTTGGGAATATTTTTGCTTATATGTCTCGTATTAGGTTACGTGCTTGTGCTCATAATTTTGACAAAACGAGCTATAGCTCTTTCTTTTTTTAATAGAATTTTTTCAATATTACCGAGTAAGGCAGGGACATTTATTCAAGGCGTTTTTGAAAAGTTGATAGACGGCCTGGGCATCATGGCCAGTCCTAAACAGGCCCTCATCATTTTCTTGTATTCCGTTTTTTTATGGCTGTTATTCTCTTCGACTACTTATCTATTTTTACTGGCGTTTTCTATTGACGCCCCATTTCTTGTAGCTGTAACAATCCAGCTTTTTATAGCTTTAGGCGTTGCGCTTCCTTCGGCTCCCGGTTTCATAGGAACTTTCCATGCGGCCGGCCGATACGCTCTGGCCCTATTTGGTATAGGCGCGATAGTAGCGGTGTCGTTCGCGACTGTTTATCACCTGTTCAGTTTGGTTGTTTGCATTAGTTTAGGTCTAATTTCTTATCTTACGAGCGATTTTCGGTTGGACCAGAAGATTTTTTCCGGTAGCGAAAGTAGTTCTTAACAGGAGAAGATATGAGGGACTGGACTAATCTCGACAAGAACTACATATGGCATCCTTTCACACAAATGAAGGACTGGCTCCAATCCGACAATCTTGTTATCGAGCGGGGCGAAGGCGTTTACTTATATGACACTGACGGAAATAAATATCTGGATGGGATTTCGTCCCTGTGGGTCAACATACATGGACATAGAAAAAAGGAAATTGATGAAGCTATAATAGACCAGCTTCATGAGCTGGCTCATTCTACGCTTCTTGGTTTAGGCGTAGTGCCTTCAATAGAATTGGCTGAGAGGCTGGTTAGAATAACCCCGGACAATCTCAGGAAAGTATTTTACTCGGATTCCGGGTCAACAGCGGTAGAGATTGCGCTAAAAATTGCCTTTCAGTACTGGAAAAACAAAGGTCACGAAAACAAAAAACTGTTTGTGAGTCTGGATCAGGCATACCACGGCGACACCATTGGATCGGTAAGCCTTGGCGCAATAGACCTCTTTCACAGCATATTTCATCCACTTCTTTTTCATACTCTGGTTATTCCAACGCCCTTCCCATATATGAGTCCTGAATTTACGCCCGACGAACTAAAGGAAAATTGCCTGAACGATTTCCGGAAAATCGCTTCAGAGCGTGGGGCGGAGATAGCTGCGCTCATAGTCGAGCCCCGAGTACAGGGCGCTGCTGGCATGATTGTACATCCCAAAGGTTTTCTAAAGGGTTTGGAATCGATCTGCAGGGAAAACGAAATTCTGATGATTTGTGACGAGGTCGCAACTGGTTTCGGAAGAACAGGGACCATGTTCGCGTGTGAACAAGAGGATGTTAGACCTGATTTAATGTGCCTCGCTAAAGGAATGACGGGGGGGTATTTGCCGTTAGCCGCAACAATGGTGAGCAATCAAATTTTTGAAGCTTTTCTGGGAAATCACACGGAATACAAAACGTTCTTTCACGGTCATAGTTATACGGGAAATGCTTTAGCCTGCTCAGCGGCGATCGCGTGCCTGGACATTTTTGATCGTGATCAAGTTTTGGAACGGCTCAACCCTAAAATCAAATTTCTGAGGAATTGCCTTGCAGATCGACTGACCAATTTGGATCACGTTGGAGACATCAGACAATGTGGTTTTATGGTTGGTATAGAACTCGTTGAAAACAAGCTATTGAGAAAACCATTTCCCGCTGAACTCCGAATAGGGGCTAAGGTAACTCGATACGCGCGCAATTGCGGAGTAATTTTGAGACCTCTCGGCGATGTGGTCGTTATACTGCCGCCATTGAGTATTGAAAACAGTGAAATTGAAACAATTGTCGAAGCTACTGAAAAATCGATAAAGGAAATTTGTCAAATCTGATCTATGAACGGCATCTTTGTAACAGGCACTGATACAGGTGTGGGCAAAAGCGTAATCACGGCTGGGTTGACCAGCCTGTTGCGCAAAAGAGGCGTGGACTGTGTTGCTCTGAAACCGGTAGAAACGGGCTGTAAATTCAATTGTGGCGAGTTGTTTCCTGAAGATGGCCATTTCCTGTGGCGCGCCTCTCAAGAAAGCATAAGTTTAGATGATGTAACGCCGTTTCGTTTTTCGCTACCGGCGTCGCCCTACCGTGCGGCTGCTTTGCAAGTCAGTCGCCTTAGGATATCCGACATTGTTGAACATATCCTGGCAATCGGAGAAGTCCATGATCTTGTAATCGTGGAAGGCGCAGGAGGTTTGTTTGCGCCTATTGAGGAAAATGGCGCATTTGTTGATCTTATTAGAAAGTTGAGTTTCCCGGTTGTTTTAGTGGCGCGTTTGAAATTAGGAACTATAAATCACACAATGCTGAGTGTCGAAGCTCTTACCACAAGAAACCTGAACATCTCGAGTGTGATTCTATCAAAATGCGACAGGGAAGAAGGGCCTGAAGAGCAATATACTCCAAACGACATTAAGCGAATGATCGGAAACATCCCATTTTGCCAGTTTCCGTTCATTAACGGGAATATATTGGACAATCCGCTCGAAATTGGAGCAATAATGGAAAAAGTCTTGGGGAGAGAAAGTTTTATAGAACAGTTTATATCTTGAATTACTCATAAAGCCTGCTGCCAAAAATTGTCCTATGACCAATTATTCCCTGTCGGGTATGTGGTCCAAGGATAGCGCCAGGACCTCTCTGGGACGACTGGTACCGTCAGATGGGCCAATCAAATTTTGAGCTTCCATTGTTTCTATAATTCTGGCCGCACGATTGTAGCCTATTCTCATATGCCGCTGGATCAATGAAATGGAAGCGTGGCCTACCCGTGTGACTAGAGCGACAGCTTCATCATATTTTTCATCATCGATAGAATCTACGCCTGCGCTGACCCCACCATCGGACCCATTTACGATATTGGATATTTCAGAAAGGTAGACCGGTGAACGCTGAGCCTTCGTAAAATCTGCGATTCGCCGTATTTCATTTTCCGAGACAAAAGCTCCATGAAGCCTCAGCAGTTTCGAAGTGCCGGGAGGCAAGAATAACATGTCTCCCATTCCAAGCAGATTTTCGGCTCCAACTGTGTCTATGATAGTCCTGGAATCTGGTTTTGCCGAGACCTGAAATGAAATTCTGGCAGGGAAGTTGGCTTTGATAATACCCGTGATAACGTCAACAGAAGGTCGCTGAGTAGCCAGGATTAGGTGGATCCCTGCCGCTCTTGCCATTTGGGCTAACCGGGCTATGGAAATTTCTATGTCTTTTGCAGCCACCATCATCAGTTCTGCGAGTTCATCGACTATGATAATTAGATAGGGTAGTTTTTGGGGCGGTTCTTCCTCTTCAGAGGCGGTTATTGCCCCTGCCTGGACTTGTTGATTGTAACCTTCAATATTTTTGGCGCCTGCCTTGCTAAGTAAATCGTAACGTCTCTCCATTTCCCTGATGGCCCAACTTAACACCTTGGGGACCTTGTCCGGGTCAGTCACAACCGGATAGATCAAATGAGGGATATCCTGATAATATGAGAGTTCAAGTTTCTTGGGGTCAACCATTATAAATTTGACTTCATCAGGTGAATAACTCATTAACCAGGAGCAGATAAGACTGTTAAGACCAACTGATTTTCCGGTTCCAGTAGCCCCGGCAATCAAAAGATGCGGCATTCTCGCTAGACTTGACGCAAAGGGCTCCCCGTCAATACATTTTCCCAAGGCCATTTTAAGAGGAGAACTAGAAGATTTGAAAACTGAGGATTCTATTATCTCCCTAAAGTAAACAATTTCTCTATACAGATTTGGGACTTCAATTCCAACGGTGTCCTTCCCCGGTATAGGCGCTACCACTCTAGTAGAGCCGGACTTCAAGGCCATTGCCAGATCGTCGGCTGTGTTGAGTACCCGCCTCAAAGGAATGCCGGGCGCAAGAGTGATCTCGTACATGGTAATAACAGGACCGGGATGAATCTCAACTACCTGTCCCCTAATTCCCAGATCAGCAAGTTTCTGTTCCAATATTGCAGCGTTAGTCTCCAGCAATTTCTCATCCACATATCTTTTGGATATTTCGGGAACATCCAGAAGATCTGCCGGCGGCAAACGATAATCTGATTCAACTGAACAGGAATTTTGATGATGAATCATCGGGGCGATCTCAGCGTCAGCTCTTTTGGTGACTCTAATGGATCTGCCTGGGTTTGCTTCTGGTAAAGGTCCTCCGGCGGGACTATCTTCCTGAGGCCCAATTTTGAAGCTTTGACTTAACTCTTCAGGTTGCTCCAGGTCATCTTCTACTGCGAATTCTTCTGTTTGTCTGTCAATTGTGAACTCCAAACTAGGTTCAGAAAGTTCAATTGATTTCCATGGAACAGGAACAGCTTTACTTACAGTGATCCTTGGATTTTTGGAATCTGCAGCCTTTGTGCTGGAATTTTCAAGAGGTGTTTCAGAAAATTGATCTCCAGAAGTTATCGGCATATCGCCTGATGGCAAGAAAGAAAGTCTTTCCCAGCCATAAACTTCCAGTGGTCCGTTTTCAATTGTCTCATGTTCGAATAAGACTGGAGCAAGGGTATCCTGAGAATCAACTGTGGAGAAAATCAATTTCTGTTTTTCAAGTCTTCGTCGCCGTATGAATGAAACACTCTTGCTAAATATCGCATTCGTAAAAGATTTCAGCTTGTCTTTAATGACCAAGTTTATAAACTGTAAACCCCTAGCCGAAGGGAAGCAGATTTGAATCAATTTGAACAAAGATCCCTTTGTCAATTCCAGTGTGCTTATCAAAAGGACTGTAAGACTGATTACGAGACTCCCAACCTGACCAAAAAACTTGAACAAACCAGCGTTTACAAGGCTCCCCACCGCGCCGCCCGGATGAAGTGGAGAGAAATTCAAGATTTTCAAATTCGGAAATCGATCAATTAATGCGCACAAGATCAGTGTGAGGCTTATAAAACTTACATAATCCCAGAAGCGCGCCGGTTTTGCCACAGTCTGGTTGAAACAGCGGACCGCCATCATGAGGAAGAACAAAGGAATAAAAAGTGAACAAACACCTACAAACTGAGCTAACGCGTCAGCTATATGTGAACCAATCAACCCGCAAAGATTGTATGTATAGGGACGAGTAGTGACGACATTGAAAGACGGGTCTTTGGGATCATATGAAACGAGACACACCAGCAGGAAAACACCACATGCGAACCAAATAATGGCTTTTAAGTCAGTTCTGCCAAGTTTCGTCGGATGAGACTCGATTCCGGGAATTTTCTTGAACAGTTGTTTGTTCTCCAGCGTATTTGAAGCCATGCAAGGTGTCCTCGCCATTGTTTCGAAAAGGCTCAGTTCCTCATGGAGCGATATCCAAACAAATTATTTAATTTGTTATACAATAAATAATAACATAATCATAAAGCTGTTTCAATAACATAGTCCGTTTATTTAGTTTATAAAGAAAACCCGAAACATTATATGATCATAATGCGTTGTTATCAAACTACATTATAGAAACACAAAAATAGAATAGAATCTATTCTGGTTGGGATCGAATAACAAAATCTTCAGTTCACATTTCCTACTAAAATGGTTACAATGAAATTAAAGACTATCTTGAAAAGGTTGTCAGTCATGATTTATGAACATGGATGCGAAAAATGCGATGCTGGTTGCACGGGTAGACACAATGCGGAGCAACGTTCTGAGGAAATAAAAGCCGGGCCTTATTTGCTTTTAAGTGGGGCGCTTATTTTAGTTATAAGTGTCATCGTGAAATGGTTATTCTATTAGAAATAGAATGGTAGACAAATGATGGTGATGTTGTGACTCTAGACAGGTTTTACAAAAATTTTCAAGGCGTCGTTTTTATTAATAGTAACGTGGTAACCGTTTATGTTTAGATTTAAATCACGAGACGATTCTTTTACTGATTCAATCTCAACAGTGACACCTTCTGTTAACCCTTCCTGCCCCAGACTTTCTCGGAATTCTGCAGGTCCATCAATTTGCTGAACGACTACCATTGTTCCCGGGGCAGCTTCAGCCAGTTTCATTCCTCCGGCTAGAGCGACCTTTTGAGCTATTGCTCTGTTTTGTATCCGTTTACGGGCCTCTTCGAGGCAAGATAGGCAGTCATGACAGGATTCCGCGTTTATCTCCATCCATCTGGATTGGTCAACTGGACAGGTCTGAACGAATTCAAGAAATCTTATAAGCTTGTTAATGACCTCGGGGTCCAGATAGTGTTCTATTCTGCAAGCGTTGTCTTCCGCCACGTTATCATTGATCTGTAGCACGGTCGAGAGGAAGCGTTTCAGGATTTCATGCTTTCGGACAATTTCCTTGGCCCTAAAAATACCTTTGTCCGTCAAGGTTATGAACTGATGGGGGTCATATCTAATGAGCCCTCTGGCGCCGAGTATTTTGAGAGCGGAACTTACGGAAGACATCTTGACACCAAGTCTTTTAGCAATATCACGAACCCTGGCTATGCGACTTTCCTGCTCAAGGTGATAAATAACTTCAAGGTAGTCTTCCATCGCAGAAGTCAAGGGTGTAACCGAGTTCAGAGGTGACATGATCCTACCTTAAATATTGAAAGATATTTTTATCCGGTTGAAATATGCCATTACAACCGGGGAGTTTCAATATTTTTACTCAGGTGTTTTAGCCCACCTCCAAAAATATTAGGATTCATCCTCTCTTTCCCGATGTTCAATTTGGTCCCAAGTACTTGAACTCATAGGCCCTTTTGAAAGTCTGTGATACTGCCATGCTAGATGACAGTGCAAAATGATTTCTTCAACCCAATCTCTCATGTTACACATCACACCGCAAGCGCCGGACTTCTCCTCATTTTCAGCCATTTCTCCAACTGTTGAGTCCATTTTCATCAAAAGATCAAAAATTTTTTCAAAACATTTGTGAACGTGCAACTCAAATTCGTCAGAGTTTGAAAATTTCACTTTGCAAGTCCCTTTATCAACAAACTGTTGATACAAAGGCCGACCATTTGGGCTTTAGGAAAACCAGTATTCTAAAGAGTCGGCCTCATTGAAAAAACATGAAGATGTGCCAAACAAATAATGTCCTCGATTAAATGTCGCCCACAATCATCCGCCATTTGCCATCAGGCAAATTGAGCTGGTCCAAAATATTCTTCGAAGCTTCATTAATATAAAACATGTCAGGGGTTTCAGGTCCCACAAGAACTACTGGTCCATGAAATTTCCATGAAAATTCTTCGATAGTGGTGGTGCCGCCAAATTCGGCGCCCCTGGTCTGATAGCCTATTACCAGAACCTCATAATCACCCTTCTTGAAACATTTTTTCAGTTCTACCTCGTCTATTCCCTCACACAAGCGAAAACCAACATCAACATAATCTCCGAGTCTACTATCAAAACCCATCCGTAGCTCTTTGTCCTTTTGAGCTATTAATTCCGGGGTAACAATCTCTGTTCGGGTTTTATCCGCGTCAACAAATACCACATCTCTGCGCAAAGTATACGGCGATTCGAGAAAATGGAAGATATTGAGCCTTGTCTGATGCTTGCGCGCAAGGTTCAAAGCATAGTCAAACGCCCAGTCACCCTGTCGTGAGAAAGTTGCGCATAAACCTATTCCGTTCATTTGTATCCTCCTGATTTGATATCCTAAAGTTAGGAAAATTCCAGTAATCTTTCGTTTTCTACTTTTCCTGAGTCGATAGCTTCTCGAAAAGGTAGTTCAATTGTAAACACAGAGCCTTGCCCTTCTTTAGATTCCACCTTTATGGTCCCCCCATGTTCGAGTATGACCTTCCTTGTGATTACGAGCCCCAAGCCAGTACCTTTTGAGCCTTTTGTCGAATAGAATTTGGTAAACAGATTTTGGGAAATCTCTTCAGGCATACCAACCCCATCATCTGAGACTTTTATGATAAGACGATCTTTTTCTGTCCAGCCATAAACAACTACGTGATGCGTAATTTCAGTATCTTCAGTTCTGCATGCATGAATGGCGTTAGAAACAAGATTGGACAATGCGCTGTGAACTCCACCTGGATCTATTAGACAAGATTTGATTGTCCGCTGGAAATTTCGAATAAGTTGAACTCCTTCATCTTTGGCCTTAGCTTCATAAAGATCACAAACCTCTGTAAGTAATTGCCCCAAGTCATACTGTTTGTATTCAGGTTCTCTTTCTTTGGACGCGTACAAAATTCCTTTCACCAAGTCCGAAATTTTTTCAACATTATGTTTCACCATGGTCCATCCTGCTTTGACTCTATCATCACGACCACGGGTCAAACCTGAATCGATAACGTAAACCCCCCCTTGAAGCCCGGACAAAATGTTCTTTATCGAATGTGACATCCCCGCTATAGTTTCTCCCAAAATCGCTAACTGTCCCTGGAGTCTTTTGACTTCGGTAATATTCGTGCTCATTTCCATTACCGCTGTGACGTTGCCCTTTTCATCCATTACAGGCGCCGTGTAAACAATTATGTAGGTGTCTTCACCCTTCTTTCGCCAAATCTCCTCTGAATAGTTAACGGCTCGGTTTTGAAAAGTTTTTTCGACTGGACAATTGTCACACTTTTCTTCAAGGCCTTTATAAACCTGGAAGCATTTTCTACCCTCTGCGACGCCAAAGTCCCGGGCAAAGAAATTATTGTGTCTGATAATATTGAAATCTTGGTCCACAACCGTGAGATAACAGGGAACGTTTTCAAAAAGATACTGAAATTCCTGTCGTTGTTGTTCTATCTTGAACTGGAGTTTTTTGAGCAGTGTGACATCAACAACCATCTCCAGGACTTCCTCGATCTTCCCTTGGTCATCAAATATTGGAGAAGTCTTAACAATGACGTGCGATTCGTGGCCATCAACGTTCCAGATTTCTTCAGATTGATGAGACGCTCCGTCATAAAAAGTTTTTTCAACAGGACAGTTCTCGCAACGTGAACTCTTGTTCTTGTAACTAGCGAAACAGTGCTGATTGACTTTTTCTCCAAATTGCGTGTTGAACGTTCGGTTTGCTCTGGAAATTCGGAAATTCTTGTCTATAACCGTCAAATAGCAAGGCGCCTCATCGAAAAGCGCCTTGTACATTCTTCGGCTGGTGTCAAGCTGACTGGTTCTCTGGTTGATTTGAAGGCTCATATAATCAAAAGCCCTGGTCAAGTCAGCCATTTCATCTTTTCCTACAGTTTGACCGCGAGGCTCATATTCACCCTTAGCCATTTTTGATGTTTTTTCCTGCAAATTCTTCACAGCCGGATTCACAAATAGCAGGACGGCCGCTCCGCTCATTGTGCAAATTACCAAAAATAGCGCTATTGCAAATCCTATAGTCTTATGGGAATTTCTGGAAATCTCCTGTTTGATGTTGCTCAAACCGATTTTTAACTCTACAGCGCCGAGGATTCTTTCAATCTCAGGATGAGTATGACAAGCAGCGGCGGAACAGCTCGGAAGATTTAAGAGTGGATTAACAACAGTGATCACAGAACCATCATCCGAAATCTTGTGCCGGACATGTGAATTGGTTTTTAAATCATGAAGCAGAGGATCATTTGACAAGTCTGTAGGGACCGGAGACTCAATTTGTTTAGTGGAATAATGCAGAACACCTTTTTGGTCAAAAATGTTTATTTCTCTGAAGCCTTCCGTCATTCCAATAGCGTTTATGATCTCACGGATAACCCCCCGTTTTTCAGTCATCATACCATTCCAAATGGCGGCCTTGATAACCTCTGAATCCTTAACCGAGTCCTGAACGGTTTTCTTGATGAAACTGGATTCTTGGGATGAAATCGTTTTGTAAGAAAAAACCAGCAAAGCCAGAAACATAACTAGGCCGGCGTAAAAGCTGATTTTGAAGCTTAAACTCCTGGTAAACCTCTTGACAAAATGGATGGCGTTCTTGAGCATAATGCCTAATTAAAAAGCTTAAATATGCTGTGTGGATTATCTAGGCCGTAAAAAGCCCTGACAATCACGAACGCCATCGGAATTTCAGCCAAAAGAGAGGACCAAGCACGGTGGCTGATGTTACCAAATCTGTGAAGGTAACAATGGTCAGCAATCCCAAACGTCAAATGTTATTGACAACTACCCGAGGATCCTCTTGATCTCTTTTAACAAGGCGTCCTTATCCACAGGTTTTTCAATATAAGCCTCAGGTGGCTTAATCGATCTTTCGTGAATCCACTTTTTGAAGTCCATGTTGGGAGTGTCGTCAGTAGCGAAACCTGTCACCATGACTACGGGGATAGCGCTAATTTCAGGATCTCTTCTCAATTCGCGAAACATCTTGATCCCGGTTTTGTTCGGCATCAGCAGATCAAGACTTACCAGGTCAGGCTTTTCCTTTTTGACTGTAAGTAAACCTTCATCCCCATCGGATGCCGTTAGGATTTCGTAACCATTGTCTTCAAGCAATGTTGAAAGAAAGGTCACCATATCCGGTTCATCGTCTATAACTAAGATCTTTTTCGCCATAGCCTACCTCCTTGGTTAAGTTGGGAGAGTTGAGAGCATTAGCCTACGCATTGACTCAAGAAACCTTTTTTGAAAACGAAAATTCGGTTTTTAAAAGTTTGCCTGATACGCCATATTTCAGAATTAAGATGATCGATTTCGTGGGTAATAAAAGCTCAAAAATATTCTTACATTCTTTAGCGTAAATATGGTAAACGATCCCTTCGGTTCAGGCAATCATAAATATAGTTTCCCCAAAAAGTTTATTTCCTGGATGAAAACCTCTGTAAGCAGCTCAGACTCTCCTTCTTTTTAAATCACCAAAGCAGGGGCTAAAAGTTCCGCCAGATTCATCACCTTGGCTTTGATATGATAATGTTCAATAATTTCCTTAAGCTGGTCAGTACAATTGTGACACGATTGCAAAACAATATCAGCGCCCGTAGCCTTGATTTCATCAGCCTTAATTTTACCTGCTGCGATACGCCGAGGAGTAAACTCCGGCATAGCCAGCGCTCCGCCCCCGCCCCCGCAACAATAACTATTCTCCCTATTGTGCTCCATTTCTACGAAATCGTCCGTAGCGGCGTTTATTATTATACGGGGCTCCTCCATGATTCCACCTGAACGGGCTATGTTGCAGGAATCATGATATGTGAATCGATGGCCTTTCCAAACCGATTTGTCCAATTTTAGACGACGTTGCTGAACAAGCTTGGCAAGCAATTCCATCATGCTGGTTATTTTAAATGGGACCCCTCCGACCCAGTTGGGTAACTCCCACCGTAATGAACGATAACCATGACCGCATTCTCCGGCGAGGAGATATTCGCAGCCCAGTCGTTTTACGTCTTCTACCTGCCACATCGAAAACTCTTTTGCGTCCGGGTCATAACCATTGAACAACGCGTAATTTGTAAGGTCCCAATATCTGGAGGAAATAGTGAAATCCACACCTGCCGCATTAAGCACTTTGGCGGAAGCCTGAATAGTCAGCGGATAGTACTTTGGTTCTCTTGGGTTAAGGGTTAGAAAATATTGAGCGCCTTTCTTGTCTACAGGAATTTTAAAATTTTCGCAGCCTTCTTCGTCCTGAAGCTCTTCTTCGATCCACTCCATTGTTTCAATAAACTCGTCCCTTGGCACCGCCATATTGTTGCCAGAGTTATGGTGAGTATCAACGGTGTCCTGAAGATGCTGAGGCACCCTGCCGACCTGCTGCATGAGACCTCTGGCCGCTCTAACCAACATTCCGTAATCTACACCCATGGGACAATTGAATGTACACCTTCGACACATTGTACAAGCGCCCCAAAGCTTGTCGTACATATCGTCAGCTAACTCCTTGTCGAGTTTGTGAGCGCCTACAAAAGAAGGAAAGATTTGGCCCAGCCAATCATATTTGCTCTTGTACCATTTTCTAAAACGATCAGCCTTGTATGCGGGAACAAGGGTCTTGTCTTCCGGTATAGATACACTGTAATGACAGGCGTCACTGCACATTCCACAATGTATACAGCCGGACAGGGAAGCCGCGACTACTCGATTCAGCTTACCGGGAAGTAATTTTTCCATTTCTTTCAGCATTTCAGGCGTAAATTCAGATTTGGTGGGCCACTTTCTCTCGTCTCCGGCCCCCAGTCTGTCTGCTTGCTCCGACATTTATGGCCTCCATTTTGTTATATATTATTTGTCAATTGAATTGATTACTTAGGGTTCCAGGATGGGTTCTTCACATTTTTGTTCATTACTCCTCGACCACCAAAAGTGCGACCAAAATTGATCCTTCCAAAAGGATAAAGCACATAGTGCGAGATCTTGCTGAAAGGGACATACAGCAAGAAAAAGGTGGTCATAAGGAAGAATACCCACATCCAACCAGTATCCGGGCTGCCCTGAATCCACAGGGACATTGCGATAAAACCCACGGCGAAGAATACCGTCATCAACGTGATGGCGAAGAAATCATCCGGGCTGCTTATGATACGAATCTCAGGGACCGTCAAACGTCTGTATATCCGGCGAAGACCGATCAAGAACGCGAGCCCCATGAACAACATGAAGACCTTGGATACCACTGGGGTCATCACCACTGGCACTAGCGGAATTAAAAAAGTCGCGCCGATAGTTAGCGCTACCCCAATATGAAAAATCATGAATTCCACATAAAAAAACGGATTCTTCCGAGTGCTTTCCATACTCCATGGCTTTAAGACGTTAAGCAAGGATTCAAAAGCTCCAGCAACCCTATCGCCCTTCAATTCAGCCTTTTCGGGCGGAACGGGCTTTTTGAGCATTTGAGATATCTTAATGATGTACATTAAAGCCATGAATCCCAGGGCCATGTACTGAACCGGCTCCTCAAGAATATGCAGAGCGTGACTGACGTTGTTCTCCATATTTCCTCACTTTCTTCATGACAAATGACGATGGAACCACAAAAGTGACCAACAGGGACAAAGCGAAGGCGACAGGCGCTTGAGTCATTGCTTCGTCGGAAAATCGACACTAGTTTTGGGAATTAAAATCCTCAAAACTCTGAAAATATGTACGAGTGAATCGAAGATATTTTGTGCAAGCAAATAAGTCAAGAACTTTCTGTTTTAAGAGGCATGATACTTGATAAAAAAAGTAGGTCCTAGAATCCGGATTAATTAGGGAGTCAGCGACATTGTCTGGCAGGATATACAATTAATTTTGTCAACAATTAACTGGCAAAATCCCCAAAACAGACCGCAAGTCTTTCCATGTTCAATTGTATAAAGAATTGGAACAAAAATAGATCTCAAGTGTTCCAATCTTAAGGTGTAAAAATGGATCATTCTCAATTTTAAACCATTACTCAGGAGTGATTATATTGAATCAATTAAGAAAATTTTTAATAATTTTGCCGGTGCTTTTAGTTATCCTGTTTTCCATTGGAAACGCGTTTGAGGAAAACTGTGATGACAAGTTTGTAAAAAACGCGGCATTGGGAAATGATAAAAAATTGATCGAAAGGCTAAACAAAGGATCTAACATCAACTCGAAAAACTACAATGGGCAAACTGCGTTGATTGAAGCTGCGTTAAATGGAAAAATTGATACAGTAAACCTCCTAATCAAAAAGGGAGCTGACCTCAATCAGAGAGGCAAAAAGGCTCGCACTGCGTTGATGTGGGCCTGTCTGTCTGGTCGAACCCAAATGGTACAATCTTTGTTAGCGCATGGTGCAGACGTGAACGTCAAGGACAGGAACAATCAGAACGCTTTGATGTTGGCGGCCCGGAAAGGGGACGCCATTTGTGTAAAAAGCTTGCTTGAAGCTGGGGCCGACCCGATGGCCAGGGACAACAATAGATTCACCGCGTACACTTTGGCTTTGGGAAAAGGATTCAAAGATGTCGCCAATACCATCGCAAACTATCAGACGTCATCTCAATCGACTCTGGACATGGATGATTTGAGAATCGGAACTTATTTCTAGTAATCTCTTGATTAAAAAACCTGGCTTGACAGTTTTTCGAACATGTAGACATATGTAGTAAAAGCTTGAAAGGTTTGGAAATGGCTGTTCGTAAAATAGTTACAGCGCCTGACCCCAGGTTGAGCGCGAAAGCCGAACCCGTAATTGGTCTTACTGAAGATATATGCCAACTCGCCGCTGACATGACAGACACAATGTACAGGGCCCCGGGTATAGGATTGGCGGCAAATCAAGTTGGTGAATTGGTCAGAGTCATTGTTTTCGACATACATTACGCGTACGCTGATCCCAAGGACAAAAAGAAAGCGCCAACAATACTGATTAATCCGGTTATTTTAATTTCTGAAGGTGAAGAATTCAAGGAAGAAGGCTGTTTGAGCGTACCAAATTTCAACGTCGATGTGAAACGAGCGGCTCGCGTACAGGTTGAGGGTATAGACATCACAGGAAAGCCTTTAAGAATAGACGGTGAAGGCTTAGTCGCCCGAGTGCTTCAACACGAGATAGACCACTTGGAAGGTAAGACTCTTCTGGACCATTCTTCAGCCTTAAAACGGAATATGTACAATAGGCGTATCAAGAAATCGCAGAGAGGCAATAAGTGACTTGCCGCATAGTTTTTATGGGTTCTCCACAATTTGCTACGCCGACTCTTAAAGCCCTTCATCAACACTTTGTCGTAGTAGGTGTTTTTTCTCAGGCTGACAAGCGTTCAGGTCGTGGGAAGATATTAACAGCGACACCGGTAAAGAAATTGGCTCTGGAGATGGGTTTCTTTTGCGCCGAACCCAATGACCTCAAAGATCCCAATGTGCTGTCGATCCTAAAAGAATTGAGTCCTGACGCTATAGTTGTAGTAGCGTATGGAAAATTTCTTCCCAAAGAAATCCTGGAGTTGCCTCGGTTTGGCTGTTTGAATCTTCATGCCTCCTTATTACCCAGCCATCGAGGTCCATCCCCAATTTCTACGGCTATTCTTTCAGGAGACGACCAAACGGGCAATACGGTAATGATGATGGACGCTGGAATGGACACAGGGTCGATCCTTGACAGGCAGATCATTAAAATAGGACAGAAAGACACAGCCGGAAGTCTCCATGATAAACTCATGGAACTTGGGGCTTCTCTAATGGTCGAAACTCTAATAAAATTAATAAACGGCGAAATCACACCGACACCTCAGGATCACTCAAAAGCCACTTACTCTAGGCTCCTTAGGAAAACAGATGGATTGCTGGATTGGAATTTGGACGCTAAACAGCTTGATAGAATAGTTCGTGCTATGGATCCTTGGCCTGGGGCATTTTTTATGATGGGTAAAGAGCAAATCAAAGTCCGGTCCGCCACCGCACTCGAAGGGCAGGTGGAACCTGGATTAATAATGGATGTGATGGCTGACGGCATTGTGGTAGGAACAGGCGCTGGTCTTTTTCTACTCGAGGAAGTTCAGGCCCCTTCGAAAAAAAAAATATCGGCTTCAGCTTTTGCTCGGGGGAAAAGGCTGAAACCTGGAACCTACATAGTTTAATGGAAAATTGATCGATGTGTGAAAATTTCTCCTCAAATTTCACGACGACCACTTAACTCATGGGGTGAAAAAAATGAACCGACTTAAAACAGTAATTCTTTTGGCTGCGCTTGGTGGCTTACTCGTAATTCTTGGTGGTTATTTTGGTGGCAAAAACGGGGCGACCATAGCTCTTGTGATTGCGCTTGTAATGAATGTGGGCAGTTATTGGTTTAGTGATCGAATCGTTCTGGCTATGTATCACGCTCAGGAAGTTACTGAATCAGAAGCTTCAGATCTTTTCGGACTTATCAGAGATCTGACCCGCAACGCAGGCTTACCAATGCCAAAGGTTTACATAATTCCGGATGATTCGCCAAACGCTTTTGCTACAGGTCGAAATCCGGAACATGCCGCAGTGGCGGTGACTCAAGGTATCCTTCGTCTTCTAAATCGCGACGAGCTTGCCGGAGTCATTGGACATGAACTTGGGCATGTCAAAAATAGAGACATCCTCATTCAAACTATTGCAGCTACCATAGGGACAGCGATAACCTATTTGGCTCAATTTGGGTTTTTCTTTGGAGGTCGCTCTGATGACGACCGAGGTGGAGGCTCTTTGGCGGGGTCTCTTCTCATGATGATTCTGGCGCCACTCGCCGCGGGGGTCATTCAAATGGCGATCTCAAGGTCACGGGAGTACATTGCTGATGAAACAGGAGCGCAGATATGTGGCCATCCATTGTGGCTGGCAAGCGCGCTGGGCAAATTGCAAAGAGGCGCCGAGGCGATCCCAATGAATGCCGAGCAGGCTACAGCTCACATGTTTATAGTGAGCCCGTTTTTTGGTGGCGGCTTGTCCAACCTGTTTTCGACTCATCCTCCTATCGAGAATCGTATTGAAAGGCTGGAAAAAATGGCCGGATATTAAGTCTGGTCAAATATTAGGCCAATTTGTCTTTTCTAAACTAACGGTTTTATAATTTGGACGCCTTTCGTTTCTCTTTGAGTGTACGACAGGCGTCTCAAGTTTTTGAGTTATTTTCAATTCTATAGCGGCTTATTAAATCAGAGGCTTCATGCTCTCCCGTCATAGCGCAGCTACAGTTTCCCGTGAACTTGCGGTAAAAATTCTGAACGAAGTTGACAAAGGCGTATATGCCGAGGCGACTCTTTCACAATTACTTTCGAAAAACGCTATTTCAGATAGGGATCGATCGCTAACAACCGAAATCGTTTATGGAACAGTTCGATGGAAAGACAGACTGGATTCCATAATAGACGGACACTTAACACTCAAAGGGAAAAAACTTGATCCTGAAATTCGTAACATCCTCAGGATAGCCTTTTATCAAATTCTTTTTCTGACGAGAATCCCTGTTTATTCCGTTACACATCAAGCTGTCGCGCAAGCTAAAACCAGACTCAAAGGAAGATTCTCGAAGTTGGTTAACGCTGTCCTGCGATCAGTTTTAAGAAATCAGGACGATCTTCATCATGAACCCGAAAAAAATTCACAATCCTTAGCCATATATTATTCTCATCCTGAATGGCTTGTAGTCAGATGGCTGGATCGATTTGGCGAACAAGGAACCATTGATATTCTTGAATTTAACAATCAGCGATCGCATTTAACAATCCGCATTAATACCCTGAAAACAACAATTGCCGATGTAGTTTCCAATTTTAAACAGAACAATATTATTTTTGAAATAATTGACAATGATCTAGGGGTGTTAACTGTGAAAAATATTAGAGGCCCGGTTCTAGATGTGCCTGGCTTTAACGAAGGGCTTTTCACCGTCCAGGATTTTGCGTCTCAAATGATCGCCCCGTTACTAAAAGCACAGCGGAATCAGGTAATTCTTGATGTTTGCGGGGCTCCTGGAGGGAAATCTTCACATGTGGCGGCCCTTGTCAACAATGAAGCTCAAATTACTTTGGTGGACGCGGATATTAAAAGGCTGGATGAAGCCGCAAAGAACTTTGAGCGTCTCGGTGTGAACTGCGTAAAAATGATACACGGAGACGCGACTGAAAAGTTGTTTCTTTTATCCATGGGGAAATTCGATCGAATACTAATAGACGCGCCGTGCTCTAATCTAGGAGTCTTGCGCCATAACTGTGAAGTTAAATACCGTGTAAAACCGCAGGATTTGGCCAGGTTGGCTGAAAAACAGTTAATAATGCTGACGGAAGCCTCGCACGCGGTTAAAAATGACGGGATAATCGTTTACTGCGTGTGTTCAACGAGTGAAGAGGAAACAACGTCGGTGGTCGAAAAATTCCTGGCCGGTCACAGGAATTTTTCAGTCGATAAAATTGATCACGGTGAAATTTTCAATCCCGCATTTTTGACTACGGAAGGTTATTTTTTTTCATTTCCATCTGCCAAATCCAGCTTTGTTGACGGGTTCTTCGCTGCTAGAATCAAAAAATCCAGGCCCTGAATTCTAACCTCAAAACGCGGTCATTATTTGTTGAAGAGTGTTCATCCATAGATTTGGATTGATTTCAAAGTCATCAGTGTGAAAAAAATTCATTTCGTCATTTTAATGGAAAATAAGTGGGAAGAAAACGCGCGACAATTCGCTGACTCCGATAACCTCGAGACGATAACATTCCTGTATTATTGATCATATGTGATTTGGCACAGGCCTTGCTAATATAAAGGGCGAACAACGACTCCTAACCATACCCTCTTAGCAATCCTCCAATCGGATTGCTTTTTTTTTGCCATAAACTGCAACAAACCAATTGACTTGGGGAGATATTTAACTATACTTTGCGACTTAACAAATACTTAATAAAAAGAGCCCCCTTTCAATGCGCGTCGAACTTGAGATCGGTCGAAGAATTAGAGCCAGAAGATCCATCAATAAACTGACCTTGAAACAGCTCGCTGAAAAGGTTGGTTGTTCTGACGCTTATTTGTCTCAAATAGAAAATGGTAAGGTCTCTCCTTCTATTTCCAGCCTAAAAAAAATTTCTCATGCCTTACAAGCCAAGATAACGGATTTTTTTGTCGAAACAGAAGATGAAGACCCTGTTGTGCTCTCTCGTGATCAAAGAGTGACAATCAGTCTGGAAGGATGGAACGCGCGTATTGAGTCTCTAATCATAAATTCCAAGAACAAAAGAATGCACCCTTTCTTTACTACAATTCAGCCCGGTGGTGGATCTCATGGACTTTACAGCCATGTAGGCGAAGAATTTGGGATTGTTCTGAAGGGTGAATTACAAATCAACATTGATGACACAATTCATAGAGTCAGGCGGAGTGAAAGCTTTTATTATAATTCGAATCAGCCTCACAGTTGGACCAATCCCGGGAAAACAGAAACGGTAGTTGTTTGGGTAATTAGCCCGCCCACATTTTGATCAATTACCATTGGTACAATCGTAACTCGAAGGATGTTATCCCATTTTAAAAAGGAGAGCGACGATGGTTTTAAAAAACTTCAGGTCGATTTTGATCGTGATGTTGGTCTGCTTCCTGTCTGTTGGTGTCGCGCGCGCCGCGGATAAATCAGCATGGAAAATTGGTGTCGCCGTTTCATTAACCGGGGTTTTTGGCAAAGACGGCAGCCTGGTAAAAGACGCCTACACTCTGTGGCAGGAAACTGTAAATTCCCAAGGTGGCATTAACGGAGCGCCGGTTGAGCTAATTTTTTACGATGACAAAAGCGATCCCGCAACCACGGCAAAACTCACTGAACAGCTAATTGTAAGCGATAAAGTGGACCTTCTGTTGGGAGGTTTCGGTAGTAGCCAACTATTCGCCGCGAGTCCAGTTGCGGAAAAATATCAATTTCCTTTGATTAGTGGAGGAGCGAGTTCAAATAAGTTATTTGAGCGGGGTTTCAAATATTATTTTTCTACATTGGGTAAAGCAACCGAAGAAGTAAGAGGCTGTGTTGACATTTTCTCAGTGGTTACTCCAAAACCTAAGACAGCCGCCATTATAGGAGCGGACATACTTTTTACTTCTCTGGCCTGTGACGGATTCAAAAAATATTGCCAAAAAAATGGTATAGAAGTCATCCACTTCGAACTTTTCCCTATGGCTTTGCAGGATTACAACTCTCTGTTGATGAAGGTCAAAAATAAAAAACCCGATGTGTTGCTTGTTGGTTCGCACCTTCTTGTAGCCATGAAAACCGTCAAAGCCATGAAGGAAATTGATTTTAGTCCCAAGGCGGTAGCATTCAGCTACGGCCCCACGGTCCCAAAGTTTGTAGAAGATTTGAAAGGCGACGCCAATTATGTAATCGCCGCATCCGAATGGACCCCCAATATGCCCTATTCTGGAAAGGTATTCGGAACAGCTGGCGATTTTAGCAAATTATACATAAAGCGATTTAATCGTAGGCCTGATTACGTTGAGGCTGCAGCCGCTGGTGGGGCTGTAGCTCAGCAGCAAGTTTTGGAAGAACTGGGACTAAAGCCGCCTTTAAGCAAAGAAAATCGAATTAGGATAATGGAAGCCTTACATAAGGACAAATTTGAAACGTTCTACGGTAAAATCCAATTTGGAAATGATGGCGCAAATGAAGCTCATCCTCCTGTAGCGGTGCAAATTCAGTCGGAAAAACTTGAAAATGTCTTCCCTCTTGATTTTGCTGAAGCCAAAATCCTGTATCCATTTAAACCCTGGAAAGAACGTTAATCAAAAAACAGGGGAGGATTGGTTCCTTCAGTCTCCAATCCTCCTATCAGACGCGATATCATTGATAGAAAAGGGCGTCGAAATTAAATTCACGCTCACCCTTCAAATATGTGAACTTAAGAAAGATTCAAATGGAAGCGGAAAAACTAAAAAACTACGTGAATGGAAAATGGGTTGATTCCAAGACGGAATCATTTTTTCCCATCATCAATTCCCTAAATGGTCAAACAATAGCCCTATGCCCTGATTCTACTGTTGATGAAGTTGATCTCACTATTTCTCTCGCCAAAAAGGCTTTCCAGGCCTGGCGAAATACAATTCCGACCAGACGCGCTGACATTCTATACACTTTGCGACAAAAACTACTCGCCGCTACGAACGAATTGGCCGAAATAATAACGCTTGAACATGGAAAAACACTCTCTGACGCCAAAGGCGAATTGATGCGAGCGATACAGTACGTGGAACATCCTTGCGGTATTCCGGAACTGTTAAAAGGCGATCACAGTGAAGATGTCGGCACGGGGGTTGACGAATATTATATTAGAGAACCATTGGGCGTTTTTAGTTTACTGCCTCCTTTCAACTTTCCGGCCATGATAGCCCTTTATTTCACCTGGCCTATTGCGTGTGGAAATACAGTGGTGGTGAAACCGAGCGAACTATGCCCTATGACTATGCTCAGAATAACCGAACTGGCTGAGCAGTCAGGTTTACCACCGGGAGTGTTGAACATAGTTAATGGTGGTCCACGTGTAGGTGAGAGGCTTTGTGTCCATCCGGATATCGTGGGAGTTACATTTGTCGGGTCTTCAAAGGTCGCGGAAATGGTCTATAGAACATCAACTTCTCATGGGAAACGCGCCCAGTGTCAAGGTGGGGCAAAAAATCATGTCCTTGTCATGGAAGACGCGAATCTTGATGAGGCGATCCCGAACATAGTCAACTCTTGTTTCGGTCACACGAGCCAACGGTGTTTTGCGGTGTCAAACGTGTTGGTTGATGAGAAAATTTATGATTCCGTCAAAGAAAGATTCATAGACGCCTGCCGGAAACTTAAACTGGGTGATGGACACGATCCAGGAATCAACATGGGCCCCGTTGTTAATAAACGGGCGCTAAATAGTCTCTACGAATCTGTTGATAAGGCGCTGGCACAAGGGGCCAGGCTGATTCTGGACGGTAGAAGTCCAAAAATGGAAAAGTTTCCTGATGGGCTATTTTTTGGTCCCACTCTTCTGGAAGCTGAACCAGACAATTTCGCATTTAAAGAGGAGATATTTGGTCCCGTCAGGTGTATTAAAAGCGTCAAGAGTTTGCAGGAAGCAGTGAATATTATAAATTCAAGTAGTTACGGACATACCGCAGTTATATATACCCAAAATGGTGGTTGGTCCCGTCATTTCATAAGAAATGTAAATACAGGCCAAATTGGGGTCAATGTTGGGACGCCCGCCCCAATAGCCTTTTATCCTGTCGGTGGGCGAAAAACATCCTTTTATGGGTCTCACCGGGGTCGCGCTAACGACGCTATAGATTTCTACACGGACAAAAAGGTGATTGTCACCAAATGGAGTCCTTATGTTGAAGGACCGGCTTCAGGCAGGCCAATAGAAACAAATGAACCAAACTCAGTCCTGTTTTAAAAAATGGACACCGTATTTGCTCAAACCATAATCAATGGACTCTTGTTAGGTGGAGTTTATGCCGCGTATTCCGCGGGATTTTCCCTGATATTTGGCGTCATGGGCGTAGTTAATCTCGCCCATGGCGAGTTGATAATGTTAGGGGCTTTCACTTCGTACTGGTTGTTCACCTATTTCAATTTGGATCCCTATTTAAGTGCGCCGTTCGCAATGGTTTTTCTGTTTCTCTTTGGATATGTAGTTCAAAAATACATCATAAATCGGGTCATTGGGCAGCCTCATATAATGAGTTATATTCTTACGTTTGGTCTGCACTTGATGATAGCCAACATAGCGATAAAAATTTGGACCCAGGACTTCCGGTCCATAACCACATCTTATTCCGGGGCTAACGTGGCGATCTGGGGTTTAAACATACCGCTTGCAAGATCGGTAACCTTCATGGTGGCGCTCTTCATGACCTGGGGTTTATGGTTTTTCCTAATGCGGACGGAGACGGGTCGAGCTATTCGGGCTACTGCTCAGGATAAGGAAGTGGCCAGATTAATGGGGGTAGATATCCGAAATATCTACGCCATAACATTTGGGCTTGGCGCGGCCATAACAGGACTCTCCGGATCGGTTATGAGTCCATTTGTGATTATATCGCCCGAAATGGGCCTGGAATACACAATTATCGCATTCTGTGTCGTGGTCTTGGGAGGAATGGGATACATGCCCGGAGCGCTCGTTGGAGGATTGGTTCTCGGAGTAGCGCAATCTCTGGCTGCTACCTATCTCAATGCAGGGATTTCTGTAGCAATAACGTTTATAATTCTATTTATTATGCTCGTCATTTGCCCGAAAGGGATCTTAGGCAAAGGTACCGTAGCGTGACATGCTTTAACAATAACCGAGGGCCGGATGAATTCTAGAATAGACAGGATAATTTTGGTCATATTCCTTGGGATTACCGCCGCGTTGGCCTTCCTGCCAAATTTTGTCGAATCTGAATACCTCTTGAGATTGATCACTGTTGTGATTTTCTGGATCGGGATTGCCGGCTGTTGGAACATGATGAGCGGATACACCGGGTATATTGATTTCGGCCCTGTTGTCTATTTTGGAATAGGTTCCTATGTTGTCGCCATAGCCATGACCAAGTATGGAATTCCTTTTTTCCCAAGTCTTTTACTTTCCGGCATAATGTCAAGTTTGGTTGCCTTTTTGGTTGGGATACCAACCTTGCGCTTAAGAGGGGCATATTTTGCAATCGCTACATTTGCTTTCGCTGAGGCGATGAAACAAATTACCCTGGAATTTGATCGCACATTCAGTGTTTCATTTTTTCAAGGCAGTGATGGCATAACCCTTCCGATCAGCGGCCATGACAACTCCTTTTTCTTCTATTGTGTTTTGCCGGTGACCTTTTTGGTGGTGTTAGCCCATTATTTTATTGAACATTCAAAATTCGGGTATGGACTGAAAGCCATAAAGGAAGCTGAAACCGCGGCTGAAATAAGTGGGGTCAATACTACAGCCAATAAATTGGGAGCTTATGTAAGTAGCGCCTTTTTCCTGGGCTTGTTTGGCGCTATAGAGGCTTACTGGATCACCTATATAACCCCTTCCGATGTTTTCAACGTTCAAAAAACAGTTCAGATGGTCATCATGACACTACTGGGCGGCATGGGGACATTTTTAGGGCCTGTGGTAGGAGCGACCTTTTTGACTCTGATTTCAGAGGCGCTAGGCGCCAGATTTGTCGAATACTACCTCATCATGATTGGCGGGATCATAATTGTGGCGATTTTGATAATGCCCAATGGAATAATTGGGAGCTTGAAGATACGCAAGAAATTTAGGTTCATTTAATATATGCAATAAAAACAATAGCCTATTCGAGCACAAAATGACCGGTTTGGAATGCAGAAAAGTAAGTATGAAATTTGGGGCCCTTGCCGCGGTCCAGATGGTGAGTTTTTCCCTTAATCCTGGTGAGATTCTGGGAATGATAGGGCCCAACGGGGCTGGAAAAACTACTCTTCTCAATTGTGTAATTGGTATCCATAAACCTACTTCTGGGAAAATTTTCCTTAATCAAATCGACATAACTGGCATGAAACCCCATAAAATTTGCCGCATGGGTTTAGCAAAAACATCCCAAATTATGGAGCCGTTTATGGCGATGACCGTATTTGAAAACGTTCTCGTGGGCGCCTTGCATGGTGGTCGGATGAGAATGCGCCCAGCAACTGAACAAACGGAGAAAGTAATAGAGCTAGTAGGGCTAAAAGAATACGCTTCCAAGCTTTCTGGGTCGATTCCTGTGCCGGCGCGCAGGCGACTTGAACTCGCCAGGGCCTTAGCGAGCGGCGCCAATATCCTTCTTCTTGATGAAAATATGGCGGGCTTGAACCCTCATGAAATCGATGAAGCGCTTGAGATTCTAAAAAAGATCAGAAACTCAGGAAAATCTCTAATAGTCATAGAACATATCATGAGAGTTGTAATGGGCATTTCAGATCGAATCATCGTGTTGAATTACGGGTCCAAAATCGCTGAGGGTTTTCCAGAAGAAGTTGTAAATTATGAAACGGTAATAAAAGCGTACCTCGGCGATAAGCTTTCATCTCTCAAGGTGGCTTGACAACGAATAAAATGAACGAACCACTTCTAAAAGTAGAAAAAATTGATGTTTCGTATCGCGACGTTAAGGTTCTTCATGACATTGATCTTGAGGTTTATCCATCTGAAATTGTTACCGTAATAGGCCCAAACGGGGCGGGGAAAAGCACTTTGCTCAGCGCAATAATGGGTTTTGAAATCCCCAACAAGGGCTCAGTAATTTTTAACGGGAAGAAAATAACAGGGACTCCTCCGGAAAAAACGGTAGAATTGGGCATGACTATTGTGCCGGAGGGGGCTCGGGTGTTCACGGAGATGACGGTTCTGGATAATCTGAAAATGGGTTCATACATAAAATCATCACGTGCTTATCGAAAACCATCCCTTGAAATGGTTTTCAATTTTTTCCCCCGTTTGCATGAAAGACTAAAACAGAAAGGCGGCACCTTGAGTGGTGGCGAGCGCCAGATGCTGGCAATAGGAAGAGCGTTAATGTCCAGGCCCTCTTTGTTGCTCCTGGATGAACCTTCCCTTGGTTTGGCTCCGCTGCTTGTGACGAAAGTATTCGAGACCGTAGTTGAAATCGCCGCCACTGGTTTAACAGTGTTACTGGTAGAGCAGAATGTTCATTTTTCTCTGGAAATTTCCAAAAGAGCATATGTGCTTGAGAACGGACGGATTGTAAAAAACGGATTTTCTGAAGAACTTATGAACAACGATTATATTAAAAAATCCTATCTGGCGCTCTAAAAAATTTAGCTAGAGGTTTCTCATTATGAATCAAGAAATTCCGCAGGAAGAACTGGCTGATCTGGAAATTTCTTTCACATTGAATGGCTGTCAAGTCCATGTTTCGATAAAACCTTGGGAAACAGCCTTAGACATTATTCGAAACAAATTTCAGCTAACAGGAGCAAAAGAAGGCTGCGGAATAGGTGAATGTGGGGCCTGCACAATAGTCATGGACGGGAAAGCCGTAAACGGATGTTTAATTTTGGCGGCCCAACTCGACGGGCGAACGATTGAAACAGTCGAAGGTCTGTCTTCGAACGGGGCCATGAACTACCTGCAAAAGGCCTTTCTGGACAAAGGCGTCGTGCAATGTGGCTTTTGTACTCCAGGAATGCTGATGTCAGCCAAGGCCTTGCTGGATGAATGCGATCGGCCATCGAAAGGCAGAATCACAAACGCTTTATCAGGCAATTTATGTCGGTGCGCTGGTTACGTTCAAATAATCGATGCGGTGGAAGAGGCGGTGGCAATAAAGTTAAAAGACGCAGGGGACCCGGCTGAAAATAGATGAGAATTAAATTCAAATATTTAAGACCTCATTCCCTGGATGAGTGTTTAGCGGTTCTTGCCGCGCATGGGGACGAGTCAGCGATATTGGCCGGCGGAACTGATCTGATGATTTCTCTCAGAAGTGGTTCACGGATACCCAGGTATGTGCTGGATGTGTCGCGACTAGCTGAAATTCGCTCTGTTGAACAACATGCTGAACTCATCAAAATAGGAGCCATTCTGACATACTCAGAATTGATCGCTCATCCTTTAATAGTTAAAACGTTTCCTGCTCTTAGCGCCGCAATGAGCTGCGTAGGCAGCCTTCAAATCAGAAATGTCGGGACTTTGGGAGGCAATATAGCGAACTCTTCACCTGCTGCGGATAGTATTCCCCCAATGATGATTCACGACGCTCAGGTCATGATTCAAAGGGCTAATTCCGTCAGAATAGAGAAACTGGAGAGACTTATTGTGGGGGCATATTCAAACACTTTAGAGCCTGATGAACTGATTACATGGATAATCTTGAAACCCGCTGAAAGCGTTTGCAAACAAACTTACCGGCGTATAGCCCGACGCAGGAGCCTTTCCATAGCAAGAGTCAATGCTGCGATATGTGGAAAATTGGATGCCAGCGGACTCATAGCGGACGTTAAAATTTCGGTCGGTTCTGTGGCCCCAGCCCCGCTGCGAATTAAAAAGGTTGAAGATTCTCTCATAGGACTAAAACCTGAACCCAAATTTATTCAGGAAACTGGAGAACTAATCGCGCGCCACATTGTGGATCTCGTTGGAACCCGCCATTCCACTGAATATAAAAGGCCGGCTATAGCGGGCCTGGTTGTAAAATGCTTAGAGGACGTCTTCATTGACTGACACAAACTTTAGCAAAAGCTCTTCATCAATCGGATTGAATATTTCCCGTGTCGGAGCGGAAGAAAAGCTTCAGGGTAAAGCCTTATTTGCAAATGATGTTGTTTTGAAAGACGCCCTATGCCTGAAAGTTCTAAGAAGTAACCTGCCTCATGCTGTAATTCAATCAATAGAAGTTCAAAAGGCTTCAACTTCGCCTGGATGCGTCGCTGTTTTTACATCTAAAGACATACCTGGAAGAAACAGGTATGGACTCATCAACAAAGACCAACCACTTCTTGCTGACACTAAAGTTAGATTTGTCGGTGATCCAGTTGCTCTGGTGGCCGCAGTCTCCGAGGACGCCGCTCATGCCGCTATTTCCAGAATCAAGGTCGAATATCAAGAATTGGCCCCTATTTTTGATCCGGAAGAAGCGCTTGCTCCGGGCGCTCCATTGATCCATGAAAAAGGCAATCTTTTGGGGAAGCGATTAATAAAAAAAGGTGTCCCTGATTTAGCGTTTCAAAAAGCGGATGTAGTTGTTGAACGGAAGTACCAGACCACATTCGTTGAACACGCTTATCTTGAACCCGACGCCGGCGCCGCATTTGTAGACCAAAGTGGCCGGATAACAATATATGCGTCTACTCAAAATCCCCATTATGATCAGGCTGATGTGGCCAAGCTCTTGGGATTTCCCGAAAACATGGTTCGAATCATTCAGACAGCCACTGGCGGTGGCTTTGGGTCAAAACTCGATATTAATACACAGGGGTTCCTCGGACTGGCGGCTTATCTTTTGAAAAGACCCGTCAAAATGACCTATAGCCGTGAAGAGGCTTTCCTTTGCACATCCAAAAGACACCCATTAAAGATAGTATACAAATCAGCGGCCAATAAAGATGGGAGACTACTGGCGATAGATGTCAAAATAATTGGCGATACTGGCGCTTACGCGTCCTATGGACTGGCTGTTGTGACTCGTTCCGCAGTTCACGCGACTGGTCCGTATGAGGTCCCAAATGTCCACATAGAGTCTGTTTTCGCATATACTAACAATTCTATTGCAGGCGCTATGAGGGGTTTTGGGGTACCTCAGATCGCTTTTGCGCATGAGTCACAAATGGATTTGCTCGCTCAAACGCTGGATATTAGCCCGCTTGAAATTAGATCCAGGAACATTCTCAGACTGGGGTCAACCACCGCTACAAATCAAACGCTTACGGCCAGTGTTGGAATAGGGGCGTGCATTGAAGCTATAGCTCCACATTACGAACAAATTAGAAAATCCATTGAACCAACAAAAACAAAAAGACTCCGTGGGGTAGGATTGGGCTGCATGATGTACGGCATAGGCAATACTGGTGTCCAGAACCCCTCTACCGCACAAGTCGAATTAGATTCTAACGGCAATGTAACTTTGTTCAGTGGGGCGGCTGACATAGGGCAAGGCTCCTCAACTGTTTTAACTCAAATTGCGGCCACTGAACTTGGCATGAATCCAGAAAAAATATGCCTCGTAGCCGCTGATACCGGAATGACGACCTCCGCAGGGGCCACATCTGCAAGCAGGCAAACTTATATTTCCGGAAACGCCGTGTTGGACGCTGTCTCGAAACTCAAGGAAGCGCTCATGACTGAAGCTGCTACAATGCTCAAAACTGGGCGAACCTCCCTGATCTTAAAAAACGGTAAAATCGAAAATATTTCAAATAGTTCAATATTTGTAACTCTTGAACAGGTCGCAAGAAAGGCTGAACTGGAGGGGATACCTCTAAAGTGGCAGGGGTTTTTCGATCCCGACACTACCCCTCTGAACCCTGAAACAGGCGAAGGTAATCCTTACGCCACTTTCGCTTTTGCAGCTCAACTTGCAGAAATTGAAGTCGATATCCTTACAGGAGAGGTCACAGTCAGAAAAGTTGTTGCGGCTCATGATGTAGGAAAGGCCATAAATCCTGATAGTGTGAGAGGCCAAATTTATGGCGGGGTCGCAATGGGATTAGGTTTTGCCTTAATGGAAGAATTTGCGCCCGGGAAAACAGTCTCTCTCAAAGATTACCATATACCTACGTGTTCGGATATGCCTAACGTACAGGCCATAGTAATCGAAGACCCTGAACCAACCGGTCCCTACGGAGCAAAAGGAGTTGGTGAACCAGCCTTGATACCGACGGCTCCTGCGATACTCAACGCGATAGCTGACGCTTTGGGGTCAAGAATTTATTTCCTGCCAGCTAACCTGGAACAGGTCATGAAAGCAATCCATTCAGGGGCTTCAAAACCTCTTAAAATAAAACTGATGGTGTAAAACGGGATATTACGATCAAGACCAAGGAGTCATCATTTATGTCTAGGACACTTATCAAGAACATAGGAACATTAATTTCCGGAAATATCAGAGACCCTAAAATAGACGCTGACAGTATATTAATAGCTGACGGGAAAATAGGCGCTATAGGATCGGTTTCGGAATTAGCTGATGGATTTGATTCAATAATAGACGCCAACGGAACAACTGTCGCTCCCGGTCTTATTGATTCACATTGTCATGTGGTCTTTGGTGATTATACTCCTAGACAAAAGCAGATGGATTTTATTGAAAGTGAAACTCATGGAGGAGTAACTACAATAATATCAGCGGGTGAAGTCCATTTGCCGGGACGACCTAAAGATCCCGCGGGGACCAAGGCCCTGGCTATCCTGGCCGCAAAATCCTTTACAAATTTTCGTCCCGGAGGCGCCAAGGTAATTGGAGGTTCAGTAATCCTTGAAAAGGGCCTTGTCGAAAAGGATTTTGAAGAAATGGCTCGTGAGGGTGTACGAGTAGTTGGTGAAATAGGTTTGGGCACAGTCAAATTTCCGGTGGATGCCGCGCCAATGGTAAAATGGGCCAGAAAAAATAATATGACGGTTTTGATGCACACCGGCGGTACCTCAATACCTGGAAGCGACACCGTTACAGCCGAACAAGTCATAGCTACCGACCCGGATGTCGCGTGTCATGTTAATGGTGGTCCTACCGCTATGTCCTCCGATGAAATCAGAAAACTCATAAATGATACTGAATATGCAATCGAATTGGTTCATTGCGGTAACCCCAAAGCCCTTCTGGATGCTGCAAACATGGGACTGGACAGCAAAGCGCTTTCCAGGTTCATTATAGGCAATGACGCTCCTTCAGGTACTGGTGTCGTGCCACTAGGAATTTTAAGAGTGATTTGTATGGTAGCGTCGCTGACAGACGTAAAACCTGAGGAGGCCATTTGTATGGCTACCGGCAACACTTCAAAAGTGTTCAAGCTTGATACAGGGGTTGTTCAGATAGGGGCCCCCGCTGATCTCATAATGCTGGACGCTCCCATGGGATCTGTGGGCAAGTCCGCTCTAGACGCCATAAAAGTTGGCGATGTTCCAGGGGTCTCCATGGTGATGATTGATGGAAAAATCCACGTGAAGACAAGCAGGAACACCCCTCCCGCTGCTAAAAAACCATCATTCAGTTAAACTTGGCGTTTAATATCATAAACATGGTCACAGATGAAAATTGATAGCTTCAAATGTGTTGGATGCGCCGAATGTTTGCCGATTTGCCCTCAATCGGCGATAAAAATCAGGAACAGCAAAGCTGCTATAGACGAAAAATGTAGCGATTGCGGCGCATGCCTCCGAGTATGTCAAAACGACGCAATTTTTGCAGAATATATTCCACCTGAACAGTACGTTCAATGCGATGCCTGCCCCATAAAATGCAAAATAAAGGACGGCTTTCTAGGAGCTTGTCAAAGATACCAAAACAGAGATGGCGCCCTTGAACGGACAATCAAACTAAAAGAAATATCCGATGTAAAGAACGTGGTGGGAGAAGATTGGAGGGAAGAAATCCGCACTCCCCTCATAACAGCGATTGGGGCTGGCACTACATATCCGGATTGTAAACCTGCGCCACACATCATTCAAAATAGGGTCCGCGGAATTGATGTGGTAACAGTTGTAACAGAAGCGCCATTGAGTTACTCAGGTGTAAAAATCAAGATTGATACGGATAGACTGTTGGGTGAGGAAGGGGCCCCGATCTCTTATCACCGGAAAAAAGTAGGGCATCTGACTACTGAAGAATATGGTTCCAAGATGTTGTCTCTGGGGGGAGTAAATCTTCTTACAGGCCCGGACGGTTTTTTTGTGGCCAGGGTAATCGCAGATGTAGCGAATCGCAAAAAGATCCGGCTTAAAATTAAAAATGGAGCTGTACTGGATCTTCAGGTTGGTGGTCCGCCGGTAATTGATGGGCGCAAGGATTACTTGATGCGTGTAGGATGTGGGAGCGCAACACTTGGATTATTTGCCGAAATCTTAAAAAAAGTGGCTGACGAAGTAATAATCCTGGACTCTCACTTGACAGGGTTAATGAGTGAACATGCAGCCGGGGTCTATGTCGGGACACAGCCTTCAGGGGTCAAGCTCAAATTTCCGAGAAGCACGCCCGGTAGATACTTTGGAGATCACGGTAGTGGCTGGGGAGGAACGTCAATCGTGAATCCTCGGGAAGTTATTGAAAGCGTGGATCCCAAAACAGCCAAGCCGGGAATGTTGATTTTAATAACAGAGACAACCGGAAGACAAGCAGCGATGTTTCAATGGACATCAACAGGATCTCTAAAAGAGATCGAAATAACAGCTAAAGCCAAAGAGGCTGTTCAGACTATAGCGGAGACGTGTGAAAATTCCCGTGTGTCAGCGATCTATTGCGGCGGTTCTGGCGGGAGCGCCCGTGCAGGAGTAACTAAGCACCCGGTCAGGTTGACATATGCGGTCCATACAAATAAAGCCAGATTGACTGTAGGCGGAGCGCCTGCTTTTGTTCTGCCGGGAGGCGGTATCAACTTCATGGTCGATGTTGAAAAGGTAATGCAGGGAGCTTTCAGTTGGACCCCAACGCCTGCGACTATTTGCCCTATTGAGTATACCATGACACTCGAGGATTACATAAAGATGGGCGGTCACGAAGAGGCTATAAAGCCTTTTATTAAGGGGGACTAGAGCCTGAGCGAATGGGAAGCCGAAATTCTTGTTCTGGGTGATCAGAGCGTCCTTGTCGATTGCGGACCAATGAGAATGATAATTGAAGGTTTTGAAGGACCCCGGCCGCGTCCGGATTTGTGTGTAAAGGCGGCAAACTTTTCAATAAAAATCCTGGAAGAAATCGCAGCGGCCAAAGCCCAACTAAGTAAAACGGCAATCACTTCTAATCCCCCATCAGGAGACGGTGTTTCATACAAAATGTGGCATGCGGCCAGGATGATTGGCGTTCATGATTTAACACCCATGTCCACAGTCGCGGGAGCGGTTGCAGACGCTACGGCAGGTTTCTTGAATGGGTTTGGAATGACCAGATCTATAGTAAACAACGGTGGAGACATTGCAATCCGATTATCAAGCGAAGAATGCGTCAACGTTGGGGTTAGATCTGATGTCGACAGGCCTGAAATTTCGCACCGTATATCAGTTTCACAAGCCTCTGGGGTTGGAGGAATTTGTACTAGTGGGCTGGGCGGCCGAAGTTTTACTCGAGGCATTGCGTCCGCTGTCACTGTATTGGGAGTAACGGCGACGATAGCTGACGCCGCGGCCACAGCGGTGGCCAACGCGACATATATAGATCACCCCAATATCATTCGCATCAACGCTGAAGAACTGGACCCACTAACTGATCTTAAAGGTGTAAAAATTACATATAGTGTGGGAGACCTGGAAGAGGAATTCATCGAGGCGTCTTTTGGCAAGACGCTCAAATATGCAAACACCCTTGTGGATCATGGGACAATAGTTGGCGCAGTGGTTTCGATTAAAGGGCAGACACGTCTAACTAATGGAATAGAGTCAATCATTTCGGCTATTTTCTAGATTCGATTATGGAGAACGGGATTTTTTAAATGACGGAATAAGGGGAAATATCATGGAAATCAGGAAAATTTGCACAATAGTTGAAGAAACTCACACTGAAATGGGAAAAAACATAACGCCTCCTGCCAAACGAGCGGCCGCGATTGCAGTTATCAAAAATCCTTTTGCAGGCCATTATCAGGATAATCTCTCAGAGTTAATTGAAACAGGTGAAAAATTGGGAGAGATCCTCGGGAAAAGGGCCCTTGAAGCGCTAGGTATAAACGCAGATAAGGCTGAGAGCTATGGCAAGGGAGCAATTGTTGGACCTAAAGGTGAGCTGGAACACGCTGCCGCCATTTTGCATCCTAAACTGGGCACACCTTTTAGGGAAGCTCTGGGCGGGGGTAAGGCCATAATACCGTCTGCAAAGAAGATTGGCGGACCCGGCACGGAACTGGATGTTCCAATTCATTATAAGGACGCGGCTTTTGTAAGATCCCATTTTGACGCAATGCCAATCCGAGTCCAGGACGCCCCTCGTGGTGATGAAATTGTAGTGGCTCTTGTGGTGACCAATTCAGGAAGACCTTTGGCCAGAGTTGGCGGTCTTAAAAAGGATGAAGCCAAAAAGGAAGATGGCCTACGATAAAATATATAACGCCGAAGCCACAAATTGGATATAGGTGAAATTCAGAAGAGCTGTGTTCCAATGTTTCCTGCACAAAACGCCAGCGCGACGGGAATGTTTACAGACTTGATATGTCATACGCGAAAATGACACTTCGATAACCTGTAATACTTTTAAAAAACATGGGGTTGACTAAAACCAGCACCAGGGATTTTATCCCTTCATTCTTGAAATCACTGATCAAATAATCTGAAATAATCCCTGGACTGGTAACAGTGCGCCAATTTTCCACAAACTGCTTTCCGTCCCAGCCTAAAGCTTCTATTGCAGAACCGGCTTCCGATTGCTTCGTAACGAGAATTTCATTTTGCCCCACTCCCTGGGAATTGCTGATTAATATCCTGCCAGGCATTTCAATGTCTACTGGGGATTGTCCCTGCTTGTACAAACGAATGCGTCTATGAAGGCCGTAAAGCTTGTCCAGCTTTGTGGCTACCAGACGGTTGTTTTGGTCAAAAGCCATCAGGCGCTGGTCCTGACTGAGTATTATTCTCAGAAACTGGTTATCTGGCCCGAATCGTCCAGAAGCGTAACTCAAAAGAAATGTGCCGGGTGGTAAATCAATTTCCCCAACTCGTTTCAGCTTACCGTTTTTAAATTCATATCGCTCCATTTTGCCGCTGAACATGCCGGACGAATCAACCCGTTGCCCCACGAGTAATTGTTTTTCCTTGCCATCTACAGGTTCTGAAATCACTTTTAGCACAACGTCGGGGATCTGATCGACGATTTTAAGGTTCATTCCCTTGTATTGGATGATGGCGGATTCAAACCCTGATAGTGTCCTGTAGCAGAGTATAAGTTCCGCGATCCCACTTCCATCAAGGTCTTTGGCTTCAGCGCTTACGTAGATTGCAGGCGCCTGGGAAAACCGGGTTAGAGGCTTAAGGCCCCCATCTTCAAATCGACTTATTGTAATGCCGTTTTCATCGAGGAATACCACTTCATTCTTGCCATCGCCATCAAGGTCGCCAACTGTTACTGAAGCGATACCCATAGACATCTCCGGACTTCGCCATGGGGCCAAAGCCTGGCCGGAACGTCCAGGCAAGCTCACCAAGGCAGGGTTGCGGCTCGGTAAGGTAGCCGCCGGAGACATACCCTCTGATTTATAGAACTCCAGTTTTGGAACTCCGGTCAGCCTTTTGCTGATCGCAGCGGAAAACATGTTCAGGGCGCTAGGTAACGCGTGAATGTTATCAACCCTGACATCAGTGCTTACAGTAGGCTTATTTGTAGCAACATTCCACATGAGACCGCGTATTCTGTATTGGTTGTCTTCACGAGACAGGAAGCCGAAAATCGCCATGTCTGCGCCAACTTTCTGCGCCAGCTCTACCGCTTCCTTATCATCCTTGAAGGAGACACCATCCTTCATAAATTTTTCAAATGCGCTATCCGGTATGACAGTTACCATCTTCCCCATATTGTTTACTGTAGACTTAATCGTATCGGTAGCATGATCAGAGAACGACTTTAGCTCACCATCAGAAGCCCCTGTCAATAAACTGAACGGGAAGGTAACAACTTTTAGTGGTTGTTGGTTCTTCTCCGATCCGTCTACGCTACCTGAAAAGGTAAAAATAGCGAGAACCAGGAGAACCCCGAAGATGAGTCTGCTGCCTCTGGCTTGAGTCATCAGTTGAATTACATTATTGACCAAAAAAATACCAACTGACATTGCAGTTGGCGTAGGAGGAAAAGATTATTTTCTTGACCTTTCTTTAAGCAACTGCCGTGCCAAAGTTTAATTTTAATTTAATATTAGCTAGATCATGATTCATATTATACGTTTAGCTGCGTTTTTGTTCAATAGTTTTATGTTTGTTCAATAGCCTTGAATCCGGGATTGTGTTCAAAAATTTGAACACAAAAGATCTCCATATGATAACTTATTAATATGACATCGCTTATCCATGTCCAAAAAACAAGCGGGACCTGCCGAAATTTTGAACGCGCGAGTAATTTCTTGGCGCCTTTTTGTCACTTGAATTTTGGTTTCAGAAGAGCCTTTAGTCAAAACACGGACCATATGAACCTCAACACTCTGATTAAACAGACTTTTATTGGTAACGCGCCTGGATAGGGCTAAATCATGCGAAAATAGTTCCTAATCATTTCGAAATTTGCCTGAACATTTGCGGCGCCCTGAATCGCCGGGCCATGACCAGGCAAAACAAGGTCAATCTTGAGCTTTGACAGTTTCTCAACACTTTGTTTAAGATGTTGGCCGTTTCCGCCCGGCAGGTCAACCCGTCCGATGCTGCCTCGAAAAATTACATCCCCGCAAATCAAAGTTCTATTTCTGGGCCAATATAGGCACAAACTGCCTGGACTATGGCCTGGGGCAAGCAAAACCTCAAATTCGTGTTTCCCCAACTTCAGGTCACCTTCCTTCAAGTAGAAGTTCACTGGAAACCTGGGCGCGTCTTTATCCTGTGAAGCGTACCATCTCGATCCCTCATCTATCATGAACCTTTCTTCTTCTCTAGAAAGGGCCACCCTTACATTTGAATCTGCAAACCGAAGTGACCCTGTAAAATGATCAGGGTGACAGTGTGTTCCAATTACAACCTGAATTCTGTTTGGGTCAAATCCATCTTCTCGCATTCGGTCAAATAAATTATCAACACGCTGTTCAAGACCAGGGTCAATCAAGACAGGAACCTTGCCGTCAATCACGTAGCTGTTGCAATTATTTTCCTTGGGGTTGTTCCAGAGATAGATGAAAAAATTGTCAGCTATTTTCATTGTGCGCAACCCTTGCAGATCACCGAATCTCCTTTTTTGACCATCCTTGAAATCATTGTTTGTTCACCACAAATCGCACAAGGTGATGTTTCGACGATTTGAGCATAAGCCGGTGGCTCCATGGCAATTTCTTTTACATCAAAGAATTTGGTTGGTTCCGATATAAGAGCTGAAGTGAATTCATCCCTCAGTTCTTGCATTCTCCTTTTATCTTCATCGGTCGCCGTGCCCGTTTCTATCTTCTTCCTCAAATCGTGGACTGTTTCTGTTTCTGAAGACGGTTGACGAAAAGAGGCCCTCACTGCTTTGCCCTTTTCCCGATCATAGAATGTGAAAACCTGTTTGCCCCAATCCCGAAATATGAGATTTCCCTTACCGAAAGTGCAACCCAAAAGCGCCTGAACAGCGTCGACCGAACAGGAATTGTTCTCTACAATGCATACAAGTTCTTCATCCTCGGACCCTGAAGGGCTCAACAGCCCTGAAGACGCTTTAACCGCCGCATAACCAATTGCAAGGCCGGGGCACACGTGCCCGTGAAATGTTGCGCATTTCTGGAAGTCATCCGGATAATTAGTCATTGAGTTCATTCTCATGCTCCTTTGATTCAATTAATTCCACGAGATGTTTGAGAATTCTGGCTGTTGCGCCCCATATGTTGTGGCCTTCCCATAAATAAGACGTCATCTTTACCGGTTCTCCACGAAAAATCCATGTATCTTCCCGTGCTTTGGAAGGATCAAAGAAAACATCAAGCGGAGGATCAACAATTCCGGCAATCTCACGCGGGCTGACGTGGTACTCATAAGGGTGAGGAATTAAACCCACGAATGGAACCACATGAAAACGAGTGGCTACGGTATAAAAATCGTCGAGTTCGGCGAGAACTTTAACATCAGAGGGTAATATTCCAACTTCCTCCAATGTTTCCCGAAGCGCGCACGATTTGAGATCCGGATCGGCAAGATCAAATTTGCCGCCCGGGAAAGAAATCTCACCCCTGTGATGTTCCACCATATCGGATCTCTTTGTTAGCAGCACATGCAGAGCGCCGTTTTTCTGAAATATGGGAACCAGCACAGCGGCAGTTACTAGTCCATCAACCGGGAGACTTATCTTTGGGTGTCGGAGCCTGGCCGAAACAAGCCGTTCTTCAAATGTGACAAGGTCATTAAATATATCATTGTGAGCTTTTGACAAGGCAATAACCTACAAAGATGATGATATGGTATTTTGAGGATTAGATATGGGGCAAAACGCGTACTAGGGAAAACGTCAGTCTATCCTCGCGAGGACTAACTTTTTCTACTTTGGCCACGGCCCGGTCGTACGGATTCAGAGACAAGCCGGGGGGTGTGTGTAATACTGTGTTGAATCCTAAAGACTCAATCTGAGCCAAATAGAACCTTGGGAAACGCTGCAGAACAATCACTTCGAATTCATCGCTCCTTCTCTGTTCCATATATTTCAAAAGATAGTACCTGTGTCGCTCCCTTTCAACAAGAGACGCTCTATCCAACCTGTACGAGATTTCAGAAAGGAGTCTATCCAGAGTGTCCGCGTCAATTGGTCGTTCACGTTCATCAACCGCAGCCTTAAGTTGCCGCTGGGTCAGAAGGTCAGTATACCTCCTGAGTGGCGAAGTCGCTGTGGTGTAAACATTTAACCCAAGTGTCGAATGAGGTTCAGGGTATAGTCCAAGGTTCCCCCTGGCCAGCACCTTTTTGCATCTGTACGACAACACTGGATCATAATGTGATCCCAATTCAATCTTTTCCAATGGAGGCGGTTGGCTACGATAAATGCACGGAATACATTTGTCCTTGAGCGTTCTGGCAAACAGGTTGTTGGCCAGTATCATGAATTCCGATACGAGCACTTGTGAGCTTGTCTCGCGTTCCCTAACATTGACCTCGATTAACTTGTTCTCGTTAACCTTTATATTAAGTTCGGGGTCCTTAAAAATTATGGCGCCCGATGACACTCTTTTTTCCCGTAAAGCCCTCGCAATGTCGCACATACGTTTCTCGACAGAGTCTGACTCCAGAACTCGTTGGTCGGTTTCTTCGTAAGAAAGCCTGTCGGTCACTCTAATGAGCGAATGGGCTATACGGTAACCGGTCATCCGGAAATTCCGGTCAAATGTCGTGATTGCGCTTATGCAGGGACGAAGCTCACCTTTAACTAGGCTTGCAGCCTCTTCCGACAGGACAGTCGGCATCATCGGCAACACAAGGTCAGCCATATAAATTGACACTGCCCGTTCACGGATCTCTTTATCAAGTAGGCAGTCATGGTCCACATAGTATGCGGCTTCAGTAATGTGAATGCCTACAATGGTGTTTTCACCGTCAAAACTAATCGACAAAGCGTCATCAATGTCGCGGGTGCTGGCCGAATCAATCGTTATCACATGACGCTCGAATATTTCCCGTGGAGAGTCATCCAAAGTTTTCAATGCGGCTTTTCGGGCATGATCAAGGGCCGCGGATGAGAATTCAGTCGGGATCTGCTCAGTCCTAAGTCGAATGTTTTCATCTTCAGACCATATACCCAACTTAATGAGAACTTTGAGAGGGTCCCATGCAGGATTAAGCGCCGCGCGTGAGAATATCTCCTTGACTTTTTTGTGAGTGAACCAGTCTGTTCCGAGTAAAGCGGCCTCTTCCAGTAAGGCCTCCAAACCGGAGGGAGCGTCGGCTCTGTCGATATTTTGGCCGTTTTTCAGTTTTGACAGATATTCAGAACATCGTGACAAAAATTCGATGCGTTCAATCTCTTTACGCCGCCGGTTTTGTTCCTGTTCCACTTTTTCAGGAGTCGCAACTTCAATTGATTCAAGCCGTATCTTGAAATACAGGCGATTTTCAATAATGGCTCTAATTAAAGCCGCCCTTGAATCAATGTTGTCATCTGAGCAAAACACCAGTTGGCTAAGGTCCTGAACACTGATCTGGTTTGTCTCCGGACCCACAATCTCCCAAAGCTCTTTTAGATCTATTGTCTTTTTGGTTTCATCCCGTTTAGCGGATAATTCCTTGAGACGGTGAGTCAGTTCATCTCTTGAAGCGTGCGCCGGGAAATCTATAACCTTGCCACCGATAAGAGCGCGGTTAACGGATATGTTGGATTCCTTTCCCTGATCATTGAGCACACGAAGACGTCGATCATCGACATCCAGAACTATGGCGCAAGATATGCGGGAATCGTCGTAGTAATCGATTATGTCGTTTTTTTGAAAGGTCATCCAAGCCTCTGAACTTTTCAGATATAAGCCAAAAATCTCCCAAATGATAGAACAAAAAAATGATCCAAGATGTCGAGCGCTCGGAAGCGCTTTGAATTATTGATGCAATATTGACCAATTATGTGTTAAATGAGTGCTAATAATCCGAACGACCCTGGCTTTAGTCGACGAAAGAGAGGCGTCCAAGGCATTGAAGAACCATATTCAGGCTATTTTTAAGGAAAGCGCGCGTGTAAGAGACGCGTTTCTGGCTGAAGGCGTTGAAACGTTGATAGAGGTTGTAAACCAACTGGTTGAAACAATAAAAAGAGGCGACAAAGTGCTGTTGTTCGGTAACGGTGGGTCTGCGGCGGACGCTCAGCATATTGCGGCCGAATTTGTAAACCGGTATCGAATTGAACGAAAGCCTTTATCCGCCCTGGCTTTGACAACAGACACCTCTATATTGACCGCTATCGGGAATGACTATGATTTTGACGACATTTTCTCAAAACAGCTACAGGCTCTGGGGCGGAAAGGCGATGCAGCAATTGGTATAAGCACCTCCGGCAAATCAATCAATGTAAACAAGGGGCTTAGAACCGCGCAGGAGATGGGTATTGTAACTATAGGCCTTGGAGGTTCTCCTGATAGCCCGATGAAAGATTATTGTGACCATTACCTGGCCGTGTATGGTTCGATAACCCCACGAGTCCAGGAAACACATTCTATTATAGGCCATACAATCATCGAAATGCTTGATATGAGGCTTTTCGGCCAGGTATAAAAATAACACGGCAATAATAAAGTTTTTTACAGGATGTTGAACATGAGTGACCTAAAAGAAAAACTCCGCTTGAGTCCAGAGGATTTAACATGGATCGCCCCTCCTGAAGGTTTGATTTCAGGGACAACCGCCTCAATTGAAGCGGCTGAAGACATTGTCGGGCAAGATAGGGCAGTAAAGGCCATCAAGCGTGGCCTTGCAATGAAAAGCCATGGTTATAACATTTTTGTTTCCGGCACCAACGGAACAGGTCGAACGGCGACTGTTAAAAAACTCCTTGAAGAATTTAATATCGGTGGTTCCGTTCCGGATGATCTGTGTTACGTGAACAACTTCAAAGACCCCGATCAACCGAGACTCATTGTATTACCCGCCGGACAGGGGGCCGTATTTCGTGACCAGGTCAATGACCTCATTAATTCACTGAAAAAGAAAATTCCTGCGATTTTTGAGAGTGAAGAATTTCAGACGGCGCGCAATGAAATTGTTAATCGACACATGGGAGCGCAGAAGGCTTTGTTCAAGAATTTCGAGAATAAAGTAACTTCCCAAAATTTCATGATGGTTCAGGTTCAGGTAGGTCCGTTCACGCGTCCGGATCTTGCGCCTGTCATTGTTGGCAACCCGATGAAAATCGAACAACTCGAAGCGCTGGTGGATGAAGGGAAATTTTCAGCGGATGAACTGGCTAAGATCAAAGTGATGTACAAAGAACTGTCCCAGGAAATGGAAAAAATATTTAAAGCAGCGCGGGACATAGACAAGACAATTCAGGAGGATTTGGAGAAACTCGGCAAAGAATGGATTGAACCCTTGCTAAGGGATTCATTTTCCCAGGTTCGTGAAAATTTTGCTACAGAAGCCACTAAAACCTATTTTGATGAGGTAGAATCCGACATCGTAGCCCACCTGGAACGATTCCGTCCAAGACTAGTGCCTCCACCCCCCGGGACAGAAGGCGCTAGCCCGCCGATGCTGATGCCTCCGGACCCATCCCAATTCAAGTATTACGAAGTGAATTTGCTCATTGATAACTCTGACACCACCAAGCCACCGGTCGTAATTGAGACGACACCGATCTACCGAAACCTTTTTGGGACAATCGAGCGTGTTATAGACCAAAACGGGGTTTGGTATTCCGATTACCGACACATTAAATCCGGCAGTCTGCTTAAAGCAAATGGCGGCTTTCTGGTGCTTAATTCAAGAGATCTGGTCATGGAACCGGGTAGCTGGCCGACCCTGAAAAGAAATCTTCGAAATCACGTCACCGAAATCCAGGCCGAACCCTTCGGATGGCTATTCAACAGCGCGTTAAAACCCGAAAAGGTCCCAATTAAACTTAAAGTCTTAATGATTGGTGATGCTGAAGTTTACGATCTGCTGCATTGGTACGACGAAGATTTTCGCAAGATTTTCAAAGTCAAGGCTGATTTTGACACCAGTATGAACAATACCGACGAAAATCGAAACAAAATTATTGGGTTCATAGCAAGGATCAGCGCAGAAGAAAATCTCCTCCCAAGTGATCCTAGCGGAGTGGAAGCGCTTGCCCGTCTTGCCATTCGATGGGCCGGCCGCAAGAAAAAAATCACTGCGCAGCTCGAACGCATCGGAGATGTCCTGAGAGAAGCGGACCTTGTCGCTCGAGAAGATGGTTCAGACATAATTCAAGCTCGTCATGTCGAGACAGCGAACGCGGATCGGATCGAACGCGTGAATATGTATGAGGACAAAATACAGGAATATATCGAAGACGGTATTCTGATGATAGATACTGACGGGGCAAAAGTGGGTCAGATAAACGGTTTGAGCGTTTATTCGCTGCCTGAAATCTCCTTTGGCAAGCCGTCGCGCATCACAGTTAAAACCAGCATGGGCAAGTCCGGTATTATAAGTATTGAAAAGGAAGCCGAGCTTTCAGGTTCAAGCTATGACAAGGGCGTATTGATTTTCACGGGCTTTCTTCGTGATCGTTTTGCCCAGGATAAGCCCCTCAACCTCACAGCAAGTATAACGTTCGAACAGTCATATTCAGGTGTGGATGGAGATTCTGCGTCTTCCACCGAATTGTATGCGTTATTGAGTTCCCTGTCCGGTATCCCGATTGATCAGGGTATAGCTGTAACAGGTAGTGTAAACCAAAACGGAGAAGTTCAGCCTATAGGCGGTGTAAATCAAAAGATTGAGGGTTTTTTCAGGGTCTGTAAAGCGATGGGGTTGACTGGCCGTCAGGGAGTCATGATCCCCAAATCCAATGTTGGAGACCTTGCTTTGAATTCAGAAGTTGTTGAAGCTGTCAAAGAAAACAAATTCCATATTTGGCAGGTTGACCATGTAGATATCGGCATAGAGCTGCTTACTGGATTATCGGCCGGCGCCAAAGATGAAAACGGAGACTACCCGGAAGGAACAATCAACTTCCTGGTCAATCAGAAACTGGAAGACCTGGCCAGAGGTATAAAGGAATTTGAAGACAGCGAGGAACCGGAATCTGAAGAAGAGAAACCGGAAAAAGATCACAGTTCCATCGAAGAATAAATCAATTGTCGTCAACAGTAGTGACGCATAACGTTTTTCATTATTAATATCCTGCGACTGCCAAAAGCAGGCGGTTCATTTCCAAATCACGAGAAATGCTCCGTCTGCTTCTCTTTCAAAATTGATCCCCGGATTGAAACCTTTTTCAATTATAGGCATCAAATAAATTGTGGCCAATTAATTATGGGGAGGTCAAGCCAACATGAATTATTGGGCTGAAACTGATGAATTAAAAATATACCTGCAAGAGATAGAGCGTTATCCCCTTCTTAACAGAGACCAGGAAGTAGAATTGGCTAATAGATTCAGGGATAACCAGGACGCTCAGGCGGTCAATGATCTGATAACATCTAACTTGCGCTTCGTAATAAAAGTGGCGTTAGGTTACCGCAACTATGGGATCAAGGTAATGGACCTAGTTCAGGAAGGTAACATCGGACTTATAAAAGCAGTTGAAAAGTTCGACCCCGATAAAGGTTACCGTCTGATATCCTATGCGGTGTGGTGGATCAAGGCTTACATTCAAAACCACATAATCAGATCATGGTCCATGGTAAAAATGGGCACCACCCAAGCTCAGAGAAAATTGTTTTATCGGGTCGGCGACCTTCCCGAGGCCACTGATTTTGACATTCATCGTGACAACGTATCCAAACTGGCAGGCCGAATCAATGTGACCGAGGATGAAGTAATAGATATGGCGGCCAGGTTAAAAGCCAGAGACCTTTCGCTGGATGAACTCCTGGGTGATAGTTCGAGAGATTCCTTTGCGGACACACTCAGAGATGACAACGCTGACCAGGAACGCGATCTGGCGAAGAAACAGGAGCTTGAAAAATTGAAACAGTGGGTAGACAAAGCTGTGGATAAACTAAACCCACGTGAAAAATATATAGTTCAAAAACGAATACTTTCCGATGAACCCGAAACCTTGAAAGAACTGGGAAAACACTTTGGTGTAACAAGGGAGCGGGCTAGGCAGATCGAGCGGGCAGCGCTACAGAAATTGAGAGGGAACTATCAGGCGTCGGAACTGGTAGCCGCTTAATCATTAAATCAAACGGGAAAGTTTAATGAAAAGGGTCGATGAATTTCAGTCGATCCTTTTTTACTTTGATGTGGCAGTTGTAAAACCAATCGGGCAAAGTACGGATTTCAACGTTAAAAATAAGGATATCTCTAGTCCCTGTATGATGGTTGCTGGATAGGTTCGTACTTGTTTACTTTTGGAATGAAAGGGCTTTCCTTACCGTCTTTAGTCACGAAGTGACCGTCCATTAAAGCGGAGCACCCATTAAGGAAAACTGTGAAAGCGACAATCAGGACAATCAAGTAATTCATCAACGACCTGAGCATGCGTCTTGCTTGAAATTAACGCCCTAATTATATCATCAGGAAGCTGAATTGGCAATTTTTGGCCAATTTTCACTTATACTAACTTTAAATCGGCGCTGTGTTTTGGGGACTAATTAGGTTGATTTTTGAAAAAAGGTCTTTGGCTAACGGGAGACGTATCCCCCCCTTTACAGGATCGTTCATCCAAGCTTGACCCAAAAGGTTGTCACCCGTTATGCCAAAGAAGTTTACGAAACCTGACAAGAAACGATTTCGTTAACTGTGAAAGAGTGAGTCGGTTTGACCGTCACTATGGCGGAAAGCAAGGTTTAGGAATACCTTAGCCAAACCTGACCGCTAATCCCCCCATTCAAATAAACTGATTTCGAAGCTAAAATTTCAAGTGAGGCCGTAATCACATAAGGAAAGTTTCCGTGAATCTCTCTCGCAGTACATCAAACCGAGCTACCGCTAACGGCTTGAACTCTAGTCTGTACAAAGACATGGTTTCTTTTTGTTTCACGGGTGATTTCCTTCCTCGAACTGACATGAGACGTATTTGATAATCCTATGGGACTATCTGCACAAAAATGCCCTCATCTGACTAAACCCCCCGAGATCAGTCTTGTTCTCGGTTTCAAGTGTAAATATAATAGGTAAAAACCGATTGCAAGCTTTTTTTGCTTAAAATCCTATTTTTTTGTAATAAGTGCTTAATTGTTGTAGATATGCTGAAAGTGACCCCAATAGCTAATAGTTATAGGCAATTATCAAAATAGAAAATACTATTTAAAAAAGAATCTTAAACGACGTTTAGTTTTTTGAGGTTTTCGCGGAGCCAAGTTCCAGTGTGCGTTTTCTCCATTTATCACAGCCCTGGGCCATTCCAGAGTCATTTTGTCAGCCCTGTCTTTTCCAACGATAGACGCCGCTACTTTAAGCGCGCTTGAAATCATGGGGGGCCGTTCAGTAGGCGAATGCGCGTCGGTTGCCAATATGTGCGCCAGATCATTTTCCAGTAAATATTTCGCCGTGATCAGAGCAGACTGTCCAGCGTCACCGGTTATACTATCCGCTGTAATTTGAACTAAAAATTCCCCTGGTTTGAATAGGGTGAGCAGCTCATAAATAATTTCCGGACGACGCTGAATTTCGATGTTTTTCTCAGGATGAGCCAGCACTATTCCTTTTCCCGAATTAAGCAGCATTCGGACAAAGTTTTCAAATCCCGCCGGCGCCTGCATGGCAGGGAGTTCAAGGAGGATGTGTCTACCTTCATTGATTGTCAGAATTGTTCCTTCGGAAAGGCGTCCAAGAAGGTCGGCTGTTAGTCGAGCTTCCATACCGGGGAAAATCGTCAGACTTATATTTTGAGCGATTAATTCCTGGTTAAGTTCACGGACAACTTCTCTGACGCGATTGATATCACTAAAGAACTGGCTACTGCCGTAATGAGGTGTAGCGACAATGCCCGAAAACCCCTGTTCAACCGCCATACGAGCCATTTCCAGGGCTTCGTCCATGTCACGCGCGCCGTCATCGATCCCTGGGAGTATATGATTGTGCAAATCGATCATTTTAGCGTTACAGTGTCTATCGCAATTTTCTGTTCCAACTAATCTAACCCGCATAATTGACAAATTCAAGAAGGAGCAAAATGCTACTATCAGTCTCCAACGTTCATTGTCATCAAAAGGCGCTCTTAACCAAGTGCTTAATGTTTATTGAAGAGCGCGTACTATTTCTTGACGGTCGAACTTTAATAGGCTACAATAACTACTGCTAATAATTATTTATTTTAGTCAACCATATAATAAATAATGAGATCCGGTCCGTCCCATACATCAGCTAAAGTGATTTATTTGTGCGCACACTATTTGATGTGCGTACAATCTTACATTTGTTTGGGATTTTTTCTGGTGGCTGTTTTTACCATGAACTCTATGGCTGAAGATCGTTGCGCTGAAGTTGCCAAAAATCTCGAACAGAACTCCTTCAGGTTAAAGGAATATGCCGGCGCTCTCCAGAACGCCCATAAAAATAGGGATTTTCAACTTATCACTGTCCTGAACGGTCAAATTGATGAAACACTTAAGCAAATCAGAGTGGATGAGGCCGAATTGTTAAACTGCCCTGCAACTAAGGCTCACGACGGCGCGGCCATAAGTTCCGTAAAATCTCAGGACACGAAATTCGCAGACTTGAGCTGTGATGAACTCAAGAAGAAATATATTCAACTTTCACGAAAGTACCATGCGCTGGCGCGTCGCCAAAAGAGCCTGCTATCTGAACTTACAATTGAAGAAAAGTCGGATCTTAGAGAAACCGAAGATTCGCTCAAAGCGGTTGACTTGGAACTCAACAAACGCTGTGGTCCCCCACCTGCGCCAAAACCTTTCCGGCGGAACCACCAATATCCAAAAGGATCTTTCCGTTGAATATATGAGGATCCCTGTTCGCTTAAAATTAACAAACGGTTTAGAGTCTTAGATCAATGGAATCTGACCTTTTCAAAATAATGGGCTTGCTCTTTGTCCTGTTTGTCGGTTGTCTTTATTTATGGCTAAAAATCAAGGGACTTTTTCGTGGTTTCCGCAAACTGAAGACGGAAAGTGATCTCCGTCGATTACAAAAAAGCTCGTATCTCGCACGTGGGGCCCTATACGTTTACAATTGGTGGCAAAACCTAAAGCTACAGCGGCGCAATCCGGAAAATTTTCTTCGGGCGTGCCGGTCAGGAGACCTTGAAAGAGTCAAGAAATTCATACACGAGGGTATTGATATCAACCTAAGGCGTCACAAGGGTGGACGCACCGGTCTCATGATGGCCGCCAAGAAAAACCGTCTGGAAGTGCTGGAGGCGTTACTGGCGAGTGGAGCGGATGTAAATCTGGTCGGAGGAGGAAGCGGCAAGAATGCTCTTATAAGGGCCGCCGAACTTGGGAACATTCAGATCACAAAAATGTTGGTAGACCACGGCTCAAACTTGGATGCAAGAAGCGGAATCAGCGGTAAAACTGCTCTAATGAAAGCCGCTGAATCCGGTTTTCAGGAGATTGTGGAATATCTGGTCAAAAAAGGAGCTGATGTTCATTTCATTGATAGGGAGGGGCGAACGGCTCTTTCTATGGCGTTAAACCCTGTCAACAAAAACGTGTACGCGATTGCTGAAATGCTAATTGAAGCAGGAGCCAACGTGAACGTTGTGGATAATGCCGGGACCAGTCCCTTGGATAGGGCCCGTGAATTTGGTCTCAGGGATTGTGTAGAGTTGCTCATGGTACATGGAGCGGTATCAGCCCGTCAAAAAATGCCGACTGATAATAATGCCCTTAACGAGGAAGATAAGAAGGCCTATGAAATTCTTGGCTGTAAGGCCAATGACTCTGATGAACAGGTTAAGAAACAGTTCCACGAAATGGTCAAAAAATATCATCCTGACGCAATTTCAGGAAAAGATTTACCCGAAGATTTCGTAAAATTTGCAAACGAGCGATTTGTTGAACTTCACGAAGCGTTTAAACTAGTAATGGATTCACGCAAGAACACTTGTACAAGATGATTCAAGAGTTTGTTTACCAAATATCGTAAAATTGTATATCTTCTGAAAAAACCTTTTCCTTGAAAAAATAGCAGGGAAAGTTTATGCTTGTCCCTGTTTGAAGAAGCCTAGGGATGTCTCCGGAAACCTTATAATGTTAATGTCCTATCTTAAATGCGGGTGGAAGAAGAAATCGCTCAAGCTCTCCTTATGGGCAGTGTTAACGCTTCTTACTTATGCGCAACCGGGAATGGTTGCTAGCGCTCAGGATTCCTGGCCCTTTGAGAATCCTTTTTCTCCACTAGCGTCTTTCCCTTTACTGCGGGGTGAAGCAAAAGTGATCCCCACATTGGTAACACTGCGAAAAAGTTCCATTAACGTTAATAATAGCGTTGAGGGCACTAATAACTATATTGGCAGTTTTGCCGGCGGCAGCACGTTCTTTTTGGATCTTATGGCTAGGCTTCAACTCAGCAGGTTCTCGATTCGGGGTCATCTGGAGCAGAGAGAATTTGCTGGCGTTGCATATTTTGGAACTGGAACCCCCACCCTTCGCCACGCTAATCTAACTTACTACGGTATTCGGGTTGGTGGAGATGTAGACATATTCTTAGGGAACAGAACTAGAGTGGGATTCAATTACGACCAAAGTTTTTATGGCCCCACCTTTACTGTATTTAATCCTAATTCTATTCCTAGTCCTAATACAAACAATTCCCCTTTCTCAGCTCAGGGCCCCCAAAGTGGTACCATAGGTTGTCATTTGATCTACAACCCTGTTTGGGACGTCTTTGGAACGTCAGCAATATTTGAAGGCTGGGCTCACTGGCCTATTTACGGCACTGCGCTTTCCGATTTCGAAGTATCTGGCGGATTGAAATGGGCTGATACGGTCCTGGGATCTGGGTCAATTCAGGGCGGTTACAGGTGGACTAATATCAGCACATCGGACCTATCGCCGGGAACTGGAAATCTAAACGCCACGTGGGGTGGAGTTTTTGGAGAAGTCGTTTATTACTACCGTTAATCCCTGGTAAGTTTAAAATCTACACCGGCTCTGAATTGAACTGCCTTTTTATCTCCCGCCTCACAATTTCAACCATGATCTGCTTTTTTCGAATCAGAAACTATTGTGGAAGTCCTTTATAAGACTTTGCAAGAAGAGGGCAATCGCTGCTGAATATCACTTGCAGTGGTTCCATACTTGTTTAGAAGGGGAGGAAACAATTATCGGGGCCTTGGGGCATTGATTTCCAGCAAAATACGGCGCGGCGTTTCGAGAGCGTTCCACAAAGTGAGTATTACCCGTAGTTTTGGTTACGGGCGCTGATCCGCATGGTCTTTTGGTTACAGGCGCTTCCTCAACCTGTTTGAAACTTGCAATTCTCGCCTTCGGTAGGGCAATTACCGAGGCGCCACAATTTGTTCGAAATGAAGGGCTGGGGTTCATGGGGACGTTCACAGAACCAATGTTGCATCGTCGGTCAATTGGATCCTGGTTTTTGAAACAAATGCCGTCGGGACCCATGGCCAGGCAGGCGGTGGGCTGTAAACTGCAGATAAAAACTAGAACCACCAACAAGAGTAGACTGCTAATTATTGAATATTGACCAGGCAAAATACGCATTAGTTTCTTTACGTCGGTCCGAGTATGATTAGCAACAGAAAAAAGAATAGTCCAGATTGGACCATTATGACAGACCCTCTTACTGCGGAGTGTTGAATTGTACAGGATATGAGAATGTCCCACCCGTCAACTGGCTGCTAAATGCGATAATTCCTGAAACAACACTCACATATTGACCCATAAAAACATTTAGATCTGAGATGTAGGTTCTAGGCACATAAAGCACATCGTACGGTTTAACCAAAATAGCGGAACTCATATCGCCCACATCCAGGATTTTCTTCAGGTCAAGCCGTCTGCCGATCGGTTTGCCGTAAACGTTCCTCGAAACGAGTATTACGCTGGTAAGATCCGCGTTGTTAGTAATTTCTCCCCCTGCCAGAGCGAGCGCCTGCAATGCCGTAATCGGCTGGGATATGTCATAACCACCAGGGCTCTTGACCTGTCCAAGGACATAAACTTTTCGTGATTTTGCGCCCTTTACGGACATGGACACTACAACGTGTTTGAGAGGTCCATCCTTATATAAACGGTTTGCTGTGTTTTCGACTTCACTTATGGTGTGGCCCGCACACAGGACCCTATCTTTCAACAGAGGAAGATCGACTGTGCCGTCAGGTTTTACGCTGATAGTGGATTGACTTCCTGTAGAAATGTTCATCAAGGATTGCATGAGCTTTGTAATTTTTTCATAGAACTGGTCTACTGAAACAGTAACCATCTGATAATTTTTCAAATCACCCTTGGTTTCATCCTTGCTGAATATGCCGGTTTTTACAAATTTTTCCTGAATTGCCGCAGCAAGCTGTTCGGGTGTCAATCCTACCGCTCGGATGTCACCAATCGCCTGGAGGGTTATCATTCCGTCAGGCCGTACTATCACATCTTCATTGAGCTGAGGATCGAGAATGAATTTGATTTTTAATTTATCGAGAGTATCTAGTTGGTAAGTTCCGAGGGGGATATTCCATTCAGCCGAATAAAGTATGGCTAAATCATCCTGGGGCCCAATCTTGTAGTTTCTGCAAACAATGTCAAAAGCCTCAGCCAGGTCGTCGAAAGCGGGGGTCTTCTGAGGTCCGGGTGAGGGTCTAAAAGGAGACGGAATTAGTCCGATACATCCAACAAGAAGGCAACCCACTAAAATTATAGAGAGGAATTTAACTAAACCACACAAATATATCTTTAGGATCAACAGGATTTCCTTATGACCTAATCCATCTTATTAAGAAAATTATATAACATATTGTATATCCAAGTCAAATAAAAGAAGCACTTGGACAACCAGCCCTCAATTAAATAAACTCCACAGCAACTTCAGTTTTGCGCTAAAGCGGACTTGAGAATAAGTTGACTATTTTTTACCATATGAGACAAATGAGTCAACACATATTTCGGGAAGTGTAGGGAGCAAATAGAATGTCCTGTTTTATAGCACATAATTTGTCCGGTTTAATAAGTCCCGATGGAGGTGGCTTATGCGCCGGGCAGAGTTGGTACAGGAGATTCGGAAGATGCAGTTTGAATCTGTTTACACGAGGTGGACAGAACGGAGGATAACCCAGGAGCAGGCTGCGATAATGCTTGGGGTATCTGCCAGGACTTTTCGGAGGCACATATT
>JAJYDQ010000122.1 GCA_021777225.1 Deltaproteobacteria bacterium
TCAAAACTATAAAAACTGTAGCCGGTCTCCCCGCCAACCACTACTTCCTTGCCCGGCTTGCCTATCCTCACCTCGCGTATCTTACCCGAATACTTCACTTTTGGCAGTTCAGCCATCTGACACCTTCTTAGTTTGAAATTAAATCAGAATGTTTTTAGATACAGACGGATTCTCAGGCGGGATTTTTTCTTTTCTCGCTGCCAAACCATTCTTTTGAATAGAAATATCTTTCAGCAGTAGTCAGGTATTTTTTGATAGGATCACTCTGTTGGTCCATATTCACGAATGTGATGTTTTTTCGCCACTGATAACGGTCTTCATCAGGTCCGGCCACGTAATCCGGCATCAATATTTTAACCTTTTTGCCGTCAAACCTCTCCTTCTCCTCGAAGTGTTCACCTGCCATATTTCAGACTCCTCTCTATGATTGAGATATTTTTTTACTACGGTCCAAAACTGCCCGATATTTAGCTTTTCCCTAGGAAAGGGTTTTGATGGGTAAGCATTTGTATTATGTAGCAGAGGCCGCGCCAAAGCAATATTTTTTTTGTAATTTAAAGATGATAGCACGATTTACTCAAAGTGACGCGGCCTGTCTGCCGATTTTTATAGCCTGACCGAAGGGTGAGGACTTCTTGACATATAAGCTAAGCGGTTCAAAGCGTTTACCATGGCTTTCGCAGAGGCGACAAGTATATCTTCATGCGCCCCTTTTCCCACCGCCACATTGCCGTCTTCTTCCAATCTTATCGATGCCTCTCCAAGAGCATCGGTCCCCCCAGTAATCGCGCTAATCGCAAAACGCAACAACTTTGGTCTACGACCTGTAAGTTTGAGAATCGCATTGTATGTCGCGTCTACAGAACCATTTCCCAGCTCCGCCCCATGACATTCTTCCCCGTCTACCATCATTCGAACAGTAGCTGTGGGCACGACATCTGTGCCACCCATCATCGTTACTGATAATAATTTGTAGGTTTCTGTGGTGCGGAGCACCTCTTCGGCTACTATTGCTTCCAGGTCCTCATCATAAACTGTTTTCTTCCTGTCAGCCAGATCTTTGAAACGCCTAAATGTGACATTTATTTCATCGTCGGTGAGATAATAGCCTAAAGCCTGCAATCTCTCCCGAAAAGCGTGTCTTCCGGAATGTTTGCCTAATACAAGAGAAGATTTTGAAATACCCACGGATTCCGGGTCCATAATTTCATAGGTTGAACGTTCCTTTATGACTCCATCCTGATGTATACCGGATTCGTGCGCAAACGCGTTGGCTCCAACAATAGCTTTGTTAGGTTGAACAGGAATCCCGGTAATTGCTGTTACCAAACGACTTGTATGAAATATCTGTTCCGTGAAAATGTTGGTTCCAAGATTGAAATGGTCTTGTCTTGTTTTAAGCGCCATTACAATTTCTTCAAGCGAGGCGTTTCCCGCGCGTTCACCAATTCCATTTATAGTGCACTCAACCTGGCGAACCCCGGCCTCCACCGCAGCCAATGAATTTGCGACAGCAAGCCCCAGGTCATCATGGCAGTGAATAGACAAAATTATGTTTTCGATTCCTTTTACATTACTTTTTAAGAATCTTATAAGTTCCGAAATTTCTGACGGATATGAATAGCCCACCGTGTCGGGAATGTTGATCGTACCAGCGCCTTCTTTTATGGCTGTTTCTATGACTTCAACGAGGAAATTTCTGTCACTTCTGGTCGCGTCCTCGCATGAAAATTCCACCCAGTCAGAGAGAGACCTAGCTAAACTGACCGCTTTACCGGTTCTATCAATAACTTCTGTCCGGGACATTCGAAGTTTATGTTTTAGATGGATATCACTTGTAGCTATAAAGATGTGAATGCCGGATTTGTTGGCGGTCTCCACAGCGGACCAAGCAGTTTCTATATCTTCAGCGACTGATCGAGCGAGTCCTACAATTCTTGAATTTCTTATTTCTGAGGCAATGCGCGCCACGGCTTCCTTGTCACCTTCCGAGCTTGCTGGAAATCCGGCTTCTATAGTATCAACACCCAGTCTTTCGAGTTGCCTGGCCAGTTGTAATTTTTCATGTTGATTCATAGTGGCGCCTGGAGATTGTTCGCCGTCTCTTAAGGTTGTGTCAAATATCAAAACTTGGTTCGTCATCTCGTAGGTCTCCCGGTTTCTATGTGATGTTAGAAAATTGCCTAAAGACAGACAAAGTGTTGGTTTTCGTCGGGCGTGTTTTTGAAACAAATCACTGTTTGTATTGTGATTCCAGTATGGTTATAATTTCCTGTCCGTGTCCGTAGGTGTTTGGACTACACCGCTCACCGAACCGTTGACTACTGATATTTTCAAATTCTTTCGCCGCCTCAGATACAAAACTGTTGTCATGATTGGGCCCGATAGCACATAAGCCGCACAAATGAAAAACGGAACAATAAACGGCGCCACTGCAACTAGAGACATTAACAGCACAAAACCAACAGTGGAGCTAAAAGGCTTTTCTTTAACAACGGTAAGGTCTTTGAACGCGTGAAATTTTATGGAACTAACCATCAGAAAAGACACAATAATAGTAAGCGCCAAAAGGAAAATCGAATAATCGGCCGGCTTGATTTCAAGATGTTCGAAGAAAATGACCGCGGTGGCAAGCATCCCCGCTGCAGCGGGGATAGGTAGGCCATTAAATCGTTTTGGGTCAATTACTGATGTCTGGACGTTGAATCTGGCTAGCCTGAGGGCGCCACACGAAACATATATGAAGGCGACAACCCAGCCTAGTCGCCCGTAAGGCTCGAGCGCCCATGTGTAAAAAAGAACTGAGGGGGCTACACCAAATGAAATTACATCAGCCAGCGAATCTAGTTCTACCCCAAATCTAGTGCTGGTTTTAGTAAGTCTGGCCACTTTTCCGTCAATTCCATCAAAGAAGGCCGCGACTATTATTAGCGCGCCCGACCATAAAAATTGCCCCTTGATAGCTAAAATTAGACCATAAAAACTAAAGAAAATACTTGTCAGTGTAAGCAATGAAGGAAGTATAAATATTCCCTTTTTCATTTTGTTGATGCGGTTGTTTTTTCTCTGCCACGCGGCCATTTTCTCTTCATGGCTTTCATAGGGCCTTTTTACTCTAAGCAGAGATCTTTTTCTTTTAAACTCGGGGGCCATCATGCTCTTCTCTCAAGTTCCGGCATTCAAAGGCGCTGTTGAGTATATAAAACTGGTATTATTTTATTATTTATTGAATCAATAGACAAATCTTATTGGGGCAGGAACGTTCATTTATTGATTCCCTCGAGAAGTCAAGCGCGCAATGACGCTAACACCGGCCTTTACTTTGGAACCGACTGAAGTACAGATAACAAAGTCTTTAGGCATGTAAATATCAACCCTGGATCCAAATTTGATGAGACCGAACCTGTCGCCCTTGATAGTTGGATCTCCTTCTCTTACCCACCAAACTATTCTCCGAGCTATTTGGCCGGCTATTTGGACAATTTCTATCGCTCCAAAATCCGTATTAACAACTATTGAATTGTTTTCATTAAGAATTGAAGACGATGGGTCTCTTGCGTCCAGGAACTTGCCGGGTCTGTGAGAGATTTTTTGGATTACTCCGGAAAAGGGCCATCTGTTTACATGAACATTTAAAATAGACATAAAAACACTAACCCTGGTCAGACCGGCATTTCCCAAAACAGGTCCTTCGGCGTTGTCCATTATTTCCATTACAACACCGTCCGCGGCGGAAACAACACTCGTCACGTCATCAGGTGATTGTCTCGCAGGATTTCTAAAAAACGAAGAAACAGCTACGGTGATTACTAGAAAGACCAGGCTCAACCATGTATAGTTAGACCACCAGGACGCCAAAGCCAAAATGGCGGATACGCCCACAAAGACCAGTCCTTCACGAGCTATTGGCTCAAAATGACCCGTTCGTGAATTCAATCTCCGCCATCCCCTGCTTTTAATCCCTTCCGTCCTCTAGGTATCGCGACAGTCCCCGTTCTAATGACTTCAAGAATTCCTAAAGATGATAGAAGCTCGAGTATGGCTTCAATTTTCCCCTGAGAGCCAGTAACTTCTATGGTGAGATTATCCTGAGCGACATCTACAATCCGCGCTCGAAATATTTCCACGATGCGCAGGGCTTCCGCTCTTTTGATGGAAGTGGCTTTGACTTTTATGAGAACCAGTTCCCGGTCAACATAGTCTCCTCGAGTCAGATCCTGGACCTTGGATATGTTTATAAGTTTTCTCAGTTGTTTAATTATCTGTTCAAATATTGCTTCGTTCCCGTGTGTGACAATTGTCATCCTGGAAAATTCCGGATTCACCGTGGGAGCGACATTTAGAGAATCTATATTGAAACTCCTGCCGGAGAACATGCCGGCTACCCGAGCGAGGACCCCTGGCTTGTTTTCGACTAATGCCGATATTACTTTTCTGTTTTCCATTTAGACCAATATCATTTCTTTTAATGGGGCGCCTGCCGGGACCATAGGATAAACCCCTTCTTCTCTGTCAACGACAAAATCAATGATAACCGGACCATTCGTTTTCAGGCTGTCTTTAATCACGTTCTCAACTTCTGAAGATTTGGTGGCCCGAAGACCGACAGCTCCATAGGCCTCCGCCAACTTAACAAAATCGGGAGCTACAGTTATGTCGGTGTGCGCGTAGACCCGGTCGTAAAAACGCTCCTGCCATTGTCGAACCATTCCTAGATAGCCATTGTTCAATATTGCGATTTTCACCGGTAGCTTGTACTGAACGACCGTAGCGAGTTCCTGAATATTCATTTGTATGGAGCCGTCACCAGCAATATCAATTACAATTCTATCCGGGTAAGCCACTTGAGCGCCAATAGCGGCGGGAAAGCCATAACCCATAGCCCCGAGGCCTCCGGAACTCAAGAACGTCCGTGGATTGTCAAACAGGTAATATTGCGCTGCCCACATTTGATTTTGCCCTACTTCTGTGGTGATAATCGCGTTACCTTTGGTCAATTCATACAGCTTTTCAATAACAAATTGGGGTTTAATAATATCGGCAGTTCGATCAAATCGCTGTCTTTGTTGGTTTCGCCACACTGTTAGTTTAGAGTGCCATTCTTTAAGTTTCTCATCCGCCTTCTGGGAACGTCCTTTGGCTTCCAGTTCTTCTATCAGCCTGGATAAAGCATCATGAGCGTCGCACACTATAGGGACATCAACTACAATATTTTTCTGTATTGATGTAGGATCTATATCAATATGGATAATTTTCGCATGTCGGGCGAACTCTTCAACTCTTCCTGTTACCCTGTCGTCAAAACGCGCTCCTATAGCGAGCAACAAATCCGCGTTGTCGATCGCCATATTGGCCCTGAATGTGCCATGCATTCCGAGCATACCTAGAAATAAGGGATGCGTTCCTGGAAAACAACCGAGCCCCATCAAAGTTGAGGTGACAGGGAAATTCAGCAATGACGCGAATTTGTAGAGTTGTTTGTGAGCCCCTGACGTTATTACTCCTCCTCCCGCGTAAATTACAGGGCGCTCGGCTTGGCGAATCAATTCCGCCGCCCTTTTTACAGAGGGAAGATGAGCCTTTACGTTTGGTTTATAGGTTGGGATTTCGATTTTGTCCGGATAATCGAATTGCGCTTTATTTTGAACAACATCTTTGGGCAAATCGACCAAAATTGGTCCGGGCCGACCGGTAGTCGCGATAAAAAAGGCTTCTTTTATCGTTGGAGCAAGGTCTTCGGTCCGTGCTACCAGATAGTTGTGCTTGGTGCACGGTCTAGTGATTCCTACGATATCCGCTTCTTGGAACGCGTCGTTCCCAATTAAAGGCGTTGGGACCTGGCCGGTAAAAACTATCACCGGTATTGAGTCCATGTATGCCGTGGCCAAACCTGTGACGGTATTGGTTCCCCCGGGTCCGGAAGTTACCAGACATATGCCTGGGCGTCCAGTAGCTCGGGCATATCCATCAGCCGCGTGTACCGCTGCCTGTTCATGGCGAACCAGGACGAAATTGAAGTCTTCGGAAAACTCTCTGGCAAGAGTGTCGAAAATATCAATGACAGCGCCGCCGGGATAGCCAAAAATCGTGTCAACGCCCTCCGCTTTAAGAGAACGTAAAAGTATCTCAGCTCCACTAATTTTCAATTTGGTACCATCGCGTTCGGCAAGAATTATTGAGGATCTTGTGTGAGACAAATCTATCTATATTTGCTCAATATTTTCTCTATTTGATCCCTGCCGTGGAGTTTCTTTTTTTGTAATGTCTTCCGTTCCAGTTCCTCGGAATGTGAAAGGTAGAGCCTTTTGTTGAAGACTTGAAGCTGCTCCTCGTATTCCAGGTGTTCCTGCCATAGTTTGGACAGTTCAGGGTCTTTTTCTTTCCAGCTATTGATAAGTTCCAGGTCTCTTCTTTCCATATCTAAACCTTCAAATGGAATGTTATCGACATACCTTGATTCCTATACGCATCGAAAATTTTTTTGTCAACAAGTTGCCTGTGTTCTTGATTTGTGACGTTCATTTTTTTCGTCGGGTATTGGACAGTCAAAATGAGTTTAGTTTTGAAAGTACTTGCGAAAAGTAGCTATTGGGCGTTATTGTATGGGTCGAATCAATCCATTCATAGAGCTTAGAAATTTGCGAACCGCGGTCGATCCGTTCAATACTGGGGATCGCTCGTTCCTGACTTTATCTTTTTAAGGAAGGTGTCAGATGGCTGAACTGCCAAAAGTGAAGTATTCGGGTAAGATACGCGAGGTGAGGATAGGCAAGCCGGGCAAGGAAGTAGTGGTTGGCGGGGAGACCGGCTACAGTTTTTATAGTTTTGA
>JAJYDQ010000002.1 GCA_021777225.1 Deltaproteobacteria bacterium
GCAGAGAATCACAATTGGCCAAGGCGCTTAGTGGAAGACTCTATCAGATTGGCATCCTGCAAAAGGGAGAATTTAGGGGGGAGTTTGAACTCGAACCAGTGTTCAGGCAGCAATTGGTGGATTTAAGTCCCGGTGAATTCAAGACTCAGTTCATCAAGCCGCTGAAAGTCGATTCTGTTCCTCTTGACTCGCACACGATAGACAAATCGATTACAAGAAGCATTTTGGCGAGGTTGTCATACAAACCGGAAACATCGACACATATCCTGCTATATGGGCCGCCTGGCACAGGAAAAACAAGCTACGCTATGGGGATTGCAGAAAGGTTGGGGTTAACCTGCTACCAGTTTGTCTATGGAGACGGTCCAGACAAAGGCTTTTCGCGTAGGGCAGCGATCACAGCGTCCGTGAACCTGGCCAGCGAAACTGAAGCCTCAATGCTTGTAGCCGATGATTGTGATTCGATTCTGAACACCAGAAACGCCTGGTTCTTATTTGGCGAAACTCACGACAAGCGCTGGCTCCATGAAATACTTGAAAGACCCGTTGTTAGAATGATCTGGATCGTCAATTCCGTCGCCGGCATAGAAGAATCGGTCGCCCGCCGGTTTTCATTCAGCGTCAATTTCAAACCTTTCAACAGATGCCAACGTGGTCAACTTTGGCAAAACGTGGTTAAAAAGCACGAAGTTGAGAATGTTTTAAAGGATCCTGAGATTGAAGATCTTGCCTCCCGGTTTGAGGTGAGCGCGGGAGTAATTGACCAGGCGGTGCGCAAGGTGGCGGAAGCAAGCAAACACTCTGACGAGGATGTAAAAGAGTCGGTAGTATTGGCTCTGGAATCGCATTTGCGTCTCCAAAAAGGGGGTTTTAGTCTTGGGAACCAAAGATATGACAATAAGAATTTTATCCTGGATGGACTCAATTTATGCGGGACAGATCCACATGCGCTATTGGAAGAACTGTCTGCGTTCAACGATTTCTGCAAGGGGCCGGGTCATCATGGGCCCGTTTCCGTGTCTTTGTTGTTCCACGGACCTCCAGGCAGCGGCAAAAGCGCATTGGCGAGATTCATAGCTACTCGTCTCGATAAGGAAATAGTCTTCAAAAGAGCAAGCGACCTTTTTTCAATGTGGGTCGGCCAAACTGAACAGAACATTCGGGAAGCTTATGAAGAAGCTAATTCAAAGGAAGCTGTGTTGATATTTGATGAGGCTGATTCACTGGTATTCAATAGAGACAGGGCGGAGCATTCCTGGGAGTTAAGTTTCACGAATGAGTTCCTGACGTGGATGGAATCTTTCCAGGGCATCCAGATATTCACCACGAACAGGTTGAAGGACATGGACAACGCCAGCCTGCGCAGGTTCAATCACAAGATAGAGTTTGGATACCTCAAGCCTGAAGGGAATGTGATCTTCTATGAAAAACTGATAGCGCCGCTGATCAGTAAATCGCCCGATGCTTTTACAACTAAAGCGCTTAGAGGATTGTCGGGGCTTGCTCCGGGAGACTTCAAGTCTGTCAGGGACAGGTTCGCGTTCAGGAATAAAAAAGATATTACTCATAAAGCACTCGTGTTGGCGTTAGAGGAAGAAGCCAGACTCAAGGAGCTGCATTCAGGGCAAACAAAAATCGGTTTCTTGCCCTGATCTTTTTGTCCTTAATCCATGCCACTAGGCACGCATGTTGCAGAGGCTAATTGTGACGGTTTTAAACCTTTAACACAGCCATAGGAGGCAATTATGACAGAGATCCTGTTGAACATGGAGCCGGCGTTAGTGTCTTGTGAGGATACTATTTTTGCAATTTCCCCGAATATTCAACTGGTCGAGGATATCAGGGATTTCTGTGTTCAGAGACACATGAAACTATGGGTCGGCGATCCTAACTCTCCCGACGTTATAGCGGTCCCTTACAAGGTCGGCATTGTGGACAAATACTATATGGACCCAAAGTCCTGGGGGGACTGGATTGAATTTCTGAGGGAAACAAAAGGAGACCGCTACGACGATTTGCTCATAATTATCCTTCCTTATCCGTTCTCGGAAGCGGCTTTAGATGAAGCCAAGAAAGAGTTTGAGGATGCCCATGAGCCGGTCCATTTCATGTTCGGCGGAGATGGAAACCACATTGTCAAAATCGTTGGGGACTGGCTGGATACGGGGTCAATAGAACCATTCAGCGTTTTCCAGGATGCGACATCAATAATAGTTCCGGCCAATTCAAAAGAGACAAGACCGTTGAGTTTTCGAGATCGCCTCGATGAGTTGATGAACAGGTTTACCTTTGACGATACCAAAGCGAAAGTGAATCTCGATGTCTATTATAAATTTAGAATTCAGGCAAAGTGGCTCCTAGTCCAATGTTTGGGGGAATATCATCCTTATACAAGGGAACTTAACACGCTGTTCACAGCCGATATGGACCCGTTCTCTGTAGGAGCATATTTGTTGGCGGCGAAAGGAATTTTCGAAGCTCTTGCGGAAGATCTGGATCGTGACTTGATAGAAATAAAGGAGGGAGCATGAAAAAGGTAGCGGTATTTTTAACCGTGGCGTTGCTAATGTCTGCGACCGCTTACGTGTACTCAGGTTCATTGGGAACGAAACAGCATCCCAGAGGTGTTCCTCAGCGGCAGGAGAAAATATATGACAGTCGCGGACAGCTTCAACAAACTATCAAAAGGGATTCATCAAGGAACCAGAGTGTCTATGACAATCACGGTCAGCTTCAGCAAACGATTAAAAGGGGCACGTCAGGAAACCAGACCATCTACGATAGCCATGGGCAACTACAGCAAACGATTAAGAGAGACTCATCTGGAAATCAGAAAGTTTACGATAATCGAGGTCAACTCCAACAGACCATAAAAAGGGACTCGTCTGGGAACTTGAGCGTCTATGACAGCCATGGTCAACTCCAACAAACCATAAAGAAAGAATCATCCGGGATTGAGAAGGTTTATGACAGCCATGGTCAACTCCAGCAATATGTCAATCCGAAATGAGTAGTCATGAATAGACACGGTCGGCAAAATTGGATAGATAAAGTTAAAAATAGTCATCTCAACGTTTCCGATGCGCCAGATGAATTGGAGTAAATACTATGTTGATGAACCGAAACATGCCCTATCTCCCACAATTGAAATCCGGTTCGCCAGAATGGCACACATCGGAAACGAGAGGTTCAATCTTGCCTACATGCGCCATACCGGGAATTGGAATGAGATCTACTACGACCTCTCCGTTGAAGAATGCTTGACAGCCATCCGGGACGAACCACCTTTCTTGCCTTAGGAAACGAGTGGGACCAATGGCGCTCCGTGACGACTACTTCGAAGCTTTCCCCGAGGAGGAATAGGCGCCCGCTCGAGTTTTTTAACGTGACTGCCTATGCGGGAAACCTCTTTATCTTACTGTCGCGCTATTCCCATGATCATGGGAAAATCATAGCGCTGTCCTGGATTGTACCAGTATCGAGGTTCATGGGTCTGCCTACATCTCTGTCAGATGTATGATTTCAATCCCTATTAATCCCTTCGGTCCCTACTGATCCTTATTGGTCCGAAAAAACGGCAACAAAATGAGAACAAAAAAAACGTTGGAGGAGTCTGGCTGGCCGGTTTGCAGCGCTCCCCTATCCTATACACAGTCGAGTAAAATTCTATTCGGCATGATCGTTTTTAAGAGGAAATGTTTTCCCAAGATGCCGGATATGTTTGACAGGGAGGATGCGAGTATATTACGCTCCCAGAAACACATTACAATAGGTTCTTTCACAATTTGGCACGGCTTTAAGTGCGTCTTACGGGGCAAGACACCTCAGAGAGACTTGGATGACTTGGCTATCTCTCCGTCTCGGAGGCAAAGAGCTCCAAAATGTCAAAACCGCCTAATAATGCCGGACAAAGGAGAATCCTAATGAGAATGGTTTTCTTGGTATTGGGCGCAGTGCTGTGCGTGGTAGGGATGACGGGTTTTCCCCGGGCGAACGAGAACGAACAGGCCGGTAGGACAGTTAGACAGACGACAGGTTCGGATGGAGCGATCCTGTTTGCCAACGGGACGATCTATATAAATACTGACAAGAAAGCACATAATCTCCTTGTGAAAGACGGCTCGGTCGCCGGCTGGAACGTGCGAGCCGAAGAACATCCTTCTGCGACAACCATAGACCTAAAAGGCGCTTCGGCTTATCCTGGTTTTATAGACAGCCACTGCCACCTGATGGAGGCCGGGACCGTCTTAGAAGTTGGGGCAGATCTCGCGTCTTGCGCGGTTCTTGACGCTCTCGACAAAGTCCATGCCGAGAAAGGTCGGATTAAGGGTATCCACACTCTAATACACTTAGCGTTCCCAACAGACGAACAGGTTGAGCGAATAAAGAAATTCGACGGTCATGTAGTGACAACGGTTCAGCCTGGTTTTTAGGCGGTCGAGACAGACGGCGAGCATTATTACGGTGAACACGCCATCCACGAATACCCGATCAGTAAACTCATAGAGGCCGGCGTTTCAGTAGGTATGAGCACCGATTTCAGCGTCTCACCCATCCAGTATGCGCCAACCACGGTGGTTCTCGGTGTTGCTGCTACAGGGGGCGGTAACCCTGAGGCTCATTCACCCCTCAAAGTCAGGGATGTCCTGCATGGTTTCACGGTAGGAAGCGCTAAGACTACAGGGAAGGATGATACCGGCAAACTGGATGTCGGATACAAAGCTGATATGGTCGTCTACGATCAAGATCTCTATTCAATTAGTCCGGTGAAATTCTCAAAGGACTGTCCAAAACTGCTTTCTACATGGGTAGGCGGGAGAAAAACTTTCGAAGCGCCCGAGGTCAGTATGCCGAAGCAATAGCGTCTCAAAACTGGATTCCTGCACGATTAGAAACATTCAGATACTGTGGGTAGATTTTGTTGCAAACACTTAAAAACTGAATAGACAACCGCTCAGAACAGAATCGGACAGATAGACGGCATCATAACTTTGTGGGCAAGGAGATATATCTCAGTGAATGGGGCACAAGCATTATTCAAAGCTCTAGTTGACGCGAGACTGGACACATGTTTCGCAAATCCTGGCACGTCGGAGATGCAACTCGTTTACGAGATCGGCCGAACCGAAGGAGTCCGAGCTGTTCTATGTCTACAGGAGAACACAGTTACCGGGGCAGCTGATGGTTATTCACGTATGGCGGAGAAACCTGCCTTTACTCTCCTGCACGTGGGTAGCGGTTTTGCGAATGGAATCGCGAATCTCCATAACGCTGGTCGCGCCAATACAATGATGGTCAACATCGTTGGCGCAAACGCTACCTACCACCAGCCTAGATTCCCTGAACATGAGCTTATCAACGGCAAGATAATAGACCTGGCCCGTACAGTTTCACATTGGGCTCGCGAAGCTAAATCGGCTTCTGATCTGGCCGTTCTTGGCGCACTTGCCTGTCGTTACGCCGGAATGGGAGCCGGGAAGATTTGTACGGTCATCGCTCCTACTAACTGTCATTGGGACCCTGCGACCGAACCACCGGTAACAATGACTCCATTCGAAGCGCCGAAAGTTGCGCCTCAGACCATTGCCGAGACCGCAAGGCTAGTTGTAAACGGTAAGAAAACGGGCATGGTACTGGGGAGTCATCTGCTACACGGCGAAGGGTTGGAACTAGCGGGGAAAATCGCTGCCAAGACTGGAATCACATTGTTGGGTGAAACTTTTCCGTCCCGGTTGGCTCGAGGCGAAGGTCGGGTTCCCGTAAAGCTGATCCCGTACTTTTTGGAGATGGCTCTCAAAGATCTTGCCTCCTATGAGCAATTAATTCTGGTTGGCGCTCTTACCCCAGTTGCCACCTTCGCATATAAGGGGAAGCCGGTTCTTAAAATTCCTGAATCATGTCAAGTCATAACCTTTGCAACCGTAGAACACGACCTGTTGGCCGCTCTTAGGGATCTCACTCAAGAGCTAAATGCGCTGTCTGAACCAGTAGAACTCACGGAAAAAATGGAAAGTACGCCGCCATCTGGAGTTCTGACCGCTGAAAGCATTGGTAAAAGCCTCTGTTCGCTAATTCCGGAGAATTCGATTCTAGTAGATGAGGGGGCTACCAACGGGCTTACAATCTTCGAACTGACTAAGGGGGCACGGGCGCACGACTACCTGAGCGCCGTTTGTGGTGGTGCCATTGGCGGTGGATTACCTCTTGCCTTAGGCGCTTCAATCGCTTGCCCCGACCGTAAAGTCATTGCCCTTCAAAGTGATGGCAGCGGAATGTATACCGTTCAGGCTCTCTGGTCGAGGGCAAGAGAGAAAGCCGATGTAATAGTCATCGTACTGAAGAATGATGACTATGCGATCCTGGAGGTAGAATTGGCTCGTGTTCGTGAAGGCGAGGCTAACGAAAAAATGCAATCAATGATGAATCTCAATAATCCGACTCTCCAATGGGTTAAAATTGCTGAAGGACAGGGCGTTCCGGGCTCCCGTGCGGAAACTGCGGACGAGTTTCACCAGCTGTTGGAATCGGCTCTTGCCAGAAAGGGTCCATATCTGATTGAGGCTCAAATAGCCCAGAACATTCAGGCGATGATTGATCTGGTGCGTGGCTCCAAATGACCACGTTAGCGAAGCTCAAGGTCAGGAACTCACGCATAGACATCGCTGCATGTGGGTAACGGAAATGATAATTTCGAGCGTCGGAATATTGCTTGTATTATAATTTCAAAAAACAGAGGCAAACCGGGGGGAATTTCACCGGCGGTCTCTTTTGTAATTGGCTGAAATCTTTGGCAGTCCCAACCGGTTTCGAACTGGTGTCTCCGCTGTGACAGGCCGAAAAAATTAACCAAGCACATCCATTTCCCGTAATATCTTCGAGCAGTTATAAAATCTATTATTCTCTGTTATTACAAATTGTATCAAAAAATGTTACCTTTTTTACCAGACCACTTGAATTAAATCCTTAAAGTAAGCCATTTATATTTCGGAGCGGAAACTTTGAAACAGTGTAGTTGATGTGTCGGATTGAGCCGCAAACTTTCCCCGTCGTTGAAACCTTAGATATCGGAAAAGAAAAGTCTGTCATTGTGCTCCATGTTGCTGGCGGCGGCGGTTTGTACACTTTTGAGGGCCGACCCTATATGCGCCAGGGTCCCACTACCCGTATCATGCCTCATGGTGAGTATAATAAACGGCTTATGGACAGGCTACACTCCACCCGTCGGTGGGAAAACGAGCCGGTTGCCAACGGAGTGTCGGTCGAGGATCTTGATGAAGATGAGATCCTGATCACATTGGATAACGCAATCCGGCTCGGTAGATTGGAAGCTACCGACAGACGTTCGCTTCCATCCATTCTCCGGGGTTTAGAACTGATACGCGACGGTAATCTCCTTAACGCGGCGGTAGCCCTTTATGGAAAGAGTCAACGACTTCGAACACTCTATCCACAGATGAGTATACGTTTGGCCCGTTTTCGGGGGCAGACACGGTTAGCCGATTTTTCAGATAACCGGCAATACTGGGGTCACGCTTTTTCACTTCTCCCAAGGGCGGAGTCGTTTCTGATGGATCATGTGCCCATTGCCGGGCGGGTTTTGCCTGGCCGTACTGTTCGCGAAGATCAGCCATGGTACCCACCTCGGGCAACTCGCGAAGCCCTCGCAAACGCTCTATGTCATCGCGATTACACCATACCAGGTGGCGCAGTGTCCGTCGCGATGTATGACGACCACCTTGAGATCACAAACCCTGGCTCATTTCAATTTGGCATAACACCTGAAAAGTTGACTCAACCTCACGAGTCCAGGCCATGGAATCCAACCATAGCAAACGTCTTTTACCGTGCTGGAATCATCGAGCGCTGGGGCAGCGGCACTCTCAATATTATCGATTGGCTCAAAGCAAATAATATCCCGACACCTTCTTGGGAGGAACAGGCCGGGTCCATTTACGTGACTTTCCGACCGGCCACCTTACCTGAGGATCATGGGGGACCTGGGCAAAACGTCCTCCAAGAGATCACGGAATTAGGCCACATGTGGGCACCAAGTCGGCACCAAGTTCAGATTATGAATAAGTGCCGTGAAGACAGGACGTTGTTGCAGCTTATGGAGATCGCAGGAAGATCTGACCGCACCAAGTTCAGGCACCAAGTCTTAAACCCTCTCATAGAAGCCGGATTAATCGAAAAGACTATCCCTGATAAACCTCAAAGCAGCAAGCAAAAATACAGGCTTTCAAATAAAGGGGTCGAATTTTTGTCTGCTGGCCAAAAGACTCGAAAATGAATATCCATTAATGATTGGCCATTCTGTCCTACCTCATCTCCATCTAACCATAATAAAAAAAACAACCAAAGACTTCTAACAAGAATTGATCAGAATGGATTCCAGGCCCCTTCTCGTCGATGTGCCGGATAAAGCTGTGCCCCTCCAACTTTGCAGGTGAGTATAGAGGAAAGACATCCACCGCGTGCGTATGGAGAGACCCACTGACCAGGAATCAGTTGTTCCAAAATGGTTCCAGTTGGATGACCAAAATAGACCAGAGGGGGGGATCGGGAAATCTCATTTGTCAGATCCTATCCTCGATTACGCCGAAACCAGGGCAATTAATTGAACCGCAATTCATTCCCTTTTCGCGGTTTAGGAAAAAAGTGGCGGCCCTAAATGTCAACAGCAAGGGGATTTACGAATAAACATATTACGAACATCTTGATGTTTCTGACGTGGGGAAATCTTGAAGCCAGTATACCCTCCAATCACGCCGCTTTCATCTCCCGGGCCCACAACATGCAGTTGCTCTTTTTAAATTCCCGTTTTGGTCCGCATGTTCCGGTCCAGGGCAAGCGCCGCGTCGCCAGACACTTCTTGCTTTTGCCCTATCCGTATTGCGGCGTCGATCCTTGGGTTACAGACTTGATCACGCCTCTTGCTCGGTCTCCGGCACGGTCCATGCTATCTTATGATCTGTATCGCATGTTCCTTGCCGGGCAACAGGCGTGCCCGCAGGGGCTTTAATCGTGTTTCCTCGTCCATCCCAAGCGGTCAAGACATCCTGTATCCCAATGGATGATTCTTGTTTGTCGTTGCGTCCCAGCTATCTGTTCGGTTCCAAGTGGGTGGTCTTACATAAAATGGCGTTTTCCGACCCTGCCGGGTTTCATTCCCCAAAAATGTGGCGAGCAGAATATGTTCTTTTGTCGGAAAGAGTCTCTGACATCTAACGATTTGGCCAAGATTTTAAAAGAGGCGCGAAAAATTATCGAGGAAATCCAAGACAAATGTCGCGAAAATGGCCACACAACGCCGTACATTAAATCATCGCGGTTAAAATCTAAGCCCAAATTTTACATTAAAAAAGAAAGGTCCGGATACGTCCGAAAATAAAAGCCCCTGTGCCTTTATGCCGTGCCTTTCGGCTATTGGGTGTGCAACCAGCGAGACGATCTCCCGGATTTACGCTAACCCTCAAACGGCAATGTATTGGAGTTCTTACGTCTCCGCACAACGGGGCGTTAATACAATTGAATAATAACTCATTTTAATGGTGTGCCAATTCATTTGGATTAACAAAAAATTTCATAGCGGTGTCATTCTTATATTATCAATCATCTCTCATCAGGCGGAAACATTAGCTGGAGCAATATCACCCCAGATGCTATGGGGGTATAAGATAAAAGTTGTTGCCACCGCTATAATCTCTTCTACTGTCAGTTGTCAGTTTTGGGTCTGACGGAAGTACCCAGGTCCAGGACCGATGCGGCAACCTTGCTGAAACAGAAGAAAGACACGGCGACGATTCCACCGTCCAGGATGGCAACATAATCGGAACTGGACACATTCATTGAGCAAGCAGACTTCCATTGATTTCAAATATGGCGCTTGGTAATTATGGACCAATTTATCGTTTGGCTTAAGGAAAGTGTTTAGCTAGAGAGTTAGTGTGAAATTTATAGAGCAAAATCCAAAGTCAGGAAGATGTTGTTAAATTTATCATATTGACTAATTTGGTTAGGGGGATTATTTTCTGAACCATGGAGAAACGCAAACCTCATTATAATCTAGAAGAGGTAAAAACAGTAGTTTCTGATCCAAATAGCCATCCCTTCACAGCAAGCGCAAGGAGGGGAGGTATCGCTTTGGGTTTGACTCCACAAGAGATGCGACAGGTTGTTTTGGCGATTTCTCCATCAGGTTTTGTCAAATCAATGACGACAAAACTGGACAACAAGGTTTGGCAAGATGTGTATCATGGCTCAACTCCATCAGGCGATTCCGTATATATCAAAATCACTGGTTACACTGATGGTCGGCCTCCTGTTATTTCATTTAAGGAAAAATGAGGTGGAACTATGCAATGTCCAGCATGCGGCTATCCAGAGATGGAACAAAAGAACCAAGACGAGACGCTTTCTTACAGCGGTCAATCAATAACAGTTGAGAATCTAAAAGGTGAGTTTTGTCCGGCTTGCGGTGAAGGTGTATGGGATTCAGAAAGTAATCAACGTCTTGATGAAGCGCAGACAGCATTAATGAATACTGCTAGATCTGAGGTGAGCGCCAATATCCGACGTATTCGCAAGTCGTTGAAGCTTACTCAATCAGAGTTGGCAAAGAACTTTGGCCTCGGACCGTTGGCCTTCTCTCGTTATGAAAGAGGGAAGACCCAGCCACCACTTTTGCTTGTCAAGGTTCTCTCATTGTTGGAGAAACACCCTGGCTTATTAGAGGAATTGCGAGAAATGAATGCGCCTGATGGGGGGGACGTGATAACCGGAACTGGCAATGCCACTCGTCGCAAAAGGGCGGCAGTCTAGAGCCAATGTCTCTATGTCTTTGGAGATGAACATAGAAAGAAACGTTTGAGCCCGCCGGAAGCCATAATATCCCTTCCCATGATCATGAGAAAATCATGGAGCTGTCCCGTGATTGTTGCGGTACCGGCCATCGTGAGGCTCCTTACATCTCTGTCAGTTGTGACGCCCCATCCCCGTTGAAGCGTCTGGAGGCGGAACTCATAGCCAAGGCCACACTCAATGCCGCAGCCACGAAGGCAAGACAGCTACTTGCCAGAAAATATCCATGGTAGTTCCAATGGGCCACCAGTGCGCCACCTAACATTGGGCCTAAGAAAAATCCCGCTTGAACGGCGAAGAGCATCAGGTTTGCGTTAAGGGAGCGGAAATTGGGCGCGGAGATCTGTAGCATCAGGCCGTTGATAGCGGGATAGCCCAAACCCATCCCTAGCCCAAAAAGAACACCCACGAACGGCACAGCCCAAAGCCCAGGGAGGTGATCCAGCGTCAGGTGCCCCAGCCCAACGATAATGAAGCAAATTCCCACCAGCCACACTTTATTGATCACATCGAACATCCGGCCCCCCAAAAGCCGAATGACGATCATTGATACCATCTGCACAGTAAAAAAGGCCCCTACATTGGCGAGACCCTGCTGTTGCGCAAATCCTTTGAATAGAAAAAACAGACTGCTCCAATTGGAAAAGTAGCTCATGTTCAACAAAAGCAGTAACGCCACCGGTAGTTGGAGCACGTTGGCCCGGATGTCGGCCCACGCGGGCAGATGTCCTTGTGGCGAAGATTTTGATGACTTTCCCTGCCTTCGACGAATCCGTAAAACGATAAATGCCGCTGGAACCAGTGACACTGTGGCTGCCGCATAGCCATAGGGCGGCGAAGGGATGAAAGGGGCTAGCGCATCCATGATCGTGGGTACTCCCGCATAGCCCAGCAAAATAGCCACTGAGTAAAGTCCAAAAGCCTGGCCGCTTTTCTCAAGAGGGATGACCGACACGAATAGGGCCATTACTCCACCACTCGTGCAGAACTGACCAGCGCCGTTGATTATGCGCAACACTATCAGCCCGTAGAACGAATGAACGAAAAGATAGCCTATGCCGCAGACTATCATCAGCATCATACCCAGCAGCATAACGCGGGGAGCGTTTGTGATCTTCAGGAATGGACTTCCCAACAGATAAAGAACCATAGCGGTGAGCGAATAAGCGCCGATCACCAATCCGCACAACCCGGTGGGAATCCCCAAAGTTTGCAGATAGTTGAAGAGGTTGTAGAAGACGCTAACGTTGCAGACGGCCAGGAATGCGACCATGCACAACCCGAAAAACTCGAACGTGAATAGCTTGTGAGATTCAGTCACAAACATCCCCTTTGGAGAATTCCTTACGAGCTACCACCTAATCTCAAGTTACAATCGGGCTGGTCCTCAGGTCGTGGAAGGGGTTATGTGTGGACGCCGACGAAACGTCCACCTGATACCCCCGAAGACGAACTCGCAGTCATGGCGCCTTTTGTTTGATATGGCCAGAAAAGGTCAGATCGTTGTAGGCCGCCCCAAATTGGGAAGATCCTGGAACAACGAGTCGTACATAGATCATGACGAACCATGTACGCATCTACCACCCCTTTTACGGCAGGCGCTTGCAGGCATCTGAACGATTTTTTTACCGGGTATCTTACAATAACAAAGAGGTGACTGCTGAGTTACCAAGAGACTGTCTTGCCGTTGAGCCAATTGGTTTCCGAACCCTTCTCCAATGACAAAGATTCCGGCAATCCCGATCAAGGCGATGTATATCGGCAGATTTTTGAACCAGTTTAACCCGGATTCGTTAACAACCATAGCCTTGAATTGCTTGTTACTCATGTTGGTCATCCCTCCTGTAGAATCCGATTCCCGCTTAGTTTGAGGTTTTAACTCAACGTCCTACGTTTCCCATTTAATTGAATACTGCGCAATCAGTCTCTGATGGAGCCGACTTGAACACAATTTGCCCAAAAATGGCACGGAGCGTGGATATGTCACGGATTTATTCTCCTTGGATCTGAGGCTGAAAATCCCACACATCCTTTTCGTTTATCACACGGACCTGGAGATGCCCCATCCACTTTTCATCATTTTGTTGCGGAAAATCTTCTCGAAAGTGAGCGCCCCGACTTTCCTTTCTTTTCAAAGCTCCCTGCAGGATTAAACCGGCAATTCTCGTTGCGGAAAGGAGTTCAATTGTGTCAACACGGCCTTGACGAGAACATTCAGTAGGAATATTGGCAGCGATTTGGCGTATTTCGTTTACGGTATCCAATGCTCGAATCAGACCATTTTCGTTTCTGATGACTCCCGCCTCTTCCCACATAGTCTTTCGGAGTCTTGTTTGAAGATCCTCTATGGACAATTTTGAAATCCCCATTCCCGTATCCGGACGCTCGTACATTCGTTCGAAGAGAATCTTTTCATGAGAATCGCTAATTCCTTTTGCCCAATGTGCGGCGGAAACACCTGCGAGCGCGCCGAAAACCATGGTCTCGGTCAAAGCGTTCCCTCCCATGCGATTTGCTCCATGAAGCCCCCCTGTTACCTCTCCCGCCGCAAAAAGACCCGGGACTGAAGTGGCGCAGTCACTGTTGATTTTTACTCCTCCCATAAAGTGGTGACATGCAGGAGCCACTTGCACGGGGTGGTCTTTCGCCCCATACTGGTTTCCCAAAATGTGCTCCACTGAAGCGGAGAATGGGTCACGTCTCCATTGCTGATCTGGAACGTTGCTAAGATCCAGTCTCACCCTCTGTCCATTGCGGTAAATTTCGGTAAAAATGGCCTGAGACAGTAGGTCTCTGGCCCTTTCCCCCGCAGGACGCTCCTGAATTCCATACTTGGCAAGGATGTCCTCGTCTAGGTCATTGACCAGTCGTCCTCTGTCAGCGAGTTTTGGGGGGATTACAAGAGGCGGCGTTCCTGGCCCGCATAGACACAAGGGGTAGAACTGCACGAATTCCATGTCCTGGAGTGTTGCCCCAGCCTCAAGCGCCAATCGTTGGCCGTCGCCCAACATTCGTTTCGGATTGTCGTGACGAAGATACAGCGCTGATGCCCCACCAGTAGCCAAAATAATCGCTTTACCCGAAAGCGCTTGCCATTGGCCGGAAGGTTGATCCAAAACCTTCACCACACCAGCGCCGCCTTCCATCACGAGATCAGTTACCATGAACTTACTTGAAAATTCAGTTCCTAATTCTCGATTTCTGTTTATTAGACATCTAATAATTTCTTCACCCTGGACCGGAGGATGTCCCTTGGCGAACAGGTAACCATTCCTGAATTCGGCTTTTATACCCCACCTACGTAATTCACTCAGCCTCTGGGGAGCTTCATTTACAAGGATTTCCACCAGTTCTAGTTGATTGATACCGCGACCAGCGAGGAGCGTACGTTCTAGATGCGCTTTGATCGTGTCGGCATTTAAACCGCCGGCCATTACACCGGCGCTGAGCCAAGAGCAGGTCGACTTCCCCACAGGACCCTTGGACACCACGCAAACTTTTAGCCCCGTTTCGCGAGCGGATATAGCTGCTCGCAAACCTGCCGCTCCGCTACCTAAAACCAAAACGTCGTAGGAAAATAGCATCATATACGTTCTACTCTTTAAGAGATTCTCAAAACAAAGTTGTTGGTTTCCAATTATGATCCCTCACGTAAGGGAGGTTAAACCGGTTAGGAGATCAATTCAATTAAATTGTGAAGTAACACTAAGTATTAAAATTGACTCAGCGGCCCGAGTGAACAGACATAGACCGAGGCGGCCGACACACCTTGAATACCTTAACTGATAAGTTCGGGACACAAAGAAACCGAAATATGATATCTATTTGAGACCCCTGATAACGACCAGTTAGGGTGGGCGGTTTGCAAATTTAGTTCAGAATCCCCTGTTATCCGGCGCTGTCAACCCAGGAAAATGAAATGCCTACACGAGACATGAATCTGCTCAACAACCAACTGGCAAGGATTTGTAACGATTACAGGATCATAACGAAATGGCTGATAGCCCCTTCCATGAGGATTGGTTTTCAGTGGCTTGACAATGTAACTCTTGCCGGACAGCCTGTATTGAACATTAGAGTAAAGACCCTGCAACGTACAGCGCTTGACCTCTCCATATCTGAACTTGATCGCACAGGAAAAACGTATCTCGGTCGACTTGGCGCAGAACTGCTTGTTTCATCAATTTTCATGAAGCTCAAGGAGGGGGTGGGGCAGGGATACTTCACGGCGCTGCAGCCGAGTCCGGGCCTTATTCAGGCTTTTGTGTCAACCATTAACGATATGCGCCTCGCCGGAATTACTGCGTCGGATCTGCGTCCAGACGCTTTCGAGGTAACAGAAAAAGGGCTGGAAACACAGAAAATACTCGCCGAATACGAGAGAGAACTCGAAAAGCAGGGGATTGCAGATTTCGCTGATATTCTCAGGGTGGCGTCTGACAGGCTGGCAAAGGTCCCGGACATTATACCGAAAGACACTGTGATCATAATACCTGAGACCGTCAATGATTCTGCCACTAGTCTCGAAAAAGTTTTCCTGAAAGCTTTTCCTGAGAATAACGTGAAAATTGTCAGCGAAGACAGATCAGGAACAATCCCGGAAGACGAGCGAACTGATCTGGACTTGTTAAGAGCAATTCTGGCGCCGGCGGACTGTCCTTTACCAAAAGACGATAATACTGCGTTCATTTACAGGGCCATAGGAGAAGTTAACGAAGTTCGGGAAATTTTCCGTAGGTGCACAGAAAGGACCATCCCGTTCGACGAAGTCGAAATTCTGCACACTGACGGAGTTACTTACGTCCCGTTGATCTATGAACTTGCGTGGAGCCTGAAATCTGATGACGTTGAGGGTATTCCTGTGACCTTTGCGGAGGGGATCCCAGTAAGTTACAGCAGACCGGGCAGAGCGTTTCGTTCCTGGATTTCATGGATTCTAAACGATTACGAGCAATGGACTCTTGTTAGAATGATACAGGACGGGATAATCAGAATAGACGGGGAGGACGAAGATGGTTTCAGCTATTCTCTACTTGCCGCAACGCTCAGAAGTTTACCCATTGGAGCTGGAGCCGAGCGATACCTGAAGGTTATCGATGACCAGATACAGGCCCTGGAACAACCTCTCCCGGAGAATGAATCAGATGAAGAGACCCTTGCCGAATGGACAACTGACAGACATGCCAAAAGAATAGATCTCCTTCGCAAAGTTCGCAGTGTCGCTGAAAAGCTCATCAACAGAGGGCTAACTAAAAGCTCAACTGTCGGGGAAATCCTTGAAACAGCCCACTGGTTTCTCGAAAACTGTTGTAGACGCGTAAATGAGCTGGACGAGTACAGCAAGGGACGCTTGCAGGCTGAAATCAGGGACTTGATGTCATGTTTCGACCGGGACATTCAATATGCCGGATTCGACACATGGGAATGGCTTTCTTCACTCCCGGGAATCTTGACTGTGGCTGGAATGGGGCCACGACCCGGCTGCGTTTACGTCGCCACGATCTGGGATGGTGGCCATTCCGGACGCAAGAACACATTTATACTGGGCCTCGACGATTCCCGGTTCCAGGGAGGAGCGATGCAGGACCCGCTGCTCCTTGATGGAGAACGGGGCACAATTTCTCCAAAACTTCCTACGTCCTTTGGTCGCGCGAACAGGAAACTGGAGGATTTTGCCAGACTGCTTTCACGTATTCGTGGAAACATAACTCTCTCATATTGCTGTCGAAGCCTGGATGATGACAGGGAAATGTTTCCGAGTTCAGTATTGATGTCCGCTTACAGGATCCTTTCCGGTAACCACGACGGGGACCAGAAATCTTTCCTTAACTGGGTTGCGGGTCCTGTATCGTTTGCCGCTCAAAACCCTGAGCAATGCGCCTGCGCATCGGACTGGTGGCTCTGGAAAACCTGCGGTGACAGGGAAATCATCGATTCAGAACAACTGGTCGCCGGTTGTTTCCCGCATTTGGGGCAGGGAATGGTGGCGCGTTCCCATAGGCAGAGTGGCTTGTTCACGGAATATGATGGCTGGGTCCCACAAGCAGGTATTGATCTTGACCCAACCTCGCCCAACGGGCCGATACTCTCATCGAGTCGATTGGAAAAATTGGGATCATGCCCGCTGGAATATTTTTTCCGGTACGTGCTCGAAGTGAAAACGCCCGAAGAATACAAAATCGATCCATCGGTATGGTTGGATCATTCACAGAAAGGGACTCTCCTTCACTCAGTATTTCGGGAATTTATGGTGACCCTGAAAAAGGACAACCTTCTTCCCGATGTGGACCGTGACTCCAAACTAATGTCCGACATACTTAACCGGCAGATAGAAATTTACAGGAACATGATTCCTCCACCTGGCGAAGAATTGTTCAACGCGACTGTCCGGGAGTTTCGTAAGACCACACTAATCTTCCTTCAAGAAGAAGCGCTATCTTGTAAATCGAGTGTCCCTTTCTACTTTGAAGCCGCCATTGGCTTGCCTCAGGATGGAGATCCGACTCCTCTTGACACTCTCGATCCGGTTTCGATCAACTTGCCGAACGGCAAGTCCATAAGGACTAAAGGCCGAATAGATCGTATCGACCGGCTATCAAACTCCAATAAAAATGATTTTTCAGTATGGGATTACAAGACCGGTTCAACGAAGGGACATGATAGGAGTAGGCCTTTTAGCGAAGGCCGGAAGATTCAGAGCGTCCTTTACATGGCCTTAGCGGAAAAACTTCTCAAAGAAAAATTATCAGCCAATTGTTCTGTGGCCAGTTTCGGTTATTTTTTCCCCGGTGTTCGCGAGCATGGCGAACACATCTGCTGGGGTTCCAATCAGTTAAACGCAGGAAAGGAAGTCATTGCAGTGCTTGTGGATATGCTTCGGTCTGGATGCTTTCCGTTTACAACCGACAAAGAAGACGCGAAATGGTCGGATTACAGGATTGTCTTTGGCGCCATTGAGGAGGAGGCCCGGGCCACCAAGCTTAAAATGGAAAACATCTCCAACAAAAACATGGAGCCATTCAGAAAACTGCGTTCATGATCATCCTCAATATCCATTAAGGAAAGAAAATGGCTGAAAATGAGGCCGCAAACAAGACTGAGCTAAAGGATCAGGCAGCACGTGACATCCTCGTTAATGTGTTGAATCGGAACCTGCTTGTAGAAGCCGCAGCGGGGACCGGCAAGACTTCCGGTATGGTGCGGCGGATGGTGGAACTGTTACGATCAGGAACGATCAGGAACATGCGCAACATGGCTGCTGTCACGTTTACTCGCAAGGCGGCAGCGGAGCTGAAATCACGATTTCGGATAAAGCTCGAAGAATGTGTTCACTCAGAGACTGGTCCAACCAGGGCCAGTCTGGAGATAGCTTTACAAAACCTGGAACAGTGTTTCATCGGCACTATTCATTCATTTTGTGGGCGTCTTCTTCGCGAGCGCCCTGTAGAGGCTGATATCGATCCTACATTTATAGAGCTGGACGAAAATGGAGATGCGATTGTCCGAAAGGAAGCATGGAACGAGTACTGCTCAAGAATTTTTGCGGAGGACGGCGACGGTGTCCTGACTCGTCTCTATGAACTGGATTTGCGGCTTCAGGACCTTGAAGCAAGCTTTCTTCGTTTCACCGATTATCCCGACGTTGATATCTGGCCCGTCCCGGAAGAAAAACCTGACTTTAAAATATTTGATCCTGTTCGAGAAAAGATATTTGAATATGTTTCATATATGAAGTCACTCGCAACAAGACTTCCTGACGAATGGGGCAGCGATGGGCTAATTCCTGAATATCAACGTTTGCCGCGAGTGGTGTCTCACTACGGGGCTTTGGAACAACCCGCAGATGTTGCGGCTGTGCTTGAATATTTCGACAAGGGCTCCAAATTGGTCCAAAAGAGTTGGACACAAAACGGCCAATTCACTAAAGACGAAGCTAAGTCGGAGCAAGCAAGATGGGATGAGTTTCGATCTAAAGTCGTTAAGCCGGCCCAAAAAAAATGGCGAGAATGGCGATACGGCCCTACAATTGAAGTAATGAAACAGGCGCAGAAGGTCTATGATGAAATGAGACACTCCCGCGGCCAGTTAAATTATACGGATCTTCTTATGCGGGCTGCCGAGCTTCTGAGGAACAAGCCCCATGTGCGGACCTATTTTCGGAATCGTTTCACACACCTTCTTGTGGATGAATTTCAGGACACTGATCCGATACAGGCGGAAGTGATACTCTTGTTGACCGCTTCCCGACGAGATGAAAATGATTGGAGGAAGGTGGTTCCGACGCCAGGATCGCTCTTCGTGGTGGGGGATCCAAAGCAATCCATATATCGGTTTCGGAGAGCCGACATTGTTACATACAACGATGTTAAGAACGCCATAGAAAAAAGGGGAACCCGGCAGGGAAGTGTCATACAGCTTTCATCAAACTTCCGAACAGTGAAAAGCGTTGTTTCGTGGGTAAATCGTGTGTTTGAGCCGAACGACGATGACCCTTGCGAATTCACAAGCACAATGACCCGCTTCGGGGAAAAGGCCTCAGCCGAGGCGCCTCAATATGTAGGGCTAAATCATGCCAGAAAAGACTCAACCTGTGGGACCTTTGAGGGCATTTATTCTTTGACTATTCCAAAGGAATATAACAACAAGGAAAAAGTCCTGCATTACGAGACTGACCGTATAGCCGGCGCAATACGACAGGCGCTTGATGATCCTGGTATCACAATTCCGCGGACCGAGCAGGAAATTCAACAGGGTAAAACAAACAGACCTCAGCCTTCGGATTTCCTGATCATAAACAAGAACAAAGGCCGGCTAAGTTTTTACGCGAGAAAGCTTGAAGAATACGGAATTCCCGCTGAGGTCACCGGTGGAAGCGCTCTGAACGAAGTTCAGGAGCTGAATATGCTTTACACCTGCCTGAATTCCTTGACGAACCCGGATAATCCTGTGGCTCTGCTGGCAGTCCTTCGGGGAGAACTATTTGGTATTAGTGACCCGGCTCTATACGAGTTCAAGAAAGCAGGCGGGCGATTTTCCTTTCGTTCGGAAGTCCCCGATAACCTCGATTGTCGGTATGCGGCCCAGTTTAAAGACGCTTTTTCACGTCTGAGGTCTTACAGCGGATGGCTCTCCAAAATGCCGCCACTTGCGGCCTTCGAAAGAATAGTGAACAATTTGGGTCTGCTCGCTCTTTCGTCCATTCGTCCGGGAGGAAACGTCCAGGCCGGAAGTTTCTGCAAAGCCATTGAGATTCTGCGGGCGTTTCAGCGCGAGACATGGACAACCGCCCAGATTGTAGAACTACTGGGGCAACTCGCTCAGGCAGCTACTCCTTACGATGGGGTACCGGCCAGTTCTGGAGACCGATCCGCTGTCCGAATCATGAATCTCCACAAGGTCAAAGGGCTTGAAGCTCCGATAGTTTTTCTTGCATGTCCTTATGGTGATTCGGAACATGACGTGGAGTTTCATATTGACCGATCAGGCAATTGTGTCAAAGGCTATTTCAGCGCTAACAGGCAAAAATCCCAAAACAGAAAAATAGTACTCGCTCACCCGGCCAAATGGGACGAATTTACTAACAGGGAATCGAAATTCCTGAAAGCAGAGTTGTTAAGACTTCGTTACGTTGCAGCCACCCGAGCGGGGATCGCTCTCATCATTACGAAAAGAGATTCAGGTAGAGGCGATAGCCCGTGGAAATGCTTCCACCCGTATCTGACTTCCGAACTCGAAATAGGGAGTTTTTCTCAAATTCTAAAGCCGACCAGAGAAAAGATTACCGTTACTTTGGAAGAAGTCGATCAGGCTCAACAAGGAATCGAAGTCAGGATTGCTGACCTGTCCAAACCTACCTATGGAACACTTCGAGCAAAGGAATTCGCTCTGGGACAAAAGGTTGCAACGCATGTGGACATTGACAAATCACAGACGGAAACCGAAGAAGGCGCCGAACCCAGTGAGATTTTCGAGAATGATGAACATGGAGTAGAGTGGGGAACAGTTATACACTCGTTGCTGCAGCTTGCCATGGAGCGCCCCGGGGCTGATCTGAAACAAGCCGCCAAAACATGGGCTATTGACCATGATTTTCAGTCAAAGCGTATGGAATCAGCGGAAACCACAGTCCGAAAGGTTATGGATTCAGATATTTGGACCAGGGCTCAACAGAGCGATAACAAATTGTTTGAAGCCCCATTTCAGGTACTAAAAGAAAAGATACCAGAGACAGGGAACAATACGCCGACGATTTTGAGAGGAACGATTGACCTCATTTTCAGGGAAAACGGAGGGTGGGTGCTTGTCGATTACAAGACGGACATCGTCAGAGAAGACACATTTCAGAGGGTCGTTGATAGGTATGCCCCTCAATTACAAATTTATTCTGAAGCATGGCAGGAGTGTACTGGTGAACCGGTCATTGAGGCCGGTATATACTTGGTGCGGCTAAACAAATATGTACCTGCGAGGTGGTGAATTTTCTCGTCCACAGTGACTTTACTGGCAATGTTCACATTGAAATGGATTGGAATCCTTTTGCCAGTTTCCCCCAATGTTTGCGTATTTCTCCCAGTAATGAGGTTCGCGGGACTGATCACATCTCTGGCAGTTGTGACGGTCCATCCCTGTTCAAGCGTATGAAGCCTGAATTCTTGGCTAATACCACACTTAGAGACGCGGCTACGAACGCCAGGGAGGCGCTTGCCATGAAATACCCATGGTAATTCCAATTGGCGACCAGTGCGCCACCTAGTGCGGGTCCCAGAAAAAATCCTCCTTGCACGGCGAAGAGCATCAGGTTCGCGTTAAGGGATCGGAACTGGGGTGGAGAGATCTGAAGCATGAGGCCGTTAATAGCGGGGTAGCCTAAACCCATCCCGACCCCAAATAGGACACCCACGAAGGGCACAGCCCAAAGCCCAGGCAGGTGATCCAACGTCAGGTGTCCCAGTCCGACGATAATGAAACAGATTCCCACCAGCCAAACCTTGTCGATCACATCGAACATCCGGCCACCCAAAAGCCTTATGACAATCATTGATACCATTTGCACGGTAAAAAACGCTCCCACATTGGTTAGACCCTGCTGTTGCGCAAATCCCTTGAATAGAAAGAACAGGCTGCTCCAATTAGAAAAGTAACTCATGTTCAAGAGTAGCAGCAAAGCAACCGGTAATTGGAAAACGTTAACGCTGATATCGGCCCACGTAGGTAGCTGTCCGCGTTGCTCAGTCCTTGAGGACTGACCATGTCGTCGGCGAATCCGCAAAACGATCCATGCGGCCGGGGCCAGTGATACTGTAGCAATCGCGTAACCGTATGCTGGTGAAGGGATGAAAGAGGCTAGAGCGTCCATGATGGCGGGCACTCCCGCATAGCCCAACAATATGGCCACGGAGTAAAGTCCGAAGGCCTGGCCGCTTTTTTCAGGAGGGACGACCGACACGAATAGGGCCATTACTCCGCCACTAGTGCAGAACTGGCCAGCGCCGTTAATTATCCGCAATAAAATCAGCCCATAGAAAGAATGAACAAAAAGGTAACCCGTACCGCTGACTATCATAAGCAGCATGCCCAGAAGCATGACACGGGGAGCGTTTGTACGGTTGAGGAAGGGGCTCCCCAAGAGATATAGAACCATAGCGGTGAGCGAATAAGCTCCGATGACCAATCCACACAAACCTGTAGGAATCCCCAAAGTTTGTAAATAGTTGAAAAGGTTATAAAAGACACTAACGTTGCAGATGGCGAGGAATGCGACCATGCACAATCCGAAAAACTCGAATGTAAACAGTTTATTAGGCTCAGTCACAAACATCTCTTTGCCGGCAGGTTAAATATAAAACTGTAGGTTTCCTATATTTTTGTGTAGAGTCAGAGGCACAAATCTTGGAAGGCGCAACGCGACCTACACAACGCTGACGGTCCTGCAATAAATTCTACCTTTTATTTACCAGATGAATCGATCCTTCGTACTACCTGCTTTGCCGAATTCCATGCCTTCTCGAGGATGTCCAAGGTACCGGGTCGCACTTCAGTTCGAAGACCATAAATCTCGCTAAATTCCTGACTTCCCGATGCCAGTTCATGTTCGGTAGCCACTGCCGTTGGCAGGAGCAAGCTTCTTTGGTAGCTTGCCATCAGCCTCTTCATCATTTTGATGCCGTATCTTTCCGCTGTGCGTCCTTCATGGAGCAAAGTTTTCCAGTGACGCGAGAACCCGGAAGTAATGAACATTGTCCCGGCTACTCTACACTGTTCCTCGTAATAATTCTCACGGCCCCCAATTGTTAGGCCTATGCAATCATCAACCGGATGGTCTCCGTCCATTGGAAGGATTACCGGAACCACGGAAGCTGGCAATAATTCCTCGTAGTCTTTTAAAGCGTTTCCACACAAACCGTAACCGAGCAATATGGTGTCCACATACGGCTCCATCGCTATTGCCGCTTGTCTAACTCCATTCCGTAAGTCCGGTATTACACTGTGAAGCCCCACCTTGATGACTCGAACAATTACTTCCAGTCCATCTGAAGATGTGGGCGCATGTTCAGCCGCTGACGCCAATGATTTTGGTCTGATAGTGGTCTTTAGCTCCAGGGTTTTGCTAAATTCCTGCGAATATTCATCCCCAATGATACCAATCATCGAGATTTCGGGGTCATTGGCAAGAAGATGCGCGAATTCCCGTTCCAAAATTTGACAAGTAATAATGCCCAATACAGCCATTTCAACTATTCCTAAAAGTAGTTAGATCTGGAAAGACAAGTAAACTTCATTAACAGATACCTCTTTCATATCAACAAAGCATTATTGGCCGGTACGTAAATTTAAAATATCACATCGCATGTGTCCAGTTCGTAGAATACTTGGAATTCAAATGATCCGGGGATTTGTGTAGACTATGGCTGTATTGGCACGACAAAAGGAAAACAAATGAATCAATTTGACACCATATTTTCTCCCCAGTCAGTAGCGGTTGTGATTACTTTCACAACCCCGGGGAAAGTGGGTCACGATATTATTCTAAACATACTCCAGGGCGATTATAAAGGAACTCTATACCCGGTGAACCCAAGGGCGAAGTCTGTAAGGTCCGTCAGGGCCTATCCTTCCATTTCTAAACTTCCCGAACCAGTCGATTTGGCAATCATTGATCTTACTGCACGTCAATAGTTAGCAAGGCTGATCTAGGCCAATCGGGTGTGGTGTAAATGTCCATGAGGCAATTATCTCCTGTCCGTGGGGATTGTGTTAAAATGTTACTGATGAACACTTTTTTGAAAAAAGTATTACAACATTTGTGGAACAAAGAAAACTTGATCAAAATTGTAAACTTAAGCGATATAGGAATAGTTTAACTCATAAGCCCAAATTCTAATCGAAAGCAGGAAAACCTGTGATAAAAATCAAGCGGATTTATGACGAGCCGTCCGATGACGATGGCTACCGGGCCCTTGTAGACAGGCTTTGGCCACGAGGCGTATCGAAAGAGAAAGCCCAAATTGACACGTGGTTAAAAGACGCCGGTCCAAGTGACGAGTTGAGAAAGTGGTTCAATCATGACCCTGAAAAATGGTTCGATTTTAAAGAAAGATATTTTGCTGAGTTGGAACAACAGCGTGACACACTGGAACCTTTAATTGAAAATATGGCAAAGGATATAACCCTTCTTTATAGCGCCAAAGACCAGCAATACAATAACGCTGTAGCGTTAAAAGAATTCTTGGAAAAACTAACAGAGGCCAAGGGTGAAACAGATTCCCTACCTTGCCGGTAACGTTGAATTTTGGTTCTACGAATAAGGAGATTCCCGTCATGAAGCTTGATTTTACCAACCAAGACAGGAAAAAGATCGAAGAGGGCATTCGAGGAAAATACTCCAGGGTAGCAGTGAATCCTGAAGGACTCTTCAGCTATCCAACGGGACGCGCCGGGCTGGAAGCCTTAAAATATGATCCAGACATTATTGAAACTTTACCCGAATCAGTGCTGGATTCGTTCTGTGGTGTAGGGAATCCATTCTCCGTCGGTGAAATCCACGAGGGAGAAAGTATCCTGGATGTTGGTTGTGGCGCTGGTGTGGACACAATGGTCGCCGCTATTATGGTTGGTCCCTCGGGTAAGGTAGTTGGAATAGATATGAGTTCCGACATGGTAGAGCGAGCCAGACAGAACCTAAGCCGGACGAATCTCAAAAACGTTTCATTTCTGGAATCTTCTGGCGAAGATTTAACCTTGCCTGATGAAGACTTTGATGTTGTGATCTCGAGCGGGGTTTTTAACCTGATACCCGACAAACTCAAGGCATTGAAGGAAGTTTTTCGAGTAATGAAGCCAGGCGGGCGGCTCATGATGGCTGACCAGGTTCTCACAGGCCATCTTTCGGGGGATGTCAAAGCACGAATTGACACTTGGGCCGGGTGAATGGGCGGAGCCATACCAGGAAAGGATTTCCTGGAGATGACAAAAGAGGCTGGTTTTAGGGATGTGGAAATAGTATCCGAGACAGGGTTTAATAGCTCTCCAGTTACCAAGGGCATGTTGTTTAAAGCTGTGAAACCTGCTGTGTCAATCTCTGAACGGGGGATAAACTCAATGGCTGCCCTAGATAAGTACAAGGAATTCTTTGATGATGCTTATGCCTCAGGAGCACTTGATCGCAAGACAAAGCACCTCATTGCCCTGGGGGCCTCACTGGCTGCTGGATGTGACCCTTGAACCCGCTATTGCCTTGCAGTTGCAAGGCGCCTTGAGGCAACAGAAGAAGAACTTCAGGAAGTAATGGCCGTGGCCATGACGGTAGGGGCCACAAAGATACAAATTTTGCAGCAAAACTGCCTGACAGCGGTAGGTGGAGAGGGACATCATGAAGAAAAGGCGTCTCAGCCGGAAGCGCCCGCTGAAGAGCAAGCCTGCAGCTCTTGAGGTACACAGGGCCGCTCTGGATGAGCGGCGGGAAAAGAATCAGTGAGGGGCCTTCTCTACGCGCTGGTCGATAGAAATTCAATCGCGTTACGCTCCAAAATTTTCTCAAGAAAATCGTCCCGAAGTTGAAGCTTTCCCAACTGCCGGATTTCTGTGTCCCATGCGTAAGGAATATTTGGAAAATCTGTTCCAAACATGACCCGATCCGATCGGAGTTCCGTCAATTTCGGAACTTTGAAACCTGGCACGTAATCCACCAAAACCATTGCCGTATCGACCCACAAGTTATCGTAGCCTTCCAATAATCGTTTATACTGATCGAATTCATCAGCCCCAAGGTGTGGGACACAAATTTTCAGACTCGGATAGTCCTTCAGAACGCGTTCCAGTTTGTCGGCCTTGCAGGTTTCGTATGGATCTCGTTGATAAGGAAAACCGTGGTTTTTTGGTTCTCTGCCCACATGCATGATCAGAGGCTTGCTATAGTTAACGCACGATTCATATATTTCATGCATTACGGGGTCATCCATAGCGAAATACTGAACGTGAGCATGTAGCTTTACTCCGGCGAGTCCCAATTCAAACGCTTCCTTCAAAATATCTACGGCATTTTTTTCACCAGGAAAGACAGTGGCCGTTCCGGTTAGCTTAGGATGGTCTCGGCACAATCCGGCCATATAGGTATTCAATTGACGGGCTATACCCGGTTTGTGAGCGTAATGCAGTCCTAGAATACGATCTACTCCTCTGGATGTAAGGAATTCCATTATTTGAGGTGAGGTTAGTTTGTACCGGATAGGCCATGCGAACTGATCAAACCACCGCCAAATGGCTTGAAATACTCCATCAGGGAAGAGATGCACATGCGCGTCTATGACGATTGAAAAACTATCCGGCAGTCTCTTGTCTTCATAGTCATCTAACAGAAGCCAATTATTCATGTATCTCCTTATTCCATAATGTACGGCTTGCGGCCATGACAAAACAATAATTTCAATTGACCATGCTTTAACTCTTCTCAGGGATGCGATTCATCGAAACTTAGGCAAGAATATATTAGCACTGAGGCTTCACAAGGACTACAATTCGCTCAGATATTAACCGTAAAATTGACTGGAGGAGCGTCATGAGATCACAACGGATCTACTGGATTACAATTATTGCCTTCCTATCAATACTGGCGCCTTGGTGGACGTGTAGTGGGGCAGAAATCACTCTCAATGATACTCCTGTCAAGGTATGTTTCAGCCCCAATAATGGATGCGGCAGGGCCATTGTCTACGAGATAAATAACGCGAAATCACAAATACTTTTACAGGCTTATTCCTTTACATCAAAAGCGATTGCAAAAGCTCTATTGGCTGCCCACAAAAGGGGCGTAAAAGTCGAAGTTATCATTGATAGGAATCAGTTGTTGGAGAAATACAACTCGGCGACGTTCCTGGCTAATTCAGGATTACCGGTATTTATGGATGGTGATCACGCAACCGCTCATGACAAAATCATGATTATTGATGGCAAGACCGTTATTACTGGTTCTTTCAATTTTACCAACGCGGCTGAATACAAAAACGCCGAAAACCTTCTTATTATAAAATCTGACGAGCTTGCAAAAATATATACAGGTAACTGGAACAAACACCTGGAACATTCAGTCCAGTTCGGACCACGATACTAGAGCAGTCTGAAAAGAATTAGCATGTGCGGATTCCCATGTTCATGTTTTTAGTGGGAATAAATAAAAGTACTTAAAGGAAAACTTCTCCCAATAGTGTTTCGCAATAATTGGCCCACCTCGTCATGATTAAATTTTCTATCAATTCTTTAAACCATTTGGAGATGGGCGGGTTCATCAATTGTAGAGCATTATCAATTAATGTGCTTACTAATGAATTCCCCTGCCGCAGAAAGGTGTATCCGCGAATTCAGGGGCATTGCATATCACTGATCGAACTGGATCACGATGAGCCGCTACCCATCTTCCAAAATCGTCTTCATCAGGCCATACTTCAACGCTTGGACGCACGCTTTGCTCTTCTATCCTTTGCCCAAGACCATCATTTATATTTCCTAGAAATTCACTTGTTGCGCTCATTTTATATCTCCTCCGTTTTCCGGAATCACTATATCAATCTGCTTAAATAGATGCTCGGGGTTATGAGAGGATTCACTGTTTGTTAAAATTTTGTTTTAAGCGGCATACCTTTTTGAGTTGTTTGGATACGTGATCTCTACGTAATGGAAACAAAAGTGGGCTACTGAACAGAAAATTTTTATGGCTCAATAAAATGCCTATAGTGAGAACTAAAATTTGAGTAGCTTGTCGTTAAGGTAACAGAAGCAAGATTCTCTAAATATGGGTTTACTTGCGGCTATGAAATCTAATGAATTATTATAGAAAGGGGATTGATTTGTGATGTTAAAGAGGCTCTCAGTTTACGGTTTGCTTTTTTGCACTGGTATTTTGTGTTCGAATGTTTTCTTAGAAGGGACAGCTTTTGCCGCTGACACTATTACTTCAGATATTAAGGTCAGCCCAAAGAAAAAACTTACCGACGCGGAGTATCGGGCACTTTCACAAGCGGCCGGCCGAATTTTGGTTCATGTGAATCTGGCTCGTAAGGACATAAAAAAAAATGACCTCGACGCGGCCAACGAACAGGTAGCAAAGGGTCTTACCCTTGTGAAGATTGTAGACAACGCTGCCCCCACTTATGAGGTTGACGCCAACATAAAATCCGGCGACACGACCTACACGGACAAACGCGTGGTCGAACAACTAGTTGTTCCCATCTATTCCGAACTCGACGAGGCGGAATCGGTCTTACTTCCGATCAAGCAAGCCAAAAAGGAAGCCGCAGCCCAAGCCGCTGCAAAAAACTCCTCGACCCCGGTGGACATTGATTTTGTTTTCACCAAAGCGTCTCTTGACGTTGGGGAAGCTAAGCTAGAGCTGCAAAAGGCTGCGGAAGCTTTGAACGCCAAGAATGGCGAAGTTGCGAATCAGTGTTTAGCCGACATTCAAAACAGATTGGTGTTTTTTGAATATGATGAATGGGATTCCCCGGTTGTGAAAGCCCGGTCAGACCTGTGGGAGGCTCTGAAGAGCGTGCAAAACAATGAATGGGCCGGAGCGAAAGCTTATGTGAAAGACGCTTCTGATACGCTGAAACTTTTAAAAGATAAGGGTGGCAAGGAAATTTCCGAAAAGGTCAAGACGTTGACGGACCAATTTTCTACCTTAAACAAAAAACTTGATGAGAAAAAGGACAGCGCTAAGGCCGACATACTTTCTCTCTGGGACAAGCTTACAAAAGGTTTGTAGATTTACATCGTCTCAATCAGACGTTTATAATTAACTGGTTTTAGCTAAAATCATTTTACCTTCCAAGCAGAGGTTCTCAGGAACTATTTTTATGATCCTGAGAACCTAAACTATCTGAAGAATACTCTATTACATTCAATTCAATCCAATTCTGAATTTCGCCAGGCTTTTTCAAGGGGGTTGGCTTTTTCAGTGGACAGATATACCAATCTTTCATAAACCTTAACTATTGCTGAAAAAATTTACTATAACAAAACCTGGCGCTGACGCCGGAGATTTAGAGGAAACATATGGAAAAACACGTAGTTGGAATGTCTAGGTATGTCGCTCCTTTTGATTCTGTAAGAGAAGTTGTGGACTTGGCCGGTGGTTTAAACTCAATACCCACGTCGTCTAAGGTTTTCGTCAAACCTAACATTGTGTTTTGGGGTAAATCGGTTCCTTTCCCCAAGTGGGGTGTTATCACGACGTCCAGAGTAGTCGCAGATATGGTAAAGCTCATGGTGGACTACGGGTTGAAAGATATAACTATAGGCGAGGGTACAGTAGTCCTTGATCCCAAGGACAAGGAAAGTCAGGAAGACGCTTATAGATATCTAGGATACAGGTCCCTGGAAAAACGGTACGGGATCAAGTGTGTCAATGTCTTTGACCGTCCTTTTGAAAAGGTGGATTTGGGTGATGGAGTAAGTCTGAACTTCAACTCAGACATAGTGAACAGTGACGTTGTGATAAATCTGCCAGTTCTGAAAACGCACGCCCAGACAGTTGTGAGTTTGGGAGTTAAGAACCTCAAGGGGACTATTGATATAAATTCCCGGAAAAAATGTCACAGTGTTGATGGAAATCGCGATTTGCATTTCTATGTCTCTAAGCTTATGAATAAATTTCCAAAAATGCTTACAGTCATCGATGGTATATATTCAAACGAGCGAGGCCCCGCTTTTGACGGAAAGGCCAGGAGGAGCGATCTTCTCGTTGCTTCATGGGATGTGTTGTCAGCCGATTTTGTAGGAACGAAAGCATTAGGGTATTCTCCGGATCAAGTTCCTCACCTTGTACACGCCGCGAAATCCCGATCAAGGTCCATGGACATGACTGATATTGAATTGCGCGGACTGGATCTCAAGTCCGTAATCTCATTCCACGACTACACATTCCCTTATACTGAAGACAATTCTCTTCCTTTGCCGATGGCGAAAATGGGTATTGCAGGCATAACCTACCCGAAATATGACTCAAGTCTTTGCACCTATTGTTCCCTGTTAACCGGCGCCGTGTTGACTTCAATAGCGATGTCGTGGAAAGGAAAGCCATGGCCTAATGTGGAAGTCCTAACGGGTAAATTGATGAAACCCACCCCGGGGAAAAAATCTGTGCTTATTGGAAAATGTCTTTTCGAAGCCAACAAGGGCGACCCGGGCCTTAAAGACGCTATTTGTGTGAAGACATGTCCTCCGTCTCCTGAAAAGATATTGGAAGCCTTGAAACAGAGTGGAGTGGAAATAATACCGGAAATATTGATGAATCTGGATAAATTTCCAGCCATGTTCATGAAGAAATACGCCAACAAGCCAGATTTTGAAGAATCTTTTTATCGAATCTGAATTCTAAAGCGGTTTGGATGATTTTAGGAAAAATCTTTTTGAATAATGGTTTAGGTTGAACATCTTTATCAAATTCGGGAGCGCGTCTGCATCGTGAAATTAGTTGACTTTAAAGTCAATCTCGATAGGATAAGTTATTCAACATCCGTTTATTAAATTCCCCGGTTTTGCCCGATCCCCGTATACTGAAATCTGCTTGAAAGAGCGCAAGAATTGCCTTTAAAAAATTTAAGGAGTTTTGAGATGGATAAGCAACCCAGACTGATTCAAAGAACCCCTAGCGCGTATTCCTACCCGCTCTTAATAAAAAACATTTTGATCACCCCGATTCTTTACGCTCCCGATCAAGAAATAGTATATCGGGACAAGTTAAGAATGACCTACAGAGACCTGTATCAGCGCATAAACCGTCTGGCGTCGGCATTGACCGGTCTGGGAGTTGGTTATGACGACACTGTCGGTGTCATGGATTGGGATTCGCATCGTTATCTGGAATGTTTTTTCGCTGTTCCAATGATGGGCTCAGTGCTCCACACTGTTAATGTTCGACTTTCAGCGGAGCAGATAGTGTATACGGTTAACCATGCCGAGGACACGGTATTGCTGGTCAACGAAGAGTTCATTCCGCTTTTGGAAAGTGTTGCCGATCAGTTAACTACCGTAAGAAAGATAATATTACTGAAAGACAGCGAGGAAGGTCCGAAGACAACTTTGTCATTAGCGGGCGAATACGAAGCCCTACTCGCCAAGTCATCACCCGAATTTGAATTCCCTGACTTTGACGAAAATACTATGGCGACGTTGTTCTATACTACTGGAACAACTGGTGACCCTAAAGGGGTTTATTATAGTCACCGGCAGCTAGTATTACATACCTTTGACATAGGGATGGCGCTCTCAGCGTTTAGTTCTGTAGCGCGGTTCCAATCCAGCGACGTTTATATGCCTATAACGCCAATGTTCCATGTTCACGCCTGGGGTATCCCATACCTGGCTACACTCATGGGTTGTAAGCAGGTTTATCCGGGAAGATACGAACCGGCCATGTTGTTGAAACTTCTACTTTCCGAGAAGGTCACCTTTTCTCACTGTGTGCCTACAATCCTTCACATGTTGGTAACAAGTCCTATAGCTAAACAGGTCAATCTCAGCAATTGGAAAGTGGTAATTGGTGGGTCCGCTCTACCCAAAGGACTGGCAAAGGCTTCTATGGATTTAGGAATAGAAATTATAGCGGCCTACGGCATGTCTGAAACCTGTCCGCTCCTGACAGCGGCCAATTTGAAACCAAAGATGATGGATTGGAGTAATGAAGACAAGCTTGATGTGTTGATCAAAACGGGGCTTCCTACTCCACTGGTAAATCTCAAGATCGTGGACTCAAAGGGTAACGCAGTTCCTCATGATGGTGTGACCACTGGTGAAATAGTAGTCCGAACACCCTGGTTGACGCAGGGTTATTTCAAATCACCGGAAAAATCTGAAGAACTCTGGAAAGACGGATGGTTACACACAGGCGATGTGGCTAACATAGATTCCGAGGGTTATGTCAAGATAACGGATAGGGTTAAGGATGTCATAAAAACGGGAGGCGAATGGATTTCGTCCCTTGAGCTGGAAAGTCTTATCAGTCAGCATCCATCAGTTTCCGAAGTCGCTGTAATTGGAGTTCCAGACGAAAAATGGGGCGAGAGGCCGGTAGCGCTGGTAGTACTCGGTCCTGATCACACGTTCTCTGAAGACATTCTGCGTGCGTATATGCAGGGATTGGCAGATAAAGGAGCTATATCCAAATGGGCGATTCCCGACAGATTTTATCATGTCCAGGAAATCCCTAAAACAAGTGTCGGGAAACTGAACAAGAAAGTAATACGCCAGAAAGTAGGCGAAGGGGCCTACAATTAGGATCGGCTTTTTGGAATAGCTTGACGATTTATCATTCTTTGGGCATGGTGGAGCGCATTTTATAAGGCGCTTTCTCAAAGCGCTTGCATCAACGAAATCGTTTGTGCGACGAATGATCCTTAGAAACTTTGGGATGCCGATAACCCTGATTCATGGGAAGGAGCGCCATAACAATGAAGGACCTGTATTATCTAATTGTGATTTGCCTATTTGTAGGATTTGCCTCACAGTCTTTTGCCACGGACTATTCGGTCCATCCCATAGGATATGTGGTCAAAAATTCCGGCAAGGTGACGCTTGACATTTTGCCACAGTATCGGGAAGCCCTGTCAGGGCTCAAAGATTTTTCACACATCTATGTTTTTTACTGGTTCGACAGGAACGATTCACTGGAGAAACGATCCATATTGAAAGTCCATCCGCGGGGAAACAAAGAAAACCCGCTTACAGGTGTTTTTGCTACACATGCGCCGGTTCGACCAAATCTCATAGGTTTGTCAATATGCAAAATAGAATCCATAGATGACGGTGTAATTACAATCAACGGCATAGACGCGTTTGATGGCACACCCATAATTGATCTCAAACCTTATAGACCCAGTTCTGACTGCTTTCCCGATGCATCTGTAGCGTCTTGGGTCAATACTCACAAGGGCAATCAACATTAAAACCAATAAGGATTTGAGGGAAACAGGTCTTACTCTCCATGATCCAGCTCATTGGTTGTTTGTGAAAATGATTCTCTTCGGCTGCTGTTACAGTGAAAAAACAGAAAAATAAAGATACCTAAACAAATGGTCAGAAAACCCCAAAGGGTAGTAATAGGCCTGCTTTTTATAGAGAAATAGATAATCCATAGGTTTCCCAAAATAAATACTAACGGTGTCACCGGGTAACCAAACGTTTTGTATCCGGGATGGTTCGGTAGAGTAGCAAACCTCAAGCGCATCAGGCTGACCACTGCCAATGAGGTAAAAATGGAAAGGGTGAAACCGATATAAACAAGGAGCTTGTCAAATGACGCTGTAATTACCATCAATATGGCTATTGCCCCTTGCAATACTATTGAACGCGCCGGCGTTTTGTGAATGGAGTTAATTCTTCCTAAAGACTCGAAAAACACCCTGTCCCTGGACATGGCATAGTAAACTCTTGGACCAGTCATGATCATAGCGCTCAAAACTGACAAAAGAGCCAATGATATTGAGGCGCTAAAGTATTTGCTGATGTATTCACCAAATAATGCTACGGCCGATTTTGCTCCGATCTCAATGACCCCCACCATGGCTTGTTTTGGCAGAGAATAGATATACACAACGTTTAAAAGAAGATAGAAACTAGTCACCAGAATCGTGCCTAAAATAAGGGATGCGGGGAGCGTAACGTCCGGTTTCCTGATTTCGGCGCCGAGGTAGGCCGCCGCATTCCATCCGCTGTATGCGAATGACACAAATACAAGTGAGATGGCAAACTTGTCCTGAAACATGCCAGTAACTCGCCATCCTCCTGAAAAGTGAGACATTGATCCTTGACCCACAACGAGGGCAGTTACAATAAAAACAATGATAACGCCTATCTTGAAGAGGGTCAGCGCATTCTGGATTGTGCTGCCAAATGCGACGCCGCAGTAATGTATGAAAGACAATAGCACGATCGTAGTTACAGCCAGCGCCGTGGGAAAAGAAAGAGTAACAAGGGGGACTGCAAACAAAGAAAATGTCATCACTGGCCCGGATGGAATGGCTAAGGTTTCAAATACGTAACCGCCAAAGGCTATTGAAGCCGCAGCGATAGGCGCAGAAAACCCCACAATCAGGGAGACCCAGCCCGACAGGAACCCCACCAACTTTCCGAATCCCTCGCGCAGATATACATATTCTCCTCCCGCCTCAGGATATATCGCGCCCAATTCCCCATAACAGAGCGCTCCGGTCACCGCGAAAAGCCCGCCCAGAATCCAGCAGACCAGCATGCTAATAGGTTTGTCAAGTTCACCGGCAATTAGTCCTGGAGTAGTGAATATGCCAGTGCCTACCATGTTTGCGACAACAATAATCGTAGCAGAAAACAGGCCCAGCTCTCTTTTTAATTCACCACCATTGTGACTATCACTCATTGTCTGGAGCCTTGCGGATTTTGATTAAGGGATAGCAGCTTAGGCGGAATTGAGTCAAAATTTTATATTCGTGACAGCGATGGTCTACCTATCCTATGGACCGAGAAACCAATTTCATACAATTTCCTGTGGTCAAGCAAATTCCTTCCGTCAAAAATGAAAGCGGGTTTTTCCATGCTTTCATAAATTCGTTCATAATCTAATGTTGCGAATTCGGCCCAGTCAGTAGCCACTACGATTGCATGGGCCCCCAATGCGGCTTCGTAAGGGTCCGACTCCAATGTAAATTGACCTGTATAATCAGCAAGTTCTTGATTGGCGCTTTCAAGGGCCTTTGGGTCGTGAATTGCCAAAACAGCCCTTTCTTCAAGGAGTGCTTGACAGACGCATATAGCCGGTGATTCCCTAGTGTCGCCAGTGTCTGCCTTGAATGAAAAACCGAATACAGCTATCCTTTTCCCTGCAACGGTATTGAACATGTTGTTTATTATATGGTTTACGAATCTTCTCTGCTGGTATGAATTGATTTGGACTACCTGTTCCCAGTACCGCGCTACTTCGAACAAGCCATAGTTTTCAGCAATATAGGTGAGATTGAGTATATCCTTTTTAAAGCATGAACCGCCAAATCCTACACCAGCTTTAAGGAATTTGGACCCTATTCTCGAATCCATTCCAACTGCCTTGGCCACTTCTTCTATGTCTGCGTTTGTCTTTTCGCAAAGGGCTGAGATGGTATTTATGGACGATACTCTTTGAGCAAGAAACGCATTGGCCACGAGTTTGGAAAGTTCGCTTGACCAAACGTTGGATGTAACAATTTTTTCTTCCGGGACCCAATGCCTGTAAATCTCAACAATTTCCTGAAGGGCGGCTTGACCTGACTCAGTTTGCCTGGCCCCAATGAGTACTCGATCAGGATTTTCCAAGTCACGGACTGCGCTCCCTTCTGCAAGGAATTCAGGGTTGGACACAACCTCAAAATGGACCCCCTGATCATTGGAATCGAGAATTCTACCTATTGCGGCAGCAGTCCTGACCGGTAGCGTGCTTTTCTCAACTACTATTTTTCCGGTTAAACTGAATTTTAGTATCTGGCGGGCCGTTTTTTCCCAAAACTGTAAATCAGCGGCTTTACCTGCTCCTAAACCAAATGTTTTGGTCGGTGTGTTTACACTAACAAATATGATGTCAGCCTTTTCAATGTGACTGCCAACATCAGTGCTGAAAAAGAGATTCCTGCCGATGACTTCCGATACTATTTCGGCCAATCCCGGTTCATATATGGGTAAATTTCCAGAATTCCACTGAGCGATGCGCTCGTGACTGATGTCCACAACAACCACTCTATATTCAGGACAATGGCGGGCGACAACCGCCATTGTGGGACCGCCAACATAGCCTGCGCCGATACAAAGAATATTTTTCTTAAACATCAGTTGTCTCCAATCCAGGATGACGCATCCGGAATGTCCCCGCGGAACCGGATTACGCCTTCAATCACAGACATTCTCGTCTAAAAAAACAGATAGATGGTAACAAACGGCAGGAATTACTTATTCTTAATGCGCTCAAGAAGGTTCTTGGCTTCATCGTCCAGTCCCAATTTTGGGTACTGATCCAAAACACGTTGAGTCGCGAGCCGGGCCGCTTTGTAATTGCCCAGGCTTATGTAGGACCTTGCCTTATACAATTCTTTTTCGGCAAGTTTCCTCTCACATTCACGAGTTTTCTCTTCAGCCTTTTTGCCCCATTCTCCTGGGGTCTGTGCTTCAGAAACAGCTTTAAAAGCCCTAATGGCCTGTTTTACTACAGTATTGTCAAGATCGGTGCCCTTTATTTGCTTAAAATAGGCCATGCCTATTTGATACCTGGCTCTTGAAGCTTCTTTGTCGCCCGGGTACAATTCCAGAAATTGCAGGTAACGGGCGATAGCCTTGTCATAGGAATTCTGATCGTAAAATGAGTCGGCTATTGCCAGATAAACCTGGGGCATTTGTTTGAATTCCGGATAAGCTGATTTTAAACGTTCGAGAATATTTACACCTTCTTCATATTTCTTCTGCTTTATTTTATCCTGTCCCTGACTGAACAATTCCTCAGGAGTCGGATTCTTCTCTTTTACATCGGATGACCACCAGGAAGGGCAACCCGATAACAAAATTGCAAGAAGAGCCACCAACAAAAAACGTACGAGGGAAGTCACTATAGAATATCCTCACAAAATTATGGCCTATTGCGCTGTTTATCAATCCAACACAGTTATGTCAAGAAATGGCTCAGTATGTTCGATGTAATATTTTATCGGAAAGCTTGATTAGTGCACTTTTCTCATACGAGTCCGGAAATACGGCGAGACATTCCACTGCTTTTCCTAAATACTCACGACTTTTAAGTAATGTCTCAGAAATACCGTTTCTTCGATTGAGAAACTCTCTGACCCATTCCAAGTCTTCGTTGGTCACTACTCCTGCTGAAATCATAGCATTGACCCTGGCCTTTTCTTGCATTGTAGCCCTTTTCAGAGCCGTGATCATGGGCAGAGTCAATTTCCCTTCCTCCAGGTCTTTGCCTGGGGTCTTGCCCATCGTTTCTTTGTCAGACCTGTAATCTATCACATCATCGGTCATCTGAAACGCTATTCCTAGGTTGAAGCCAAACTGCGCCAAAGCATCTTCCTGTACGGAATCAAGACCACCCAAGATAGAACCGCCTCTGCATGCCGTTTCCATAAGCACGGCGGTTTTGTCTGCGATTACCTGAAGATAATCCGCTTCCGTAAAATTCATGTTGCCTATATTCATCATCTGGAAAAGTTCACCCTCGCTTAATCTTTCAGTAGTTCGGGAAACAATTCCCAGAATTTTCAGATTATTAAGCGAAGTCAGAGCTGAGAAGGCCTTGGCAAGTATGAAATCTCCAGCCAAAACACACATTTCGTTTGACCAGAGTATGTTTGCCGATGGTCTCCCCCGACGCGTGTCGGCCGAGTCTACAACATCGTCATGAAGTAATGTAGCTGTATGTATACACTCTATCGCCCCAGACAGGGTAATAGCGTCCATACCGGTGTATCCTCCAATTCGAGCTGAAATAACGGTCAACTGCGGTCTAACTCTCTTCCCACCGCTGTTCATTATATGTGCGCCAATTTCAAAAGCCACTGGAACTCTACTCCTGATTTGCTGAATCAGTTCCTGCTCAAGTTTGTCCATGGTGACTTGTGTTGACTCTAAAACATCCAAAATTCTTCTCCATAACCGTTTATATTAACGAATATTGTAGAAAAACGCGTTTATGGCCTTGACCATTAGAACCGAAATTGTCAAACCCACAAAAACATGAGGGGCCAAACCAATTAGCTTCTTGGGCCATGACTTTTTGCTCCACTGTCCCAATTTGAAATCAGTTATCAAGGTCCAAACCAGTCCAATAAAGATTACAGTATATTGAATAAATCTTGTAGTATTAGGCTCAATCGTAATTATGAGGCTCCGCAATATCTCAATGTCAAAGTACCTGCTGATAAGAATGGGTATCTGCACACCGAGGTTAATAAGATAGTAAACATGAAAAGCTGTAAAGCAGGCAAGGGTTAGTGGTAATAGAGCGAGGCCGAATCTCGCGTAGTTCTGCCTGAGGCTGTCTCCGAAGATTTGTCGTGATATTTGGGCGGACGCCAATGTCATCAGATTCAGGCTAATGATGATGCTCAAAAATACCAAAGTGAAAAAAAGCGCAGGCGCCAGTGGCGTATCAGAAGCAAGAGAGTGGTATTCCGGCATTTTGCTCACCATCTCACTAAACAGGCCACCGATCATCCCCAAGACCAGGAAAGCCGTGCCCGCATGCCTCTGGCTAAGTTGCCAGATCTCTTCTCCCGGTGGACGCAAATTGAGAGTTATAGCAGAGTGAGGACAGTTTTTCACACACTGTCCACAGAGTCTGCAAACCCGATTGCTCCGGAGTCGTGGACCGGCATGTCCGAACTGGCAACCTACATTGTCTTCCGTGCCCACATAACATTCATTGGAAGAACATTCGGCGATGCATATGGCGCTGTTGGCGCGCAACTCAAGAAAAGAAGTCTTTGAAAGGACACCAACCATTCCGCCTAATCCACAAAGGTAGAGACACCAGGATTGTCGTTCATAGACGATGGACACAAGGATTGCTGATAGTAGCATCGTAAGTAGGAGAAGCCCAAGCTTTGCCGGGGAATTTCTGATATTTGTGGCGGTTTCAAACCAGATTACAAAAAGGACCGCTCCGGCTATTAGAAAATCCGAATGCCGCTTAAGGAATGCGGGGAAAGGTTTTTCAAAAGACAAAATTCTCTTGGCCAGGTTTGCTATCACTCCAATCGGACATATGGAACACCAGAATCTTGCCCAAAGGAGCGAGCCGATAATCAGGATCGGCCAACCAAGGGCCCAACTTATAAGAGCGGCAGGGTTGTTCATCGGATCGGATGGACCAAGAAAAAGGAACAATAGTATTAGGAAAAAAAATGGAGTGGCCGCGCTTTGTAGTGACGCTGGGTACAATGGACTCAGAAATGCCTTCTTGATGAATGAGAATTTGAAAAGGTTGAACTTCTTTGTTCCCTGGACTCGCTGCAAGTCAAAATATATATCCTGAGGCCTTAGAACACCGGCTTCACAAACCAGAATGGCCCGTTTCAGAGTATTCGCGAGTTCCAAATCGTTTCCAGGCCACGAATAGTTCAGGAGCGTATTTAGAGTTTCCTCAGGCACATCGCCTAAATTCCTATTAAGTTCAGTCTGATATTTTGTAAGGTAATGTTGAATTAAGCCCGGGATTTCGCGATGTCTCTCCCTGAGCGGTGGTATTGTTATAGATCGCTGCAAGAGACCAAAAATTAGAGGGTGGTCTTCCAAAGTAATCTGGCGTGGGGCCAGCCTTGTAGTGGCTATCAGTCGAATTTTTGCCTGGAGCTGGGCAATTCCTCCATTACGCCTGAAGGTGTCGGTAACAATTGCCTCCATCAGTTTCATCTGACATACTGGGGTAAGTTTCTCGATGCCACGGATTAAAAGTGTCCCATCTTCGCTTAGTTCAAAGTAACCTGGGGTTTCTTTTGTAGCGCCGTCACGACCGACCTCTTCAAATCCGAAGAGAAGCTTTAGTTGTTTTTCAGTGAGGGAAGCTTCATTGCAGTTGTTTGGATTTTCTAATGAGTTCGAAAGCCAACTATCCGAAGCCCTGTGCAAGTCAAGGACTAAAAAAACCTCCTTGCCGTGGGTACTCATCTTGTACATCTGGTAGGCAATAATCTCTTTACCAACCCCACTTTCGCCTATTACCAATGCTGGGCCGTCGGATTCGGCAAGCTGTTCTATATTCTTTGTAAGGCTTTTCTGTACATACTCCCCAATTACATAATCTGGAAATATTTGATATTCTTGGCTAATAAGAGAATGGAGCGTTCGTCTCTTCAGCTTGCTTCTGAGCATAAGCCTATCGAGAGACATTATTTTACGAACAAGGTTTTTGGTCAGGCCTACGATAAAATCGGGATTTTCACGTATAAGTTTTTCAAAGTCTTCCGATGAAATGATCAAAGCTGTCACAGGCTCTTCCGCCACAAGATCCGTGTCGGATTTCCATGGAACGCCTGTAAAAAACTCTATACCCCCGAAGATGTCTCCTTGTCCGCGAGTATCGACTGATATCCTCTCGTTGTCTTCATTGCGTAAGACAACGCTGGCAGATCCGGAAATCAGATATGCGACGTGATTTGCCGATGTTTCCCTATCCAGAATAAGGGAGCCTTGCTCAAATTCATGGACTACATCCTTTTCATAGGCCAAGCGCCTCAGAGGCGCCGGCAGATGGTCCCTGATATCTTTATCTGGAAAAGGGCTCAAAGCGTAATTCGGCATAAGGAGGCAATTTGGTAGGCGCAACCGGCATAACCGAATACCTAACCGGCTGGACCGAAAACAGATTTTGAATGGCTTCCTAAAGGATAACACATCAATGGTTAATTATGTATCAAAGCCATGCAGAAAACAATTCTTATCATGGCACGAAAATTATAAATCATACAATCTAGCGTCTTATCAAAGCCCTGGCCACAACTACATCGCCCATGTCCTCCACACGAGCCTCAATGGATTGAAAACCATTATCACGCAGGAAATTACCAGCCTCATTTTGAAATTCTAACCTTGCCCTGCCGCATTTTTCGAGTGAAACAACGTTAATATCTCTCAGGTCATAGCGTAAGCCGACACCCAGCGCTTTTAGGCTGGCTTCTTTCAGGCTCCAAATCCGAGTCAACTGACGTGCTCGATCTTCTGATCCATTAGCCAGTTCAATTTCTGAATCGGAGAAATAATCGCTTCCCCAGCCGCTACTGCGCTTTTCAACTTTTTCTATATCTATTCCAATTCCCTGAAACGCTTTGGTTGCTGCGGCCGAACCCATTACAAGACCGTTGGAGTGAGATACCGTCACTGCCGCAAATTCCAAATCGGAATCGTCTGAGAAACTTGCGGTGGGTTTCCCGAGATCGTCAGAAAGTATCCTTACGAGTTTGTCCTTATATTGGGCATTACCGTTGTTTGAGAGCAAACGCGTCAAGGCTCTCCTCATAATAATCCGTCCCGCAATCCATTCCTTGCGTCTTTTGGGGGTCGCATTTGCGAGATAAGACGTGCTGTCACCATCCACAAATAGTTTGGCTGATTCTGAATCCTTTTCCAGTTCGTCGGGAAGCTCATCAACAGGAGACATTTCTTCAAAGATCCTGTTTGGAAAAGAATCCACAGTTTTTAACTCCACCATCTCAAAACCTTTCAAGAGAATCACAGGAGTCCCGTCGGCTTCGCTAAGAATTCCGTCAAACCGAATCTTAGTACGAACGTCTGTCCCAGGTTTTGAAATTATGTTGGTCGGAATTACAACTCCATGAGTAGGTGTGCCGTTTGGCTTTAGAATCACAATCTGTTCTATTCCGACGGGTAACGGCATTACCCCGTAAGATTCAAGTCCGAACGCAGCTCCAGCCTGAAAAGCTGTTTCAATTGCCGCTGGAATAATATCCGGAAACATATCTGACCTACGTTCAGTGTCTTTGAATCGGAAGCGGACTCCATTACCGTTTCCTTCAACCGACACATAATCCAGGAATCGAAAGGCGGGACCATGGAAAAATACCGAGTAAATCTCTTGTTCCGGAACAAAAACAGCCTGTTTCCAATTTTGATTCGGCACATCAATATGAGCGGGTTCGTCTGAACCGAGAGACAGTTCGTGATGTAATCTTGGCTCCCCGAAAGGTCTGCCTTCTTTATCCAGAAGACTGCTGGATATATGGGCCTTAAATTTGATCACAGGACCGGAAACTCGAAAAACATCAACTATAGCCTCGAACTTCTCGTTTTTGAATATCTTTAATGGCTTCATAAATCGAACATTCTGAATCACCATTTCGGACGTGGAAGGATCAAGAATTTCCGCAGCTTTTCTCATAATCTCAATGCCACCTGCTCCAGGGAACACGGCCGCTCGATCGATTCGATGATCATTAAGCAGTGGGTGAGAAGGATCGAGTTCGATCTTCATCTTTAGATGTTCACCTGGGATCAAAGATTCGATAGTTGCTTTTTGCCCCGCCAAGAAAAAGACTTTCTCTGATTGTTCACCAGGGATGACAAATGCGTCTTTTTCAAAAGGTCCAAGCTTTCCCGCCACCAGAATTTCAGGTGAGCCCGACGATCTGGCTAACTCCTGCATAAAAGCCGACACACCATTTTCCGGAGGAATGAAGTCTATCCCAGCCCCCTCAAGGCTTTGTTGAACGCTTCCTCTGGTAGCCATACCTACTTCGGCCCAAGGAGCCCAGTCAATTATAGACGCCCGGACCTCGTTGTCTCCGTCCATTCTACGCAACAGGTGCGCGAGAGAGTCATTGGCTGCTGAATAGTCAATCTGCGCGATATTGCCAAATCTACCGGCCACGCTGCCAAAACCTATAATTCGTCTTGGTGGAAGCTGTAGCCTTTCTAAAGATGCAAGGATATTTCTTGCCCCTACGACCTTAACGTCGAAAACCAGCCTCATTTGATCCATCGTCTTGGAACTGAGAGATCGGCTGATGTCGATGCCCGCTCCATGAACAAACACATCCACACGACCACAAAGCCGACCTATTTCATTAATAGCCCTGTCCACCGCTCCCGGATCTGTGATGTCAACCCCACGATAAATGACTTCAGACCCAAAGTTTCTGAGCTTTTTCAAGTTTATAAAGACTTCTCCCTCGTTCCTGAGTCTTGAAAGCTCCTTTTCTACTGACACAGGGGTAGGGGACTTGCCTTCGCGTTTGTGGCGCTCAACTATTTTAAGTTTTTCCTGGTTCCATTCTTCGGGCCCGTAGGTGGACAGGGACTCGGATCGAGGCGACAACGTGGTTCTTCCAAATATCACAAACGTCACAGGAACCTGCGTGGCGATTCCTTTAATGCACTCCGCTGTGATGCCTCTGGCGCCCCCGGTCACAAGGATCACCTCACCCTGACTAACGAGGTTGGAAGTTTCTGCCATTTCCGGGGAAAGAGCAAACCTTACGCTTCGCAGTTTGAGATCGCTACTAACGCCTGTCTCAAGGGGAAAGTCTTCAATCAGGCTTCGGAAGACAATTTCAGGACCATTCTTCTCCAGGATTTCCGGGTGAATATCCAGGCATTTGCATATGGTTCGAGGGTATTCCCTAGAAAATGATTTGGCCGCTCCAGTAATGGCCCCGCTAATGTAACCCGTATCTTTGGGCGCTTCAAAGCCACAAGCGCCATCTTCCGAGACTACATTTACCAGAAACACTGGGCCATTATCAAAAGTCGCGGCCAATGTACGAAATAGCTCAAAAGAGTTATTTAACGAGGAATCAAGGTCAAATGACGCCGCAATGTTGATCAGTCCGATTTTACTGTTGTTTCGCGACTGAATTTCACCAGGGTCAATCAGTCGTGTAACAGGGATGGAACCAAACGCTTCTCTGACACCTGTTACAAAAGAATCTTCACCTCGGAAAACCAACACTTCATCTATGGCAGGGATAGTTGAGATTTTTCGAGTCTGCACGGTGACCAGTTTTGCTTCGTAAACATTTATCCTGGCTGAACTCAAGTTTGTTGGAGAAGGATCAAGCGATTTTTCTGGAACTTTATCCGACGGTTTATGAGACCCCTTTTCAACCACAAATCCTATAATGTGCTTTATGGTGGGGAAATCGGCGATTTTAAGACCTTCTATCCGAGGAATCCCAAAAGTTTCCCTGACCTCTGTGATGAATTCAGCCTGCTTAACCGTATCAATTCCGAGGTCAGCTTCCAGGTCCAGATCGGGATCCAGCATTTCTGAAGGATATCCTGTCTTGGCCGAAAGCAATTCTAATATCTTGGTTCCAACTTCAGCTTCGTCCTGGGTCCTTTGATCAATGGGAATGGAAGCTTGATTTGCCTCTACAGTGGTCTGAGGGGGCGCCGATGCGGATGTGCGTTCCATGACGAAATTGATGATATGCTCGATGGTTGGGAACTCCGCTATCTTTAGACCTTCAATTCTAGGGATGTTGAATTTCTCACGAACGTCGGAAATGAATTCAGCCTGTTTCACCGTGTCAATTCCGAGGTCAGCTTCGAGATCGAGACTCGTATCAAGCATATCTGGGGGATAACCTGTTTTTTCCGAGAGCAAGGCCAAAATCGTTTGTCTAATTTCGTCAATTGCAAGTACTGAATCTGAATTTGTCGCTACGGCCGCTAATGCCGGTTGATTCAACGCAGCCGGTTCGATCCTGACTACGGCTGGTTTCTCTGCTGCTATGCGTTCCACCATCCTCAAAGTTCTATTTTGAATTGAAACCACAGGATCTTGATAACCTGAAATTTCTTTCAGCCATTTACGGTTTGCGGTGAAATCTGTAACTCGATTTTCTTCATGACTCACTATTTTGTAGAGGGACATCACAATCTGTGATCCGAATCCAGCCGCTAATCTCAGAGCGTATTCTGCGTCACAGTGGCCCCCATGACTGAGGTTCATGTCCTTAAATTCTGGATCAGGGACCCTGAGATTTGGGATAGGAGGCAATCTACGCTTTTGGAGACATCTCAACGCAACGACATCTTCAATCCCTACTCCCATAGTATGACCGGTAAAACCTTTCGTATTGGCTATGGGAATAATCCCGGCGCTTTCTCCGAAAGTTGAACGCAGAGCCTTGATCTCGGCGGACGAACTCCCGCCCCGTTTCGGAGAATACGTTTCATGTGACATGAAGAACATTTTCCTGGCCAGTTCGTGACGGGATATACCGGATTGTTTCTCCCATCTTGAGATCATCTTCTCCATGACGGTCACAATATGATCAACATCAAGGCGTGTTCCATGGAAACCACTGTTTGCAACTGCTCCCGCTTCGATAGAGGCGATTGGTTCCATACCCCTCTGTTTTACGAGATCTTCATTTTCGAGGACTATAGCCGCAGCAGCAGAACCCAATATCAGTCCATGTCTACGATCATCAAATGGCAGGGCAGCTTCATCTACGTTGGCGTTAGTAGTGGCCGCTCCCATTGCCAGGAACCCGGAACCTATCCATGGGAACAGTTGCCTTCCAGCTACGTCGTCCGCTGCAACGACCAATACTCTTTTAGCCTGACCTGTTCTTATCCAGTCTTTCGCAAGAAGAATCGCCTGCGTAGTTCCGGCGCAAGCAGCGTCAACATGGGTGTTTGGTCCCTGCGCCTTGATCAGTTGCGCCAATTGGCTGTGTCCCATACTCATGACTCTTAAAAGAAAGTTCCTGTTAAAAGTATAGAGTTCACCGGAGTTTGCTCCACTGAGTCCGTCGAATTCTTCTGTGAACCAGCTGGTTATGGATTCTTTTACGCGATCGTCTTCAATTCTTTGAACAATTCCAGTGTAAAAATCAATAAGCCGCTTCTTCGCTCCAGCTCCATATCTGGCACGCGCCTCCTTGGTCACTTCATCCACCAATGACGCCATACCGGGGAAAGCTGATGCGAAAATTACTCCCGTTTCTTCTCTTAGATCTGGTGATAAGGTCCAAGCTCCAGGTAGTTCACCTCCCGTCGTAGTTGTCTTGACTTGCTGAATTAGTGGTACACCGGCGTCTTTAAGGGCTTCCAAGCCTGCTGCTACAGCCAGCCTGGTTGTTACATCCATGGTGTCTACAAGGCGTCTTTCAAGCCCGAACTCCTCTACAACCGATTCGTGGTCTTCAAAAAAACCGGCGAGTTTGATGACTCCAGACATGTTATCAACGATCTGAAGTTCCACTTCGCCGGCAGGGCCTTTAAAAAGCCGTTCGACATTTTTATCGAGCATCTCACGACGGGTTGTTTCAGGAACCTTCTTTATGAAATTCTTTCCCAGAATAAGGTCATCAAGATTTGCCTTGTCAAAAGCAAACCGAATATCCGTAGGTAATCCCGTCGACATTCCTGAAATCACAACGGGCTTTAGATCCATGCCCTCAGTTTTCAGAAGGTTCGACGTCCTTTCAAGCGGTAAGATATTTTCTACAAAACTGGTGAAACTTGACTTGATCAGACTCTTTATCGGCGCTCCCTGAAGTTCCAGAAAGCGCTTGAATTCCATTTTCGAAGCGATTTCGCGCAACTCGGTATCAAGAAGCCCGTCTAGAGGCGATGGAATCTCCTTTGATTTGTTGGCCTCCTTTTTCGAAAGACGGTCGTCGGTCTCACCAACTGATGAAACGATGGCAAGAGTAGGCCTTTTACGAATCGGGTGAACATTCTGAGGCTGTGTCGGAGACTCTGCAGCCGGAATATCCAACTCAAAACCTTCTACGATCAAGGCGGCAATGGATTCGAACAACTGCATGATCCCTCCCTTTTTGGGATGGTTTGTAGGTAACGCGAGCGAATCCTTGGGTAATGTGTCGAGTGTTAGATTTGTCATAACTCGTTTGGGACCGCATTCTACGAACACTCGAATTCCATCCCCATGTAGCCGCCTGAGTGTTTTTACCCACTCCACCGGGGCAGCGAACTGTTTTCCCAAAAGGTCCCTGATTCTGGCAGGAGCGCCGGGTCCCACCGGATAGTAATCGCCTGTGACATTTGAAATGATGGCTATGGCAGGTGATGAAACTTTTAACTTTTCGAGTGTTTTCATAAAGGGCTCACGCGCAGGGGCGACAACGCCCGAATGGAATGCCGCTGATACTGGTATTAGCAGGCCTTCCAAGCCTCTCTCCCTGAAAAGTTCCCCAGCTTTTTTCACGGCTGCAGTCTCACCTGAAATCACGGTCTGTTTTGGCGAATTTTTGTTCGCCGCTACCACATATCCGTCAACTTGAGCCAAAACCTCTTCGACCAGTCTAGCGTCCGTGGGGATGCTCATCATTAAACCTGGATCAGCTATGCTAACCCTTGCCATTTCTCGGCCGCGAACAGCCACCGCTTCCAACGCGTCGCGGAACGAAAAAACGCCGGAAGCCACGCAGGCGGCATACTCCCCGAGTGAATGCCCCGCACAAGCGACCGCTCGCATTCCCATTTTTTCGAGCAAACGAAAAATGGCCGTATCAGCCGTCAAGATCATAGGCTGCAAAATCTGAGTGTCTTTTATAATGTCACTTGCGCCTGATTCGGGAATTTGAGCCGGATCAGGGAAGACTAGGGAACTGATCTCCTTTTGACCGAGTTCTTTCATTATTTCATCAGCTTCCCTAAATGTGTCCGCCACTATCGGAAATCTGTCGCACAGATCCCTTAACATGTAAGGATACTGCGACCCTTGACCAGGGAAAAGAAATGCGGCGCCGGGTGAATTACGTGATGGCTTACCCTCTGAAAAATAGACCCCTCTGGCGCCTAAAAAGCCCCTTTTGGCCGGGTCTTGAAGGGCCTCGAGTATTGAAGACAATTTCTTTGAGGTAGCTTCGATATCCGACGCGGCAAAGCCAAACCTCAAATTGAAACTTTGACATTCATTTCTATGCGTCTCCGCCTGGTTCGCATATGTTGACGGATTGATCCCCTCGAGGATAGTGCGAATTTTTGCAATTAATTCGTCTGGATTGTTTCCACCGATAGCCCATATTGTCCCATCCAGGCTCAACTTGTCGGGCTTGGGCCAATCGGGTTTGACAAATTTAACTACCGGAAGTTGTAAGGGTCTATTTGCCGGTACCAAACGCAAAGCCGGATTATATTCTTGGAGGACAATATGAAAGTTTGTGCCGCCAAAACCGAACGCGCTAACGCCGGCGCGTCTGAATGACCTGTCCGAAGTTTTCCATTCCCGAGCTTCAGTTATTAAAGAAAGAGGTGAAGAGTCCCAGTCTATGCATGGGTTGGGATTAGTTACGTTTATGGTTGGTGGCAGTGATTGATGATATAGGCTAAGAATTGCCTTTATCATTCCTGCCGAACCGGCTGCCGCTTTTAAGTGCCCAAGCTGTGATTTCACGGATCCAATGCCTACTGAGCCCGAGGGAGATCCGGCATTCCTAAAGAATTTGTCAAGAATCATTAGTTCGGTTTTGTCGCCAACGGCAGTAGATGTTCCATGAGCCTCAATGAGTCCGATTGTGGCCGGGTCCACACCTGAATTTTCCAGACAAGCCCGGATGGCTCGTTCCTGACCCGCTGCGTTCGGCGCTGTTATGCCCTTGCCTCGTCCATCAGAAGACGACCCCACGTCGAGAATTAGAGCGTAAATTCTATCTCCACTCGACAAAGCGTCGGAAAGCCGTTTCATAACCATGACACCGGCGCCTTCACCCATGACAAAGCCGTTAGCCGAAACGTCAAAGGGCCTGCTTCCATCCGGTGAAAGAGCGCCGACTTTGCAGAATTTTACGAATATTGATGGTTGCATCGAGGTGTCAACACCACCCGCTATGGCGCAATCCATTGTTCTCGATCGTAGACCTGAGACAGCGTTCATTATTGCGGCCATAGATGATGCGCACGCAGCGTCCACAGTGAAATTGGGGCCTTCCAGGTTAAATACATTGGCAATTCTGCCGGAAATCACATTGGCCAACTCGCCGGGCAATGAATCCTCAGTTATTTCCGGAAGCCCGGCAAGGAAACGGCCGCGAAAATCTTCAATAATTTTCTCGCTAATCGATGAATCAACATTTACCGAAGCCATCGCTTCACGCATCCGCAGCAGAGTTCGAGGTAATCCTACCCGTTCTGCATACAAATCAGTGATTTCACCACCCATGCTATTTCCGATAACAGTCCCTACCCGCTGCCCCTTGAGCGCTTCAGGCGACAGCCCTGCATCCGTCAATGCGTCAGCCACGCAAGCTATGGCCATTTTCTGAGTCCGGTCCATTTTTTGCGCGACAGTCGGAGGAATCCGATATTTGAGAGGATCAAAGTTGAAATCACAAATGAAGCCGCCTATCTTTGAATAGGTTTTGTCCGGAACCCGTGGATCCGAATCGTAGTAAAGATCTACCGACCCCCACCTTTCATCAGGTGTTGGTATTATGCCACTCCTTTTCTCAACTATCTGACGCCAGAACTTTTCCGGCGAATCGGATCCCGGAAGCCGCAAGCCGATTCCAATTACTGCTATTGGCTCATTGTCGGATTTCAGTTCCACTTTTTGTGTTGGTTCGAAATCCTCGCCGGGTTCATTAGAATTCATGGCGTTGACTCCTGTTTGAATGGCTTCAATTTGTTTAAAAGCCTTCAATTGAGTTGTTGCTGTGGTATGGGCAGGCTCAAGCAATTTGAGCCTATTAGCTGTTTCTGTATAAATTTGTTGTCCTTTGTAAATGAGATTCTCATGGAGCCTAGCAATGGTAGTGGGTTCGTCTAACAAGCACGCGACTTGTCCCATGAGATATAGGCCTCTTTCGATTTGCTCTTGAGGGCTCAACTCACAAAATTGAGGGCAATCGGATTGTGAAGTCGCAGGATCAATAGCGCATCCCTTTGAAGCCAGACGAAGACCGCCGAGGTTATCCTGTTCATAAAATTCCTTGCGGTCCCGCAACGGCATCCCGGCCCGGACACGTTCAAGCTCTCGCTCAACAAGTTTAGTGGCCATCTGTGAACACGCTACTCTTGTCATAGTGTTTACAGTCCGGCCTACTACTACAGTATCACGCGACTCGAGAGTCAGTCTCCGGTAGGAATCGGTAATAGCCTTAGCTTTGACGGCTTCCTCGGTCGTAAGGTAAGCGGTTCCGAGCTGAAGTCCAACCTTGAGGCCCTTTTCAGTAAGATGATCTGTCATGCCCGCGATAAATGCTGATCCTCGCCGTGAGCCAATTCCACCAGCAAACAAAACACTCACCGCACTCAAATCCAGGCCATTTTTATGAGCTTCCTCCAATTGATTCAGGTTAGCGTTCCACAGATTGAGGCTGCTAAGGTTTCCGATGTGTCCACCGGACTCGCCTCCTTCAAAGACGAATCGTTTGAGACCTGCTTTCAGGGCCTCCGATAAGATTCCAGGTGAAGGGCAATGCAGATAGCAACAAGTGCCAATACCTTCAATTGTTGAGGCTAGTTCTGGACCACCAGCAGCCAGGATCGCAAATTTGGGGGGATTGGAGCGCATTATTTCTAGATGCGCTTCATAACGGCTACGATTGACCTCGAGCCCTATCAGGCCTACTCCAAATCTTGATCCATTTTTTTCACGTGCCTGTTCAAGGGTCTCCTGAGCTATCGGTCCGGGCATATTCCCCAACGCCAGGAATGGCAATCCGCCTCCGTCAGCGACTGCTTTCAGAAAGTCCGCGTTGTCACTTACATGAGCCATTGGACCTTGCACAACCGGAAATTTTACACCGTGCTCAAGGCTGATCGCGGATCCTTCTTCAAAAGGCCATTGTGAAGGGCCATTTTTCATAGCGTCCACAAACTTTTTAATTACATCGGAAACAGAATGGCTTTCCTTGAACAGGCCCTTATTGATTACTAAATCCTCAGAAAATGGGAAAATGGAATCATCAATGTCAGGTGTAGCAGTGGGGTGGCCGATTGTCTTCGAAAGAATTTCTCTATATTCGTCAAAATCTTCCGTTGCCATGGACTCTTCAAATTTTTTAAGTTCTCGAATTTTTTTTGTTCCTATGCGCGAATAAGCTCGGAAGACGCGACCTGAAACTTCATTTAATGTTGTGGATGAAGGCAAATTGAGATTGGTGAAAAACTTCTTGAGTTCGGGATCAATCGCTGACTCATCAGTTAATAACAGGTGGTAATCCAGGACAATTCCGGTCGCTCCTGCCCTGATTGCACCCGCCGCGGTGCATGGTCCGACACCCCCCTGATGGAAGACGGGTAACGTAGAGGCTTCGAGGACTTGTTGCAGCAGTACAAACCCATGCGTTGCGCTGACCCATCCACCAGCTTCGGTTCCTTTTGCGATCAGCCCTTGGGCGCAGAGCCGTTCAGCCTGCCTCACATGTTCAACGGAACCGACCTCGATCAGGACAGGAAATGGTAATTTCGACAAGGCGCCGTCATCAATAGATTTTAGAAGATCGCTATCCTCCATTGGAACAATAGCAAGTTTTATTCCTGACACCTTTCCTGAATGTATCAGGTCGTTGACATGGGCCCGTATCCCACGCGAGATAGAGGTGTCTGAGGCAAATAGGGCTTGACCAGCAGTCACGTGATCAATTACACCGACCCCTCCCAGTTCTGTAACCTTGTTTATTAACCGGCAGTCCTGATTAAAGTAGGGATTAATGAAAATTATCGGTATTGTCATATTAAGTTGGCTAATGATATTCATGAAATCACCTTCAAGGGGTTAGTGTTCGAAGCCTGATCAGGTGGGATGGCAAAACCATAAAAAAGAACCTCTCGAACAGTATCTATTTCATCTAACAGGGACCTTTCAGCGCCCTCGCTAAGCCACTTTTGAATTACACCGTTAAGGAACCCTATAATTCCGTAAAAAACGGTAAAATAGTTCATCTGTTTTAGACAACCTGATCGGGAAGCCTTCCAACACCGACGCTTTAGACCTGGCAAAGCCAGAATCAGTTCCTGTATGAACTTCTCAGAAAATTCTCGACCGAAATCTTTGTGTTCCTGAATTATAACTTTGAAAAACGAAGAGTTTTGTTCAAAGAAACTGAGATACATTTTTATTACACTTTCAATAATAGTGAGTATATCGTCCTGGACACTGAGATCCTTGCGGGCCAATTCAACGAATTCTGACATGGTGTCTTCTTTGAGCGCCGTAAAAATGCTCTCTTTTGTCTTGAAGTAGCGGTAGACGGTCCCTTTTGCTATATCTGCCCTTTCCGCAATGGAATCGATCGTGGAAGTGTGAAAGCCTTTGTCGGAAAATTCAGTAAGAGCGGCTCGCAGAATTCTGCGTCTGACGTCCTTTTGCTTTTTCCTTTTTGATGTTTCAACTTCTGATGATCGTTTGAGGCTTTGAAACAAAAGGTCTTCAAGGATAAGTTCTCTGGGAACACCATTTACCTCAGCGATATCTATTGCGCTTCTGTAGAATTCTCGCATTAGCGTATCGGAATAAATGGGAGAGGCGATAAGCGCTCTTGCTGCAAGATCGACCATGTTGAGAATTGTATCGGATCGAGTCGCTTCGTCGTAAGGAAGCGCGTGAAGCTGGGTTTCAAGTATTTTAATAATTTCTGGAATAGCGAAGGCATCCCGGTGGGCTTTGGTATTATTGACAATACTGTTGACAGCGTGTTCCATAGAAATATCCATGATCAACTCCTACTGATGATATCTGATCAGTACAATTGGAAAAAACTAATGACTGACCAGTACGTCATAAATTGGTTGTAACGAACATGACCGGCAGTTGTCAAGGCTTTATCGTCAGGCAACTTCGAATGCCCCCCTCTCGACGATTAGCTGATTTTCTATTCTATTGGAGAATTGTTGGAAGAAGGCAATGTGAAACAAAAGCGGCAACCACGACCAAGCCCTTCTGATTCTACCCAGATCCGCCCGTTTTCAGATTCAAGAATTCGTTTGAGCATGGCCAGTCCAATTCCAGTTCCTTCGGATTTCTCGTCAAGTTTGACAAACAACTTGAAGATTTTGTCCTGGTCCTGAGTGTCTATACCTATACCGTTATCCTTAACGAAGAACGTGATTTCATCGCCGCCGCGCTCTGCCCCGATCGTAATTTTAGGCTGGGTCTGCCCACCCATGTATTTAACAGCGTTCTCTATCAGGTTTTGCAGAATGGTAAGCAATTTATTTCTGCACGTATGGATGGAGGGTAAATTTTCCTGGATCTCAATCTCGACATTGCTATTAGCTATCTTCCCGGCCAATATTTCTAGAGCTTCCTGGGCAATTTCCTCAAAAACCAATTCCTGACGTTCATCTTCAATTGTTGCGATTCTGGAAAGTTTCAACAAATCTGTGATCAGTACTTCCATTCTATCGGCTGAATGCAGGATTGTGGCCATGGTTTCAGTCAATCTCTGGAGATTGCCGTTTTGGGCGTCCTTTTCGATCCACTTTAGCAGACCCTTTATAGTAATTATCGGACCCCGAAGGTCGTGAGAGATCGCGTAACTGAATACCTCGAGGTCCGAGTTTTTGGCTTTCAACTGGGCTATTAATTTTTCTCTTTCGATTTCACCGATTTTTTGATCAGTCACGTCTTGAATCATGGACATTTTCGAAATTGATCCATCGGGGTAATAGATGGGAGTATTGATAACATAATAGTAACGATTGTCTTTGGGACTCCTGATCTCCCAACGAACTGTCTCTCCTTGCAATACCCTGTCATTTACGCACCAATCACAAATGTCATCTAGTCCATGTAGAGCCTTGAAGCACTTCTTTCCAACGGGATTGTACCCTGTTCGCTCGATCAGCTTGTCATTCATGTATTCGATTTCATAATTAGCCGAACATACATAGATGAAACCATCAAAAGCCCGAAAAATCGCTTCCAGTTTTGCGGAATTTTCAAAACAGACTCTAGCTTGACCACGAAGTTCTTTTTGAAGCGCGCGCAGATGGTCCAGTTCCTGGCGCATAAATGCGATCTGCCAGTTTAAACTTTCAAGACTTGTGTCAACAAAACTCATTAGACGCTCCAACGTCCGAAATCGGTCCTGAAATGAGAGACAGGAATTAAATTAACAGAGCAAATTTCTTGGTGAATAGTTACCTAATCTAACCTTCTTTTAAATAGCGCGGAAGCCCATGCGATGTAAACTATCGCCATGATAAATATTGGCGCCAGCTGTGGCCACAATATTTCCCATCCAGAGCCTTTCAAGAATACCCCTCTAACAATAGCGATAAAATACCGGACAGGATTCAGATATGTAATATATTGAATTATCACCGGCATATTTTGTATAGGGAATGCGTATCCTGACAACAGAATCGACGGCTGAAGAAACATAAATGACGTGAGAACCGCTTGTTGCTGAGTTGAACAAAATGCTGAAATAGTCATTCCAATGCCAGATGCAGTAATAAGAAACAGCAAGAACGCGCCGAAAAAGAACGAGAGTGATCCTCTAAAAGGGATGTCGTACATAACCAGGGCAAGAGGTGTAATAGTCAAAAGTGTGACTATCTCAATCGTAAAACAAGGTATTGTTTTGCCGAGTATCAGCTCTAGGCGGGAAATTGGCGCTACCATGAGCTGCTCAATAGTCCCGATTTCCCTCTCTCTGACGATGACGGCGGACGTCAGTATTATAGCAAGAGTCAGGAGCAGGAGAACCACAACGCCGGGCACGAAGAAATCCTTGGAATTTAGATTTGGGTTAAACCATGCACGCGAAGCGACTGTCACCTGAGGGATGATGAGCCTTGGGTTTGTCGAATCATACAACAGTCCTTGCATGCTGTTGATTCGCGAGATTAGTATGTCATCAGAAAAACGTTGCAATATGGATTGAGCGTATCCGGAAACAGTCCCCGCCGTAACGGTGTCGACCCCGTCTATAAGTACCCCTACTTCTGCTTTCCGCCCACCGTTTACGCGTCGCTCAAAATCCGGAGGAATCAAAATTGCTAGTGAAGCGATATTTCGCTCAAGAAGTTTGTCTACTTCTTCATAACCGTCAAGGGAACTAATAATTTTGAAATATCCAGACTTCGAGAACCCTTCCACTATGTCACGGCTCATCCGGCTATGATCTAAATCCACTACAACCGTAGAGACACTATTTACATCCAATCGACTAGCCGACCCAAAAATTATCAGTTGGATCAGCGGAGCCAACAGCAACATCATAAGGTTTTGTCGATTTCGAACGATTTGTATAAATTCTTTTCGAATCAGCCATCTTATTCGCTGAAGGCTTTCCAGGATTTTCCTTTTCATAATTGGATTTTCCCGAGCTTGTGAGCAACCAAGGTCGTCACCAAGACGGCAAAGACAACAAGCGCCAAAGTGGGAACAAGGATGGCCCCCCAGCCGACTCCCTTAAGGTATATAGCCCTGAGTATCGTCACATAGTGCCGGGCTGGAATAATGTATGTGAAATACTGTAAGAGCACAGGCATGTTGGCGATAGGAAAGACGAATCCGGATAAAAGAAAAGTAGGAAGAACCGTTCCTAGTAGCGCTAACTGGGTGGCAAAAAATTGATTTGAAGCTACAACCGAAACCAAAAAACCAATAGACATCGCTCCGATCAGAAAAACACTGGAAACCACAAACATTATGAGCAGGTTTCCTCGAAACGGTACCCTAAAAACGTACTCTCCCATAAGGTAAACCATTAATAGATCTATATAGCCAAGCGTAAAATAGGGAATCAATTTCCCGATTACAAGCTCATTAGGCTTTAGAGGAGTTGACATCAACTGTTCCATCGTTCCCGTTTCACGTTCCCTGACAATAGTAAGGGAAGTAAGGAGAGCTGCGATAATCATCATAATGACAGGGATCAATCCTGGAATAATGTTGTTTCGGCTGATTAGCTCGGGGTTGTATACAATTCGGATTCTTGGATCAATCGGAGGTACGACGCGACTCTGTACAGCCTGTCTTGTCAGGGCTTTCATCTTCAAATCACTCTCAAATGTCGTAGCGATAGTTTCCAGATAAACTATTGCCAGATTTGCCCTGGTAGAATCGGAGCCGTCGACAATAGCCTGAATTTGAGTTCGATCTCCTTTTTTTATCTTTTCGCTGAAATCAAAAGGTATGATTAGCCCGACGCTAATGACGTTGCTATCCAGGTCCCCTATTATCTGACCATAAGCTTCCGTTTGAACCACGAGGCGAAAATAGCCTGAGCTGGTCATTCGATTGATGAAGTCTCGTGATTCGTGACTGTTGCTTTGATCCCAGATAGCTATGGGAATGTTGTCAACATCCAGAGACAACGCAAATCCGAAAAGAATCATTAGCATAACTGGAATTCCCAGAGCGAGGTACAAAGATCTGCTATCCCGAATTATCTGTCTTGTTTCCTTTTTGGCTACCGCCAGGGTTCTTACAATGTTCATTTTCGTTGGATGTCCTGATAAGGAATTCGTCTAGAATTGTAACTATGTTTCGGACTGGTCATTCAGTTTGTGTGATTTTTTTTTGAGGAGAGGTAAGTGTCACAAAGACGTCCTCCAGAGTGGGGGTAACAATTTCAAGACGTTCAACAGTAATCCCATTGTAAACAAGTACATTTCGAATTCTGACCTTGGCTGCTTTTGGGTCTCGAGTGACCAGATGGACTGAACTTCCAAATACGGCCGCTTCTGAAAAAATTGGTTCCTTTTGAAGAAGTTCCGCTGCTTTCATCAATTGATCACATTCCAGATCAATGACAGATTCAGGCATCCATTTTTTTTTCAACTCTGATGGGGTTCCAAGAGCGACAATTTTACCTGCGCTCATCAATGCAAGTTTGTTACAATATTCAGCTTCTTCCATATAATGGGTTGTAACAAAAATGGTAACACCTTGAGACGCCAGGTCATTGATAAGTTCCCAGAAATTTCTTCGAGACAGAGGATCAACTCCTGATGTAGGCTCATCCAGGAAAAGAACGGGGGGTTCATGGAGAATTGCGCAACCCAGAGCAAGTCGTTGCTTCCATCCTAGTGGGAGAGAACCGGTTATGGTATCGGTTTTATCGGTTAGACCAGCCATCTCGAGAACCCACAGGCTGCGTGCTGCTTTTGTCTCATCGCCCAAGCCATATACGCCTCCGAAGAAATCGAGGTTCTCCGAGACCGTGAGGTCCTCATACAGCGAAAACTTCTGGGACATGTAGCCAATATGTTTCTTTATCTCTTCACTTTCACTGTTAACATCATATCCGGTAACCATTCCTTTTCCCGAGGAGGGGGTGAGTAGTCCACACAGAATCTTGATCGTAGTGGTCTTCCCTGCTCCATTGGGGCCTAGAAAACCAAATATTTCACCTTGCGGGACTTCAAACGTCACATGATCGACCGCTACGAAGCTGCCAAAGATTCGGGTCAAGTCCTGTGCGAAAACGGCTACGCGATCCATATCTTATCCTATGCGAAATTGACTAATGTCACGATCGAGTTTCCCTATTCGAAAGGACCGACAGGAAGACGTCTTCCATTGATGGAGCGACTCTCCTGAATGACTTAACTTGAATGCCGGGGCTGTCTAGAATCCTTTTCACCTGAGACTCATCAGATTCTGAATGAAGACGAACGTGAAGGCAATCCCCAAAAATATTTACGTCAAGTACTCCTTCGTGCTTTTTTAAGGCGTTCCTGGCGATCCTAACATCGGACGGAACAATCTCTAAAATAATTCCTTTTACCATAGATTTTAGGTCCTTAGGGGTGCCAAGCTCGATAATTGACCCATCTCGCATAAAGGCCGTCCGGGTTGTACGTTCAGCCTCATCCAGATAGGCCGTTGAAACGAGCATAGTGATTCCTTCCATCAGTAGTTCATAGAGAATTTTCCAGAAGTCTCTTCGCGAAACTGGGTCCACCCCGTTAGTAGGCTCATCGAGTAAAAGTACCTGAGGGCTGTGAATCAATGCGCACGTCAATCCAAGCTTTTGTTTCATTCCACCGGACAACGCTCCGGCGAGTCTTTTAGAAAAAGGGCCTAAACGACTGAACGAGAACAATTGATCTATTCTCTGCGCCCTAATTTTTTTAGGCACGCTGAATAGATCAGCGTAAAAATTCAGATTCTCCATTACAGTGAGATCCTGATAAAGTCCAAATCTTTGAGGCATATACGCTAAGTGATTTTTGACTTGATCAGGATTTTCGCGAACAGAAATTCCATCGATGTAGGCGTTTCCGGATGATGGAGAAAGAATTCCTGCAAGCATCCGCATAGTGGTTGTCTTGCCGGCCCCATCCGGCCCGATAAGGCCGAACAATTCCCCCTTTTCCAGCTTCAAATTCAGGTTGTTAACAGCTTTTAAAGGGCCGAAATGTTTACACAGGCCTTCGGTCAAAATTACTGGAGCAGGAGTGTCTTTAATTTCGGTTTTGTGCAAAACCAATCCATTCTACTGTTTGCTACTGTTGTCGTTCACCAGAATATATCCTTCCGCAGGCATTCCAATTTTAAGTTCCTGTTCAGGGTTTGGTATTGTTATTTTTACACGATAAACCTGCTTGACCCGTTCCTCTCGCGTCTGAACATTCTTGGGCGTGAATTCAGCTCTCGAAGAAATAAATGTGACTATTCCTCGATAGATTTTACCTGGGAAAGAATCAGTGGTAATATTAACCTTTTGTCCCAGTTTGACCAAGCCCAGGTCCTTTTCTCCTATGTAACCTTTTAACCAGACCTTATCAATTTCGGCTATAGTGGCTACAGTTGCTCCCGGAAGAACGACCTCTCCCAATTCGTTAGCCTTGACAAGCACTGCGCCATCTGTAGGTGATAGTAATGTTGAGTGATCAATATCAAGTTCAATTTTTTTCAGGTCCCATTTAGCTTTTTCCAAACGGCTTCGCGCTGCTCTGATTTCCTGCTCTCGTGGGCCTTTTTCAAGTTCAGCCAACCGTTCGGACAAATTGTTGAATTCTTCTTCAGCTACCTTGAAGGCAGTTTGTTTTGTATCAAACATGGAAGCTGATATCGCTCCCTGATCCAATAGCGGATAATAGCGTTCATACTCATCTCTGGCGTTTTTCAACCGGCTCTCGGCGGCCTTGGCCTGGGCCCTGGCGCTTTCTATTACCTCTTTTCTAGTGCCCTCTTCCAATTCATCCAGTGAAGCTGTTAAAGCTGAAATGTCACCTTTCACAGACCCTCGAATCGCCTCGAGGGTATCGGTGTCCAGCGTAGATATTATCTGATCCTTTTTGATGCGGTCACCTTCTTCGATGGGCAAGGTCTTAATCTGACCTGCGAGTCTGAATGATAGATCAACTTCGGTAGCTTCGATATTGCCGCTTACGAAAACGGTTCCCGCCGCCGCGCCGAGATTTTTCATGTAATGAATTAGATATGTGGCGATCGCTCCAATTACACAGAGGACTACAACTGGAATCCCAATCCGTTTTATCATCGGGTTATCTCTAAGAAATTATAACTAAATCATTAAAAAAGCAACAATAACAGCTAATGGCGGTGTTTACAAGGGATCGTTACGGATTTGATTTTGAAAACGTGAAAAATTATGGCACGTATACATATCTAATTTCGCGAAACAAACTGGTAACATCTCATAAATTAAACTACTTTTTTATGTTCTAGTCGTTATATATTTATTAGATTGAATTTATAATGAATATTTTAAGTCAATTTTTTTATTGACAAGCCTAAATCAGTGTGATATCCACGGCTCGTCAACCCTAGGTTGACCATCTGAGCGATGGAGATTTAAGTGTTCGGAAAAGTGATAGATTTCCAAAAGAAAGCTTCGGAAGCAGGCCGAAGGATTGAACTCCCCTCAGAGATAACCACTCAATTTAATTCCGAAGTCCTTAATCAAGGCCTTAGGCTTGCTGAGGCTTCGCGAATTACACATATAAATTTTGGTAGAGAAGCATATTTTGCCGTAGTGTCAGATCAGTATGGGAAACTATTTAATGTACACATCATGCTGGATCCGGAGACTAAAGTACTGTCAAAAGCATCCTGTGGCTGTTTCCGCTCTTCGACTCGAACCTATTGTCACCATATTGTCTCTCTTGTTCGTTATGTGCTTCGGCCTGATCCGCAGACCGGTAGTCTTCGCTCCCTAGGAGATGATTTTCAGGATAGTTTTTGGAACGAAATAGGCTGGTTCGGCTTCAAAAATTTTGGTGATTCAACTTTAGGCTTCAATGCACAAGTGAATCATGGCGGGGAAGGGATAAGAATAACCTTCTGTGATCGAAATCGGCGCGAGATTCTCGCCTTTATGCCCGGTGAACGTCTGGTTGAAGAATTCCTGCACGAGTTTTATGACATAATTCGGCGGGATATAGATGGAACTGTCTTCCGACGGATGTATGGAAGGAAACTCAAGGATCCAAACGTGCCTTCGCTGAGGCGGCGACCCTGGAGATATTCGGACGATGAATTAGAGATAAATCGTAAGGGACTCAAATCTGTACGTCAGCACATGGAAGACAGCATGTGGCACACGATTGCGAAAGTTGGTTTTCTCGTTTCGGGTCGTGATGGGGGCGCCTTCAATTTCAGGTTTCTGGAATTCAAAGAAGAACTTATTGTAGAGGCGATCGACGAAAACGATTCCCCGATTCTGAGATTTGTACCTCCGAGATCTATGATCGGCGCGGTTATTAGTAGAGCAGAAAAAAAAGATGTCATAGGAAGTGATTTATTTATCAACCCTCAGCCTTTGCAGACAGGCTATAAAATTGAGTTAAATGACTCGTCAGACCTTGAAGTAATTCCGGTTGTTGAAAATCCCGATGAAGACACCTCATTGGAAGACCGATATCTGGACAGAACCGAATTGGAGCATCAACTATTCGGAACGTATTATCTTTTTCCAAATCTTGGTTTTTACAAAATCTCTAGCGCTCCCTCCGGATTACCAACAGACTATTTTTCGCCACAAAAGAAAATTACCATATCATCTGAGAAAATTGGTGATTTTCTCAATTTGTGTGGAACTGTTTTAAGGTCCGAACCGGCGATAATTGTAGATGAAAGTCTGCTCAATCGTGAAACTTTGACTTCTTATGATACGCTGGCCGTAAATCATCAAACCGTGTCTCCAGATGAAGTTACAATAAATATTGATTACAAATATGAAGATTTCTCAATCTCGTTGTCTGACATCATGGAAGCCAGGTCCCAGAATCGTCGTTACATTGTTAGAGGCAGCAAGTGGATAGACATTCAGAGGCCTGAATTCGCATGGTTGGATGGATTGGAAACACGGAAGCAGGTTTCCAATCTGATAAGTCTGAGCAGGTCCGAGTATCTAAGGTTCCTTGCGCTAAATGATCGGGTCGAGAAGAAATATCCGTCTGCCAGAATCCGTGAGTTAGCAGAAAATCTCGAAGCTTTGAAACCGCCGACAAGGGTCCCATCTATTTCGGCTATGAAGGGAAAACTTAGATCATATCAAAAAAATGGCTATGGATGGTTGTGGTTCCTTTACCAAAACAGGTTCTCAGGTCTTCTTTGTGATGACATGGGGCTCGGGAAGACTCACCAGATAATGGGCTTGATGACTGGAATACTGAGCAAGTTTGTGGAGGCGCAGGGTGACGTGAGGTTCCTTGTGGTTTGTCCCACGACTGTTCTGAATCACTGGCTTGACAAAGTCATGGAATACGCCCCATTTCTCGGACCATATATTTATCATGGAACTGACCGGTTGTTTGAGAGCGCTTTCAAGGATCACAATTTGATCATCACTTCTTATGGAATAGCCTTGAGAGATCGGGAAATGCTTGCGGAATACCGGTTTGAACTAATGGTTCTGGACGAGGTTCAATCGATAAAAAACAAATCTACGAAAACGTACGCAGCGATAAGATCATTACAAGCGGCCTGTATTATTGGTCTAACAGGCACGCCAATTGAAAACAGCATAACTGAATTAAAATCCCTATTTGATATTACCTTGCCTGGTTATCTGCTTTCCGACTCGTCGTTTGAAAGTCATTTCCGTGTTCCCATAGAGGAATTCTCCGACCGTGAAGCCAAGGAAAAACTTACAAAATTGATTAGACCGTTCACTCTGAGACGGAAGAAAGAACAGGTCCTAAAAGAACTCCCACCGAAAATTGAAGACATAAGACGTTGTAATCTGAGCGAATCACAGGTCCGGTTTTATAGGGACGTTATTGAAAACCAGGGGAGAGATTTGGTCCAACAGTTGAAAGATCCTGATACAAAAGTCCCCTATATGCATATCTTCGCAGTTTTGAACTATCTAAAACAGATCTGTGATCATCCGATTCTTCTGGAAAAACAGGGCACGGATTATACTAAATATTCTTCCGGCAAGTGGGATTTGTTTATAGAACTGCTCGACGAGAGCCTTCGATCGGGACAAAAGGTTGTTGTTTTCAGTCAGTACGTCAAGATGTTGGAACTTATCGAAGTTTATCTAAGAGACATTGGGATCGAGTTTGCTACCATAAAGGGCAGCACCCGTAAACGAGCTGAAGAGATTAAAAGATTCAACACAGACCGTGACTGCATGGTATTTTCCGGCTCGTTACGCGCTTCCGGATTGGGCATAGACCTTACCGGCGCTTCTGTTGTCATTCATTATGATCGTTGGTGGAATGCGGCCCGCGAGGAACAGGCGACAGATCGTGTCCACAGGATCGGTCAGACTCGAGGGGTCCAGGTGTTCAAACTCTTGACCAGAAACACGCTTGAAGAAAAAATTGATCAGATCATTTCCCGTAAGAAGCGTCTTATGGAGTCTGTCGTGAAACAGGACGACAAATCTATCCTCAAACATTTTTCACGGGAAGACCTTATAGAACTCATTTCTTTCTAGCTCAATCCTACCAAATTTAACTCGTGTTGCGGCTCATGTTCGAAAATGTTATACAGCCTCTTGTACAAAAAGCGGACCTGCGAACTTTCGCCATTTTTCTCCGGAGATCGAGGCCGAGAGCGTAGGCCTTTAAAGCAGCCCAAGGATACATAAAATGGAAAAGATGGTGATAAGAGGAGGCCAGTCACTTCGAGGAACAGTAGAAGTCAGTGGGGCCAAGAATGCGGCTCTGCCTCTGATGGCCGCCGCTATATTGACGACAGATGAGATGACATATCACCGAGTGCCTGCTCTCAAGGACATTAAGACTACCAAACAACTTTTGCTCCAGTTAGGTGTACAACTTGACGATTTCACTTCCGGCGCGCTCCGGATTAAAGCTCGTGAAATTACGGACCACACGGCGCCCTATGAACTCGTAAAGACGATGAGGGCCTCTGTCCTTTGTCTGGGCCCTCTTATGGCCAGAGAAGGTCGAGCTGATGTCAGTTTGCCCGGTGGTTGCGCAATTGGCGCTCGCCCGATTGATCAGCATTTAAAAGGGCTGGAAGCTATGGGAGTCCGAATAGAGCTTGAAAACGGTTACATCCGGGCAAGGTCTAAAGGTCTGCGTGGAGTTGATTTCAAATTTGACCTGAACACGGTTACAGGCACCGAAAACCTTCTAATGGCCGCGACACTTGCCAAAGGTGTCACGATTCTACAAAACTGCGCCATTGAGCCTGAGGTGTCCGAGCTTGCCCATGTTCTCAACAGAATGGGGGCGAAGATCCATGGAGCAGGAACGGACGTCATAACAATCGAAGGAGTGGAAAAACTCAACGGGATTGTTCATGAAATTATGCCGGATCGGATTGAGGCCGGTACCTTCCTGATTGCTGGAGCCATTACTGGCGGCGATGTAACCGTTCAGGGGTGTAGAGCGGAACACATTTGTTCATTACTGGAGAAACTTGATGAAGCTGGTTTAAAGGTTGAAACTGGACCAGATTACGTCCGTCTTTGTTCAAACGGCGGGATTTGGAGCAGAGATGTTGAAACCAATCCATACCCTGGGTTTGCCACTGACTTCCAGGCGCAATACATGGCGTTGATGTGTCTGGGAAACTCGACGTGCTCGATTTCTGAACAAGTATTCGAAAATCGTTTCATGCATGTTCAGGAGTTGGTTCGTATGGGGGCAAATATACGAATTTCCGGCCGGTTTGCTAATGTGCGTGGTGTTCCCAAATTGTCAGGCGCTCATGTGCAGGCTACCGATCTGAGGGCCAGCGCTTCTCTGATCCTCGCAGGCCTTGCTGCTCATGGGGTTACTGAAGTGCACAGGGTTTACCATCTCGATCGGGGTTATGAAAGAATTGAAGAAAAGCTGTCCGGTCTTGGAGCAAACATAAAAAGAGCCAAGGACGACATGGTTTGAAAGGTATTGACGATGCGCATTTCCGAGATATCTAGAAAGACGTCCGAAACTGATATTCGACTTAAGTTGAATATTGACGGTCAAGGAATTGGTTCAATCGAAACCGGTATAGGTTTCTTCAATCACATGTTGAATCTGTTCACTCGCCATAGCGCGTTTGACCTGGAACTCAACGCTGTCGGTGACTTACATGTTGATTTTCATCACACGGTTGAAGATGTTGGGTTATGTTTGGGCACAGCGTTTCGACAGGCTGTTGGGGACAAACGTGGCATAAGGCGGTACGGTTTCTCTTCACTACCAATGGATGAGACCCTGGTAAATGTTTCTATCGATGTGTCGGGACGACCCCACTTGAACTTGATTAATCCAATGGAAAACAGGACTGTTGGTGATTTTCCTCTGGATCTCTTGAAGGTTTTTTTTCAGGCGTTTTCCGATCGAGGTGGAATTACTGCTCACACCATTCTGATAACAGGATCTAATCCTCATCATGCCGCTGAGGCTATGTTTAAAGGATTTGCACGAGCATTGCGCGAAGCAGTGGAGAAAGACTCCCGTGTTCAAGGTGTCCCATCAACAAAGGGTTCACTTGACTGAATGTATGGCATGAGGCTGGTATGATTGTAATTGTTGATTATGGCATGGGCAATTTGCGGAGTGTCCAAAAAGGGTTTGAGAGGATTGGATCCGAAGCCTTGGTGTCTCGCGACATTAGGGATATTAATTCTGCGACTAAACTCGTTTTACCAGGTGTTGGAGCATTTCCGGAATGTATGAAAAACCTGACGAAATTTGGTTTAGTAGAGTCAATTCTTGATTTTTTGAAATCGAATAGACCATTTCTTGGTATTTGTCTGGGATTACAACTATTGTTCGATGAGTCTGAAGAATTCGGCTTAAATAGGGGGCTAGAAGTAATACATGGTAAGGTTAAGGCATTCGACCGGGAGATAGGCCTCAAGATTCCTCACATGGGCTGGAATCAGGTAATTTTCAAGAAGGACATTGCCATCTTTGACGGCATAGACAATGAGTCCTATTTTTATTTTGTACACTCGTACTATGTTGAACCAGAGCAGGAATCTGATACTGCCGCTCAAACTGATTACGGTATCACTTTTACGAGCGCGATAGCGCGAGGTAATGTTTTTGCGCTTCAGTTCCACCCTGAAAAAAGCCAAAAAAATGGGCTAAAGATTTTAGAAAATTTTTCCAAACTCTAAGATCAAAGAAATCATACATGTCGTCCAAAGTTGTGTCTCGTATTTATGTAGCAGTATCTGTTATCTTTTTTAACTCGTTTCTTCTTTTTTTGATGATCAACTTCGGCTTCTCAGGCCTAAGTGACTTAAAGAAGTATTATCGAAAAAAAAGTCGACCACCGGATTCCACCTACAGTTTTAAGGCCGATAACCCAGCACTTAGAAAAGTATACCCAGGCTTAAGCCAACCTGAAATCGCTCAGTTAATTAGAGAGAATCGCTCGGTCGCTCAGGGCTATGAGCCTTATGTCCAGTTCAAGGAGCTTCCATTTCACGGAAAGTATGTAAATGCTGATCCTCGAGGATTCAGGTCTATAGACAGTCAGGAAAAATGGCCACTAGACAAGAATTGTTACAACATTTTTGTTTTCGGAGGTTCCACGGCATTTGGCTATGGTGTAGCGGATAAAGAAACCATTGCGGGTTGTCTAAAACAAATCCTGAAAGAATCATTCAACGAGGCTATTGAAGTATACAACTTCGGCAGGTGTAGTTACTTTTCGGGTCAGGAGAGTATCCTGCTTCAACAGCTCATCATAAACGGAAATGTACCAAATGTGGCGATATTCATAGACGGCTTAAACGATTTTGCTCACTACACTGGTCAACCGGGCTTCACGAAAGATTTAAGGAAGTTTATGGATGAAGGGGATAAGCCGACTTGGAAAAAGATGGTTGGAGAATTGCCAGTAACGAAATTTTTTTTGAAAAACAGAGAGTCAAAATCTGAAAAAGAAAAAGCGCCCACTACGGAAGTAATTTCTAACGTAATTTCTAGATACAAAACCACCAAGGATATTATAGAAGCCATCTGCGAAAAATTTGGTATCAAAACTTTGTTTGTTTGGCAACCGGTACCAGTGTTCAAATATAATCAAGATTACAACATCTTTAATAAATTCGACTATAACGGTTTTATGCCTTATCTAGAATTGGGATATGAAACTATGGCCATGGATTACAGAGACGGGGAGTTTGGGAATGATTTTATATGGTTAGCCGACATGCAAGAGAATCTCAAAGAGCCTCTTTACGTTGACGCACTTCACTACAGCGCTAAGATGAGTAGATTAATTGCGGATCAGATCTCAATTGCCCTGTTACACAAAAAGATCTTTCCTTAGGAAGACTCTCGAGTTAAATTGCGTATTTTTCTCCATCTTTGCCGGATGCGCTTATTAAGGAGCATTTTTGCGACTCGATTGTCTTTTGGTAGTTCCAGTCGGTAAATCACATTACGTTGTGCCGCCGGTAGGTCTTGGGTACCTGGCTACGGCATTGCGAGGCGCTGGTTTTAACAGCGTTGCGATCCTTGATTCGATCAAAGAGAATCTGGATGACTCAAAATTTGCAGATCGGATCAAGACCATTGCTCCAAAAGTTGTCGGCTTTCAGGTATTCTCGTCCGACGTCTCTTCGGTAAAAATATGTATAAGAATCGTCAAAGAAATCGTCCCGGACTCTGTGGTAATTATTGGGGGGCCTCATGTCTCGGCGAGAGGGATACAAAGTTTAAGAGACTTTCCCGATGCGGACTTTGGTTTTCAGGGAGAGGCTGAAATCGGACTTCCTTTATTTGCTGGCCGTGTGTTGAAATCCAAGGAGACACTGTTTGAGAAAATTCCGGGACTGATTTATCGAGACAAGTCTGAAATTAGGGCTACTGACCGAGTTTTTGTAGAAGATCTCGATTCTCTTGGATTCCCCGCCTGGGACTTGATGCTACCAAGTTCATATCCTGACGCTCCTCAAGGGGCCTTTTATAAAAAATTTCCAATAGCCCCAATAGCATCGTCTCGAGGGTGTCCTTACAGATGCGCATTTTGTGGGTCACCGGTAAACATGGGAAACAGGCTTCGTTTTCGAAGCCTTCAAAGCGTATTATCCGAAATGGAATTACTTTATGTGAAATATGGTGTTAAAGAATTCCATTTCATTGATGACATGTTCAATGCTTCAAAAAAAAGAGTGGTCGAATTTTGTCAAAAACTGGCCGAAAAGGGTTGGGATATCAGTTACACTTTCCCGAATGGCCTACGCCTTAACACACTTGATAAAGAATCACTTACGTGGATGAAAAAGACAGGCGCTTATGCCTTTACAGTTGGTATAGAATCGGGATCCCAACGTATACTTGACGCAATGAACAAAAACCTGACACTCGAATTAATACGTGAGAAAATTGACCTGATCGCCGAAGTTGGCATTGAGCCTAGCGGTTTCTTCCTCATCGGTTTTCCGGGAGAAACTAAAGCGGATATGGAGAAAACGCTGGCTTTTGCTAAAAGCCTTCCATTGAAAAGGGCCCACTTTAGTAATTTTCTACCATTGCCGGGAACTGAGGCGACAACACGTTTAATTGAGTCCGGTGAAATCAGCGAGCTGAACTGGGAGGATCTTGCTTATTCTCATACGCCTTATTCTCCGCAGGGAATTACAAAAAAGGAACTTAAGGCTTTTCAGAGGCGGGCATTCTTGGAGTTCCACCTCAGACCAAGAATCTTGCTTAAAATGCTAGGTGAAATCAAAAGCTTTCATCACCTTAAATCTATACTTGTAAGGGCAAAAGACTATTTATTTTCGTGAGGAAGGTCTTTTTACTTATGGTCCCGTTGGAATGAAGATTCCAAAATCTTACAGTATTTCTGACCTGAACTTGGGCTAATTGGACCTTGCAGATAGCTCAGGTTCATTTCTGATATCTCAAAGCCAGAAGCAGTGAAACTGTCTTATTTTGCAAATGCTTGGATTACCCAGTGTGTAAGAAAGTTATAATAATCGGCGCAGGGATTACAGGGATTGCAGCTGCCCTGCGCCTTCTCGAGCAGGGCTACAGGGTAACTGTCGTAGATGCGTCCCCGGAAGTTGGAGGTTTGGCTGGATCGGTAATTTTGGATGGGGTTCCTATCGACAGATACTATCATTTTATATGTAGGGAAGATCGGGACCTGATAAAGTTCGTCAAAGAACTAGGTCTCGAGGACAAACTAAGCTGGCGAGAAGCGGCAACCAGTTGCTTCATAAATGGAAAGGTTTATCCATTCAACACCCCGGTGGATCTGCTCAAGTTTTACCCTACTCCTTTCTCGCAACGAGTGAGATTCGGAATTCATGTGGCCGCATCTCAGTTTCGCAAAAGTTGGCGCGGTCTTGATAAAATAGCAGCCAAACCATGGTTGATTGGAAGAGTCGGAATGTTGGCTTACATGACCATTTGGGACCCATTGTTGAGAGTAAAATTCGGTGAATTCCATGAGCAAATTTCTGCTGCCTGGATTTGGCATAGAATTCATAGAGTTTCCCGATCGCGTTCCAGCCTTTTCGGCCTTAACAGTTACGGGTTTCTTGAACAGGGTTGTCATACTTTGGTGACAAGGATACTAGAGAAATTATCCGGGTCGGAAAAGTTCTCTTTAACCCTGAATAGGCGGGTCTCGAAGATTTTGATTGAACAGGGGAAAGCACGCGCAGTTCTGCTAGAAGACGGCGAAACCATTCAGGCTGATTCGATAATTTCGACCTGCGCAATACCTCATTTTCTCAAATTGGTTCCCTCTCTAGGGCTTTATGGCGCCAACTTGGCCTCAATAAAATATCTAAATGTAGTTTGTACAATTTTTGAACTCGACAGACCCTTTTCCAACAATTTCTGGCTAAATGTTAACGATCCACGAGTTTCTTTCAATGGAATCGTTGAGACTACCAATTTGAATCCCAGAGACGATCTCCAAGGTAAAAATCTGCTCTACATTCCCTATTACATGAATTCTGACAACCCAAGATGGGGCTGGATGGACGAAGCCTTTTTCAACGAGTATATTTCAGCGCTGAAGGTTATAAATCCTGAATTCAACGACGACTGGATTGTAGGGCGCCACGTTTTCCGAGACGTTAATGCTCAGGCGGTTTGCCTTGCAGGATTTTCCGAAGTTATCCCCCCTATGCGAACCCCGATACATGGTCTATATATAACTGATTCAGCTCAATACTATCCGGAAGATCGGACTTTGAGCGCATCTGTTAGACTAGCGTCGAGCGTAGTTAAACTTTTAACTGGAGATCTGTAAACAATGAAATGTCATCACAACAGGTTGGAAATTTCATAATACCGAAAGGCGTCCCACAGATGAAATTTCGTAATATTGGCAAAAAAATTATTTCTGGTTACGGCGTATTAGCCTTAATCGTTCTTAATTCTCTCATCGTATTTCTGATTTTGAATTTGATAGCTTCCGGCGTCATAGATTTTCGAGGATATTTGCGAAAAGGAAGTCACGCTGCGAAGGGCCGCTATAGTTTTAAGAAATATGAAGACCCTGTAAAACAACTTTTCCCCAATCTTGATAAGGACGACATTAACACGCTGTTGACGGAAATTAGGCATGTTTCTCAAATCTTTGACACTTATACTCAATTTAAGGAAAAACCTTTTGTTGGGAAATTCGTCAATGTAGATATCCATGGTTTCAGGCCGATCAAAAAACAAGGACCATGGCCCCCAAATTCGGACTATACAAATATTTTTGTTTTTGGGGGTTCTACAACTTTCGGTTATGGGGTTACAGACCATGAAACAATCCCGTCCTACCTTCAGGAAATATTAACATCGGGATATCAAGGAAAGATAAGGGTATACAATTTTGGACGAGGTGGATACATCTCAGTCCAGGAAAGAATTCTTTTCGAGAAATTGATTGAGGAAGGAATTGTTCCCAAGGTAGCTATATTTATAGATGGGTTAAATGATTTGGGATACGGTGATGATGACCCGCCTCATACTAAAGAGTTGACAAGATTCATGGATCAGGGGGAAAAACCACCTTTCATAAATTGTGTAATGCAGATGCCCATATTTAAGCTAATCTTTGGCTATTCAAAGGATGTTGCGAAGAGTCACACACATGACCAGTCTGAAAGAATTGGTAAAGCCATACGACGTTATGAGGTCAATAGAGAAATAATCGAGTCAATTTCGAAAGGATTTGGAGTTAAGCCACTTTTCGTATGGCAGCCTATCCCCATTTACAAGTGTGACAAGAATTACAATTTGTTCGCTAATTTTGATTATGATGGTTATATGCCCTACCTAAGGGCAGGATACCAGGATATGACGAAACATGTCGCTAAACTCCAGTTTGGAGACAATTTTCTGTGGCTTGCGGATATGCAGGAAAATCTTCACAAGTCTCTCTATGCTGACGCTATCCATTACAGCCCATATTTATGCCACACAATAGCTCAGAAAATTGTGGACAACCTCGAAGCTAGGAAAATAGTCACAAGGAGAGATTGAATTTGGGGAAAATATGGTTCAGAGAGAATTTCTAAATGTCCTAAGCTTCAAGTTTTCGGTGCCACAAGACGCTCAAAGTTTTTTCTGAGGTAACTATAGAGAATATCTGCCAGGACTTGATTGCCTTCTGCAGTTGCGTGACCCTGATATAGTTTTTCAAGTTGTGACCTGGATAGCCTCATGTCTGCCATAGTTTGGACCACGTCAAGAAACGGATATTTTTGATTTGTCAGGTAGCTTGTAAGTCTGGCCGTTCTGTTCATTCCATAGTTAACAGTTTCTTGAATAAAATCCTTGTGAGGCATTATAACAATTATTGGAGTTGAATTGAGCGCATTGGCGTTAGTCTCAAAACGATCGATGAGATGTCGCATCACAGAAAACGGATATTCTTCATCAAACAAATTCCAGGGATAGTGTGGTGTAAGCAACTTGTGAAAAACAGCGGGTAATGAAATGCCAATTTGTTCGAAAATTGGATTTGCCCAATGCAAAAGTGAAATGGTCCAAGGGAATCCCATGATTGGCAATTTTCTGTCCAGTTGATACCAATAGTCGTGTTTGGCCAATTTCTCCAGGAATTTCTTGTCGTCAAGTTTTTTTACATCATCAACGGATTTGAGGGGATTCGACATAAGGACAAGTCGACCGCCTTTTTTGACAAATATTGGCTTAGTGAGTTGCAAAGGATCATTGTAAGTGTAGAAAGGCCTATAAATATTGACTACCCGATTGATGTTTTCGGGCAAGATGCACAGCATGACTATCCTTGCCTTAGTTTGTCCCTGAAGTTCATGTTTCATCATGGCCTGGTCGCTTCCATAGCCTTCCACACCAAAATTAAGCACATTAGCGCCGAGTCTTCTGGCCAAAAAAGTCTGCCAGGTACAGTCGTCTCTGACGTTGGCGCAATAAGTGAAAGAATCTCCATATGTCGCAATCAGGGTCTTGTCGTAGGAATCTGGGGAAAGTCTTTCCCCACCGTTACCATGATGATATGTTATTCCATCGATATCGCGATACACTATATTTGGGGGGTAATCCCATCCAAGTTCAGGGTGGAACATCCTCAGTCCTGCGCGATTGTCACCAATTTCTTTCGACCTGATGGGCTTGGATAGTACTTGGGGCTGATTGACTACTACGTGTTTTCTTTGTGCGACGTAAAAATCCAGGGTTCTCTTCCCGAGTCTAGCGATTATTCTGGTAGGTATGGTCTTTTTCATCAAAATATATGAAGAGACCTCCAGCATTATAAAAAGAGGCACAAAAGCCAGGAACCAGAATAATATCGTCTTGGTCGAAATCCGCCGTCGGGCCAAATGTTCCTCCTCTTCCAATTCCGGTTTGATTACCTTTAGTTAGCGCCTGACACAAATTTTAATTCGGAGAATAGATTTTGAAGTGACAAACTCGGTTTATTTAGAAAATAAACATAGTCTTCTCTTGTTCCAGGTACTTCTTTCCATCCTTCACTTACAATTCCAGAAAATCTTGGTTCTTTTACAAATACTGCCTTAAATCCATAATCCCTGAGCGCAGTAAGGGTTTCCGCCCTGTTTTGGGCTGTGCCACCCAAGAATTCATTTACACTCATAATTTCGCCCATTACCCTTACTCCGGCCATTCTAGCCCAATAAAGCTTACAGTTAATTGGGCGAAAAACAGCCATCTTGTCCCCCTTGTCTATTCCGTTGGCCTTGAGGAAGTCCTTGGTGGCGACCATTTCCATGAAACTTTCATGATGGGATGTTTTGCTGTTGGTGCTATGCAGGGACCTGATGCTTTGGTCTACAACAAAAAACCCGACCATTCCGAGGAATATCGCTACTACGGCCGTAGCCTCAACAATTATTGAGGGATGTTCGATAAAATCGGAATGCTTATACCTTGGAGCTGTTGTAAGAGCCGCAAATCCCAAGAATAGAAACGCCGCGACGTAACGCATCTCCATTGAAACCAGGCAATAAGTCGCGGTACCGCAGAAGCACATGAAAATCAGCATCAGAAAAGTAGAAGGGGGAAACATCCTTAAAGAGACAAAGGTAGCGACTTTAAACTGTGCGACAAACCACAGGAGGACTACTAAAGTTGGCCACAGCGTTCCGCTGGCGAGTTGGCTCAGGCTGCTTCTAATAGCTGAAAGTTGGGCCCTGTAATTAAAAACAGGAGCTATCCCGAGCGCCCAATACGCCGGATCACCTTGTGGATAGGTAGATGTCGAGCCATGATCGTAATAATATACTTCGGGATTATGGTGGATAATTTTCGGGACATGAATTCCTTGTCCTTGGCCTGCGACATAAAAAGTGTAATTGTACACGCCTACTTCTCCGATAGAGAAGCGCCCAACCTCCAATGATTGGGATATAATCACCGGAGAACTAATGACCAACATAACTGAAGCGGCTACAAGCAAACGGGGGACTGCTTTTCTCATCGAACTGGAATACATTGCCGCAAAAGCGAAAAAAAATACTGAAAAGGGGAAAAGAAATGTTTTACAAATGTAACCAAAGCCAGTTGTAATACCCAAAAGCGCAAAATTCCGGAAATCATCAGGGGATCGCTTGATGTTTAGAACAGCCACTACTGACAACAATACGAAAACAAATATTATCATGTCGGGGGTAATGAGCTGGATCCTTACCCATATCAAGGAAGCGACCAGGAAGGCAGAGTAGCACATCGCTTTGAAGACGTAAGGCGGCAACGCGATTCTCTCCACCTCTGTGTCAGCCTCATCAATCAAACGGCTTACAAAAAGATCACATGATGTCATAGCGGTTATAAACAGAATTAAATTGAACAACTTAACCATGAACAATTCATTATTCAGAGTTGTTTGGAAAATATGCTCAAAAATAGCTAATAAAATTGAATAGCCTGGAGAATAACCGAGAAACACAGAATCCTTCCACAGACCTGTACGGAAAGCTTGAGCCATATCCAAATACGCAATGGCGTCTCCATTTATGAAATGTCTTGTTGTGTAAGTAAGGATCCCCCCTAAAAGCAGCCCTAAAATCCAGAAACATGCTCTAACCCGAGCGCTCCACAACTGAGGGGCCGAAGTCCAATTTCTAGCGACAGACCCCAATTTTTTAAAATCCATAAAAGTTGGTCTTTCTCGCATGACATGACCCCAGGTTGTTATGGACGTCATATGTTGAACTTTTATCCAACGGTTCATGGACCGAATCTTCTTCCAATTGGAATGTCCAGGATCGATTTGTAGGTCGATACACCAGATCTACCCACTTTTTAAAGATTACGGCTAAAATAATCCCGCGTCAAAATTCTTGAATTGCGATTTCATATATTCAATTTAATCAGTTTACAATAGTCTGGCGTAAAAAGTTTCTGTTTGTGGTATCAAAACCCAACCTTCATCAGTTAGACGCGAACATTCTTTCCGCTGAGTGATTACTGCTTTAATGCCCTCATTTTTTAACAGTGTCAAAGATTTCGTTCGCTGTGCTTTTGTAATTTTAAAGAATTTCTCAGGGTCTTCGATTTCCCCGGTCACTCTTACTTTTGCCATTCTGGCCCACTGGATCGACGAATTTCCAAGAACAGCTACATGATCGCCACACGTCACTCCTTTTGTAGCAAGAAAATTACTAACCGAGATTTGGTCTTCAAAACTCTGTCGGTAAGATATTTTACCATTTTCAAACCACAAACCCCTGATTGCTTGATCTACCGAAGATTGGAGGATGCTAACGATCATAAATAGAACGAAAGCAAGGACGCCAAGATCACTAATTCCCAATTTGAGAAAGACTTTTTGGTTCTTTCCCCAGCCTATGCCCATGATTAAACCGACTGACCCCAGAAACAGGAACGGCGCGATGTATCTAGGCTCCATTGATATGAGGGCAAAGAGAAATATCCCGCAAATAGCCGGGACAATAAACAGGATAGTCAAACTTATTGGCTTCAAGGACCCTACCTGATACGAGCCGAGATAAATCTGGAAGATGGCCCACGCGATAATGGCGGACAACCATCGTGATTGTGAAACAATCTCAAGAAGATTCGTTAGAAAAAGCTTGAGATGAGCGACATTATCGTAGGATGGATTTATTCCTATTGTCCAGTAACAGACATCAAACGAAAACGGTCGGGTACAAACATCCCCGTATTCGTAGACTACAACTTTGTTCTCAACGTCCAAGACCTTCCCTTGGTTGACTGGTTTTCCATTACCGCCAATCAGGATTGAATAAACATGACGGCCGCCTTCTCCATAAGTAAAGCTCCCCTTTTTTAGGGACAACGCTGCAACAAGTGGCCCAATGGTCAGGATCAGGAAGAGCGCGGCCAACGCTATTCTTGGCAGACATTTTTTTAAAGACCCGACAGCGATAGCAGCCATGATCAATAAAACTGGAGAAAAAAGAAAGACAAAAGCTTTTGACAAGTAACCCAGTCCAGTCAGGCACCCTAGAATAACGAACTTATAAAACCTGTTGGAATTTTCTCGAATCCACATTAATACTGAGAAACATAAGAGAAGCAGACAAAATACCAACATATCAGGATTTATTAATCGGACTCTAACAGAAATGAGAGCCGTGGCTAGGAACGTTGAATATAATAGAGCCTGAATAAAGGGCCACGGCAGAGGGCCGCCACCACAGTCGACCATTGTGCGATACTCGTTTTTTAGGAATCGCAGCAAAACCTCAAGTGCGCCCAAAGCTGAGACAAAGATGATGTAGTTGAGGAGCTTCAACCACATGATCTCATTTAAAGCATTTAGTCGAAAAATACTTTGGAACATGGCGATTAGCGACGCATAAAGTGGACTAAATGTAAAATTTGCTACATCGTGCCAGCGAAACTGTTTTATGGCCTCCCCAATCTCAATGTAGACTATCGCGTCATCGTTAATAAAATAGCGACTTGTGTAGGCGTTAGCTCCAGCAAACCCGAGGGCCAGGATCCAAAAAAATACCCTGACCTGGTATTCTGAAATACGATAATGAATTAAATGCTTGTGGTTGATAAAATCAGTCAACATTGACTCCGTAAGACATGTCTAGATGTCAATATCTTGAAAAATCAGATGCTTGAGTATCCTATCGATCAACAGTATCGATAATTCCGTCCAAGTTTGATATTACTAACCTACCATAAAAAAACGATTTCTTGACCACACATTGAGCTTGTGCATAAATGCGAACCATCAAACATAAACGGGTAACGTCAAAGACTAAAGAAGTCCGGAGGAGGGTGACGATGAAGGACCAGAAGAAATTCCCATTCAAAACCGTTTTGAGTCTTAGGCCCTTGATTGATTTTTGGAACAGGACCATTACCTCTTCGGACGCGTCGTGGGGACTTTCCCATGATGAACTCAGTTTAAAGCTTGAGGAAGCTCAAGAACTTATGGAATCTGTGACTGACTTCTCAGCTCTTGAACGCCATCAGGCGGTTATCAAAACATTGATGTCTGCTGTATTCCCCCGGGCATTTTGGGAAATTCAGATGGCTGGCGCGTTTATTCCCTTTCAACTAAGACCATTTTTTGTATCACCGTTACTGAAGACGAAATTCTTGAATAGTGATGGCTCCATTAAAGGTAGACCATATCCGGATGAAGAAACCTATGAAAGGGCTTTGTCACTGAAGGCATATTTGATGGTCCTGAAGAAATTTTTCGAAATTGACAGCGACATTGATCTGCCACTCATGAGGGTTGTGCCGGACCCTGATACTACCTTGGACAGATATTACAAAATGATGGTTCAGACTAAATTTGTGGAACCACTTTGTGTTACATCCGTTAGAGAATTGTCCGATCAAGAAAGAAATGAAATTAGAGACAATATTTCAGACCTCACTGTGTTAAGCCGTATCATACCAATTGAGGACTTTGAGTTTCATGGATTTGTTGTTGTTTATGCGTTTGATATAACTTCCAACGCTGTAATCGCCGCGTTAGAAGGGGACCTTGTTGATAGCAGCTCAATAATTGGGTCCTCAGGGCTGAGCCGTCTGGAAGGAAGATTACGGACATTGCTGGGTGTGCCAGACATGAGAGCAGAGATTGTAGCTTTTAACGATGATCAAGCTTTTGTCTTAAAGGAAAAAAGCGCCACATCAAATAACAGTCTCTTTTCGTTATCGAACAGTTTTCGTTCAAGTCTTTTGACAGGAACACACTTTGAAACTGTCCTTCAGCAAAGTAAAATTGTCACGATCTCAGATTTATCTGTAAAACATTTAAATCAAAATACAGGGATCCAACTGCTTGAAAATGACGCAAGGTCTCTGTTGTCTGCTCCTCTTGCATATCACGCTAAAAAAATAGGACTTCTTAACCTCACATCACCTCATCCAGCGGAGTTCGGAGTCTTACAGTCACGGTTGGTAAAGGAAATTTTGCCGATTTTCTCTGTAGCGCTTAAACGATCACTAGATGAATTTAACTCTGCTGTCGATAGAACTATCAAAGAAAAGTGTACTGCCATCCATCCGTCCGTTGAATGGCGTTTTCGTCAAGCGGCGATTCAGTCCCTCGAAAATACAGATAATGGAACTATTGAAGAATTTAATCCGGTAGTTTTCCGCAATGTGTATGCGTTGTACGCTATCGCCGACATAAAGGGGTCATCCGAAGCTAGGAACAGAAGTATTCAGATAGACTTGAGCGAACAGCTTGAGCGTGCTCAGGAAATTGTCTCCGCTGCAGTTTCAAAGAAGTCGTTCCCGATCCTTAGTGAAGTCAGCCACCAGATTCACGACAAGATCAAGAAAATATCGCAAGGTGTTACCATCGCCGATGAACAGCCGATATTGAATCTCGTTAGATCGGAGATTGAACCTCTTTTCCCGTTTTTATGCACTCTGGGAAAAGATTTAGCAGATCTTATCGATAAGTATGAGAAATTGCTGGATCCAATAACCGGCACGGTCTTTCGAGAAAGACGAGATTTTGAAGAGAGCGTAGCCCTTCTGAATAAAACCTTATCCTTTTATTTAGAAAAGGAGCAAGCGTTAGCCCAGTCTATTTTCCCGCATCTTTACGATAAACATCAGACGGACGGGATTGATTACGTCCTATATCTTGGTGAATCCATGGTGGAAAAGTTGAAATTTAGTGACGTGTATGTGAAAAACCTGCGCCTGTGGCAGTTGATAACTTGCTGTGGCATGGCTTGGCACGCTGCAAATATTCGACCAAAGCTCAAGGTCCCTCTGGAAGTAACTCATTTGGTCTTGGCGACTTTCACGCCCATATCAGTTCGTTTCAGGTTTGATGAAAAGCGATTTGACGTGGATGGCGCTTATGATACAGGGCACGAAATAATAAGATCGAGAATCGATAAAGCAACCGTAAAGGTCCGCAATGATCGTCTAACGCAACCCGACAAGATAGCAATAGCTTATTCGAGGCCGGAGGAAGCTAAGGAGATGACTCGCCATATTTCTTATCTCCAGGACAACAATTTCCTGAAAGATGACCTTGAATATGTGGAACTGAATGATTTACCTGGGGTTCAAGGTCTCAGAGCGCTCAGAGTGAGTGTAAATCTGGGTTCTGTTGAGCTTGAAAAGAGACTGTTTGAAACTATGGAGCAGGGTTCCTGAATATGATGGAATTTTGTTAACAAATACTGAAGCAATGCCGAGTAAGCCTAAAGTTTGAAAATCATAGACAGATACGTATTTCGTGAAGTAAGCGTTTCTTTTCTTTTTTGCTTTACTATTTTCTTAGTAACCGGATTGATAGCAGGATTCCTCCCAATCTTGCAAAAGGGTATGGAAGCAGGACTTGAATTGACTATAGTCCTGTTCCAGGCGCTGATAAGCGCTCTCCCCGGTACCCTTGTGACAGTTGCGCCTCTGTCAATTTCAGTGGGGATATTGCTCGGCCTGGGAAGAATGTCTTCCGACAATGAAATATCTGCCATCAAATCCAGTGGCATATCTATAGTTAGTCTGTTGCCTCCAGTTTTAGCGCTCGGCTGCGTGGGTTTCCTCCTTAGCCTTCTCTGCACTTTGGTCCTTATTCCCAAAGGAATTTCCGAGGGTAAGCGTTTGATGCAGGAGGCGCTTACGAAAAGGATCGATGTTGGTATAGAAGAGCGAGTTTTTTTTGATTCATTGAAGAACATGATACTGTATGTTGAACAAATTGACGCTTCAACCGGGTTGATGAGCAGAATATTTATCAGGGAATCATCTCAACCTAATGAAGTAACGACAATCCTTGCTAAGAGAGGCAAAGTAGCGACTGATCCGGAAGGAAAGGCATTTGTAATGGATTTGAGGGATGGGGTCATCCTGAAAGAAGACTCTAGAGGTGACTCCACTGGTAGCCTAGCTTTCAGGAGCTACATATTCAAGTACCCGCTGGACCGGATGAGCCTTGAGAAAGAAAAAAAATCACTTGAAGAGATGTCCATATCGGAAATTCACGAGAGAGTAAGAGCTATTACAACCCCAAGATCTCATGATACCCCAGAAACCAAGGTTTTCCAGCACAGAGTCGACATTTTTGCGAGGATTTTAATTCTGCAAAGATTTATGTATCCTTTTTCCTGCATAGCTCTGGCGCTTATTTCTTTTCCTATTGGTCTGGTCAATTTCGGCAAGGGAAAGCTTAACAATGTTTCACTAGGGATCGTAGCCATATTTGCTTATTATGCGTTGACGTTAGCCGCTGAACGGGCCGCGAGGTCCTATTTGATCTATCCAGAGATGGCTATTCCGTTTCCACCCTTGCTGTTTGTAATCCTTTCAGTTTACCTAACGGATAGAGTACGTAGCGAAAGGACTCCTGGGTTTGTGTCCATTTTTCAGAGGGCTCAAGTCAGATTCCGTCGTTAGTGAATCAACAGAGGGAAACCGAGTATTAAAGTTTTTTGCTATACATAATCAAATTATGAGAGCCTCTTTATCTCCGGTTCACATTTGGCGTGCGTTGGTTCGCGATCCGTATGCGCACGACTTGACCGGAAGACATCACTTTCTCATCTATATCGCCACAATTTCATTGAACTCCTTTCTGAATCAAAATAGCGGAGCCTTTGGTCACTTGTCCATATGTAACAAGAAGCGTGAGATAGCAAGTGTCCTTTTGAGTCGCGCAGTAGCGTTCAAATGATAGGGGGAGTCAAAGAAGTTGTTGACAGGCAAAACAGAATCAAAGGGGGTACCGTGAACCCTTATGTCTGGATACTGGTTCATTTTGGAGACAATACGTTGAATCCATGCTTTTTGAGCAACATAGAATGATTCCGGGATACTTGGCCAAAAAAACACCATTTTCGCTTTTTTTCTTGCCGCATATTTACTCAAATTTTGCAGCGAGCTGAAGGTCTCTTCATTGAGCGTTTCATCCTTTTGAGTGGGGAAACAGCCATCCCAACTCGGGGACAGGCTTAAGTGCGCAACGAAATCACCATGCTCGTTGAATGAGCTGCGGGAGTATAGGTCTGGCTTAGACTCAGGTTTCATCCTCAAAACCGTTGTCAATTTGTCCCAAGCTACTCTGGATCTTGTAAACATAAAAACATGAAACGATTTTAACAAGGCAAGATATTGGCTAGGAGATCGCAGGTTCCTGTATCCATCAGGTGAATACCAAAGAAGTAGCCAAACATCATCATTCCCGTTGGGTAAGTCTCCGTAGAACTGTTCATACTCAGGCATCACCATCACAAGGTCCCCGTGACCTATGAACGGCTTGACTTCCTCAAGCATGTAATGCAAACCGATCGTTGCCTTTATGGCCATGTTCACAACAGGCAACCGTAATTCATGCTGAATAATGGCGCTGTCCAGGCCAAAAGCCACGTTTGAACCACCGACAAGTATTACCCTGGGACTTTGAGTTACTTTCAGTAACTTGTGCTTGTCTATTACTGAGGCCAGATAATGATTCTTCTGCGACCCTGCTACCACTATGATGATGAAGCAGGTCAATATTATGAGAGCACTGAGAAATCCTATTTTACACAGCAAAACCTTTACTTGGGCCATACTAGAACCGACCATAAATGAAGTTATTGTCTGTGCTGGTGAAGGTGAACAACAGCAGAGACATTACCAGGAGATAGTAGAATATCCATCTCAGCCTTGATGAGCCAAGCCATTGAAAGGATCTACTTTCTTGGACAATCTCTACGGTCATTAGCACCGCTAGCCAAAACACCAGCCAAAACATGTCGATCCTGGCAACTTTTAAAGCATTATTGAATGTGCCACGCAATGTAGAGGCAGATTGCATGAGTAGCAAAGCGTCCGTGATCGAATTTGCCCTGAAAAAAATCCAAGTTAACACAACGAAGTGAAACGTTAGAACTATTCCAGCATATTTGTTTAAAGTATGAAATCGCTCCAGGCTTCGCAGCGCCCCAATTCGATTACAAATCGACTTCATTCCGTCCGAAAGGACGTAATAGACCCCGTGCAGCGTTCCCCACGCCAAGAAAGTCCAGTTTGGGCCGTGCCAGATACCGCTAAGCACAAACACAACGATTATGTTGAAGCGCCATCTCCACTTGATTACACGGTTTCCGCCCAAAGGGAGATATAGGTAGTCACGAAGCCAGGTGGTCAGGGAAATGTGCCAACGGCGCCAAAATTCTCTTATGGAACTAGCCAGGTATGGCCTTCTGAAGTTTTCCAGGAGGTCGTAGCCCATCATTCGAGATGAACCGACAGCAATATCTGTGTAACCTGAGAAATCACAATAGATTTGAAAAGTATAGAGATAAAACGCAAAAATGAGGGGCCATCCAGCGTAGTGCGTAGGATTGCTGTAAACGGTGTCAACATAAAAAGCCGCTCTATTAGCGATGATAGTCTTCTTAAAGAGCCCCCACGCAATAAGTTTCATCCCTGATGTTATTTTGGTGTAATCAAAGTTCTTTTGTTCATGAAGCTGAGCAAGCAGATTTTTCGATCGCTCTATAGGACCAGCCAATAATTTCGGGAAAAACAATATATATAAAGCGAAGGTTCCTGTACTTTTCTCGGCAGGGTGGTCTCTGCGATAAACATCTATCAGGTAGCCTATGGTCAAAAATGTGTAAAATGATATGCCGGTTGGGAAGCCGTGGTTCGGGTTCGGAACGTGAACAGACAACCCCCAATATGATATTGCCGTCGTGAACGATGTGACCGCAAAATTGGCGTACTTGAAAAACGCCAGGTTGCCGATCAGCAGAATTATTGCAAAAACGAGATAATATTTTCTCGCCGATTCGTCTTGGCGCCTTTCTATTAATATCCCCGCACAGTAGCTAACCAGGGTCGCCAAGAACAGGGGCAACACATAAATCGTCGGCGCAGAGGCATAGAAATAGACACTTGCACACAATAGGAACGCCAAACGCCACTGAGCAGGCGCGGTGTAAAAGAGAGTGACGATTATTGGCAGAAAAACCATATATTGTAGAGAATCAAATTGCATGTAAATGAATGCCTTAGCTTAAACTACCGAGTGATAGCAGTGGTCGCGCGAAAAAAGAGCTAAAATTGCCCTCAGGGTTTGTCTGCCCTGTTGAGGTTCAGGTAAGCCTCAAACACGGGTTCTACTAACGTTTTACCAATTTTATGAACGCGGCGACAAAAAAGGTCAATACACCGGAGGAAACTGCAATAGCTACTGGAGGAAATTCGGCAAATACCTGGGAATATACGACAAGGCAGAATGACGCCATCGCGACTTCAAGAGCAAGTAGGGCCCTGAAGAAATGGCTGTCGAGCAGAGGTATCTCCGGGACATACAACTCGATTCTCGGCCAAATGAATTCGGATAGAGCCTCGTAAAGCGCTAATGATATAATCATCCCCCATATGACATCGTTAGGGAAATGCGCTCCAACGAAAATTCTCGATAAGCAGACGAGTACCGCAAACATCAGCAGGATAGTTTTGAGTACGCGGGAAGAGCTGAAATGGGCTAGCGCAAGAGCTGTCGCCATGGCTGCCGCTGCGTGACCTGACGGGAATCCCCCGGAACGTAATATAGGCCCAACGACATGTACATCCGCCAGTGCCGCCGCTGGTCGGAGTTCCGGCAGAAAGCTTTTAATAGCGTTTACAGCCACCGATGACGATAGAATTAATATCAGCCCAAAGGCGGTTATCCTGGGATTGACGATTACAAACATTCCAAGAATGATACCTAGTAACAAACCGTCTCCAAGTGTCGTCATGGAAAGCCAGAAAGAATCCGACAAATTGGAGTTCAAAGAATTCAATATTTTGAACAATTGCGTGTTATGCGAACTTACAAGAAAAGAAAACATTAGAAGAACAAACAACCACAAAACACTGGGGGAAACCAAAAACTTTTTCCTGGACATCAATCGTACTCGCCTCAGCGGCCAACTAATACTTCAGTCCATAATAGTCACTGCAAGGCGCCAATTCAAGGGTGATGAGTTTGCAGTTGAAACATCGGTAGCGTTGGTTGTCAGAACTGACTCTATGGTTCGTAGTATGTGAAAGCCGGATGTCCGCGCTGAAAGCCTTTTGTAACAGTACTGATCTGCTGTTCAATTACTGTCCACTCCCATTTCGAAACTCCCTTACAACTTTTGTGATGCCCTCGGCAATTATTTTATGGGCACTGGTGTTTGGATGTTTATCAATGACTCTCCGGGGAGTCCCTCCCCAATGGTAATAGCTTTTCTCATATTCGTAGTTTGTGTTTGACTCCAATCTATCTGTCAATTCAAGTTGGGCGTTTATTATTCCGGAATCCAATTTGGTAAGTGATTCCGGTATGTCAGGAGTTTCATTGTTTGCGCCCAGTACAACTATGTACATTTTACAGCCGGAATGGCTGCAAATCGACGCTATTTCCCTGTAAACACTATCTACGATATCTTCAGTACGTTTTGATGGTTCTGGAACCAGTTTTAGGGACTCTCTCAGTTGAACGAGCCCTGCATTCCACAAATCATGAAATACCAAGGGAAATCCGAAGTTTATTGCGAAATTCAACAGAGCCCACTGACTTGAACTAGAGGTCCTAAATGCCGCGAAGTCCCGACTGAAAATCATGCTTTCAAAATCAGGTTTATGAATTCCTAAAACTGGACCACTCTCGTCTACAAAATAGGGGTGGGGCAGAAGACCACAAAAAGTTGATCCATACCTTTGTTGGGATCGCTCTATGAGCCACGTAGAATATTGTACCAGCACTATTTCAGGCTTAATTTCAGTGATAAGCTGTCTGGCCAAAATTGCCATCTCTGCCAGGCCATAGCTACATCTGCCCGCATTCAAGGGAATCATTCCCAAACTTTGGGCCGTTAAACTGCAGAAAGTGGATCTCGCTTGTACCCCAAACCCGAACATGAAGCTGCACCCTAAACCCAAAATGGAATTTGATCGCTTAGTGGAATTTGGGAACGGTTCAGTAATTTTCTCAGAATTTGTCCTAAAACCCAGGGAATCATAAAACACAGGTATGGTAGTCCCGTCAGGGAGAACCATAGCTCCAAAACTTTTAGGAATAGGGACGTAGCCGAGTCGTTCATCTGATTTATGTACCCGCCCTATCCAACCTGCGGAATTACTGGTTAAAATGGCCCAATATTTGTAACATTGAAAAAACAAGATGGTGGCAAACGTTAAGCATAACGCTCCGGTCAATAATAGGCTGTGTCGAATCAAACGCGTCAGGCGTGATCTTCTCATTGTCCCCCCATTAGCTTTTCCCCAAGGTCACTGAGATTCAACGGCATCGTCATCGAAAGATTTGTCATCCTCCTCAGATGCGTCTGCCCTGGAGATGTCAAGGACCTGTTCCCCAGGGTCCATCCTTACTAAAGTTCGCCCCTGAGTAATTCGTCCTATTACAGAAATCTCTTCCATTCTCAAACGTATAATTTTGGCCCCTGAGGTCAGTATCAAAACATGGTCGGAATCCTCCACCACCCTAACGGCGACAACGTCCCCACTTTTCTCTGTGGTCCTTATGGTGATCACTCCCTGTCCGCCTCTGTTGATTGGTGGATACTCCTTTAGAGATGTTCTTTTACCAAGTCCATTCTGTGTTATCGTGAGAAGGGTCCCTGAGTCTTCAGACACCACTTCCATGGCTATAACAGCATCCTCTGGCCTCATTCTTATTCCAGTAACCCCCCTGGCCTGGCGACCCATAGGTCTAATTTGACTTTCGTGGAACCTGATCGCTTTCCCTTTTCGCGAAACCAGAAGTATGTGATTTTCACCATTTGTTAGATTAACATCAATCAGTTGGTCATCTTGATCAATTGTCAGGGCTATGACGCCTGTAGATCTAGGTCTCGAGAATTCAGCAATCGAAGTCTTCTTGATCTTGCCTTTCGCTGAGACCATTGTCACGAAACCTTCCTGACTCAACTCAGGGATAGATAAAACCTTCTTTATGGTTTCACCATCATCAAGCTTCAAAAGATTCACGATGGCTCGACCTCGACTGTAGGGACTTTCCTCAGGTAACTGGAAGACTCTCAACCAATGAACACGGCCTCGATTGGAAAAACATAGCAGCACATCATGTGAAGAAGCGTACAATATTTGGTTGACCACATCCTCGCTTGCTGTTTTGGCCCCTATCCTCCCTTTGCCACCGGGCTTTTGTGATTTATAGACATTGGCCTGAACGCGTTTAACGTAGCCTTTACTTGAAAATGTGACGACATCGTCTTCACGAGGGATAAGGTCTTCATCCAGAACATCAGATTCCACGTCTTCAAGGATCTCGGTACGTCGATCGTCGCCAAACTGGTCTCTTACTTCGGTCAATTCCGATACAACAACTTCAAGGATTTTGTCCTCAGACGCAAGAAGGGCCTCCAGTTCTGATATCTTTATCAGGATGTCCTGAAGTTCCTGAAGAATCTTGTCCCTTTCAAGGCCAGTCAGTCGCTGGAGTCTCATGTCCAGGATGGCTTGGGCCTGAATCTGGGTCAGGCCAAAGTTACTCATGAGAGCATCCCGGGCAGCTTGCGGATCACGCGACTGCCTAATAGTCCTTATGACAGCGTCAAGATTATCAAGGGCAATTTTCAGGCCTTCCAGTATGTGAGCCCTTTCTCTTGCTCTGGCTAACTCAAATTTGGTCCTTCTAACTATCACCTCACGTCTGAAATCTATGAAGCCATGCAGAATTTCCCGGAGGTTCATAGTCCGGGGACGTCCGTGATCCACGCAAAGGAGTTGTATGCCGAAATTGGTCTGAAGCTGGGTATGCTTGAACAGTTGGTTCAAAATCACTTCAGGGTTTTCGTCCCTCTTAATCTCGAATACTACACGCATCCCGTGGCGATCGGATTCATCCCTGATATCTCTTATCCCGGGAATCTTCTTTTCTTTGACAAGATCCGCTACATTCTCGACCATTCTCGCCTTGTTGACGGTGTAAGGAATTTCTGTAACTACTATGCGTTGATAACCCTTTCCTGCGTCTTCTATCTGGGTCCTTGCACGCATTCGTACCGAGCCACGGCCAGTATGATAGGCGTCAATTATTCCTTTGGCGCCGATGATAAATCCGTAAGTGGGGAAATCCGGGCCCGGCAAAAAGCGCATGAGATCCCTGATCGAGGCCTGGGGGTTTTGAATCAAATGGATAGTGGCGTCTATAGTTTCTCTTAAATTGTGAGGAGGAATATTCGTGGCCATTCCAACAGCGATCCCTTGGGACCCGTTTACCAGCAAAGCGGGAAATCTAGCGGGCAGAACGACCGGTTCCTGCTGAGTGTTATCGTAGTTGGGAATAAAGTTTACAGTGTCCTTATCAAGGTCCTCGAGCATGGCCTGCGCAATCTTGGCCATCCTGACTTCCGTATAACGCATCGCTGCCGGCGCGTCTCCATCTACACTGCCGAAATTGCCCTGACCATCAATAAATGGATAGCGCATGGAAAAAGGTTGCGCCATCCTTACTATTGAATCGTACACTGCCGTGTCACCGTGCGGGTGATACTGGCCAATTACGTCACCGACAGCGCGAGCGGCTTTTCTGTATGGGCGATTCCAAAAATTACCTGCTCGATGCATGGCATACAGGATTCGCCGATGGACTGGCTTTAAGCCGTCACGCAAATCGGGTAAAGCGCGACCTACAATTACACTCATTGCATAATCTAAATAGGATTTCTGGATCTCTTCTTCAATTCCAACAGTTACAATCTCGGCAGGTTTACCCAAAATTATTTCCTTCCCTACATCGTCAAAGGGTTGATCACCAATCTTCGCCACTGAATATTAACACAACCATCGGTTATGAACAAAGCCCACAAATAAACAAAAATGTACTCATGAGGGCCGATGAGTCACATAGTTCCAGTAAGTCTGGCTTGTGCAATACTAAACAGATAAACGTAAGTATATCAATAGACTGACACATATATCACGATTTATAAATTGATATTTTCCGCGATATGTCGAATAGGTTTGACAGAATCATTCAAATTGTGAAATAATTGAACAGCTTATTACATTTTGGAGGTTCTGGGATGGATAGAATCTTGAAAATGAGCGTCTGTCTAGCGCTTATCGTTGTTCTTTCATGCCCGGCGATCGTTCTGGCCAAGAGCGGCGCACAATCAAGAATTTCAAAATTAACCACCTCTGTCTACCATTCGGGCGCTAAGGCTGTCGACAGGACTGAAGGAATACTTAATCAATGCCTCAAGTCGACATTTAGCCTTTTTAATCCCTGCTTGGACGTCGTGAAGATGTGCAGTGATGTTGTTTTCAAGCCGTTAAACTATCCGTTCGATTATGTCGAAAAAAGGATTTATAAGCCCAAGGTTGTGAAAATGCGTATAGAGATTCCAACCCCCAAGAAACCGGAATTACCTAACCAATAGTGACTTTTCTTTAAGAGGGGTTATTGAGGGACCTGGCGCTCATGTACGGATCTTTTTAATCCGTATATGGCGTCTACATGGAGGGTGTTTATGGCACGGATTATCGTTACCCTAATAGGGGTGATGTTGCTGGTTGTTTCTCCCGTCTTTTGTAATAGTGAGGCGAGAGTTCAAACCAACGGTATCGCAATTTGTTCCGTGATCATTAATGAAATGTCGGAAGGTAAAGTATCCCTTAAGCAGGCCAAAGAAATAGCTACGGCCATCGCGAACGCGAGCAACAAACATTTTGGCAGGGCCACCTGTGGAGATATGTGGCTACTGCTGTCGATTGTTTTCGTGGAAAGCGGGTTCCACAGCAATATAGTAAATTATCAAAATTGCAGGGGCATGTTTCAGATCCACGCCCCATCTTGGGCTTCCAAATTCAGAATCAGTTACTCTGATCTGTTGAATGTTCAAACTAATGCCGATTGCGGGGTGCAAGTTTTCAAGTATTATCTGAGTCTGTACGGTGATCTCCTGCCTGCCTTGAGCGCATACAACAGCGATCATCCATCAGGGGCCAGAGGATACGCCAGGATGGTTCTTTCGGTCAGAAAAAAGATTAAGAATCGCTATCTCCAAATATACAAGTTATACCGCGATGCTCCGGTCCTTGTAGCGCAATCGCGCGTCAAGTAAAGAATACCCGGCCTGTCCAAAGATAAAACAGCTAATTTGTAAGCTTTAAATGTTTCCCCAATGAATAAATTGATGACTACCTGGGAGGGCCGTACAGAAAAGGACTTGCCATAGAACTAATGAAATCGTAAGGGTTCAATGGGGAAGGGTTGTGGTCTGAAGGGACAAAAGGATCATGCCCCATTGGATAACACGATGACACCGGACCATAGGGTGGAGCGACGTATTGAGGCAGACAGCTAACACAACCGGATAGCCATGCCAAGCTAAGTAATACTAACATGATAGCTAAATTTCTTATAAATCGCTTCATCTTCTGCACACTAAAAGAATTAACGTATTTTAACTTTTTAATTCATTTAGATCAAGTTAAAAATCTTCCAGCAAGTAACCGCCGACATTGTTAAGGTGTTTTTCGAATTGGGTTAGGTCCAAATTTGCGTCAAACATCGGAACTAGCGACGGACTTGAAACAATGAACCTGCATTTGGAGAAATAATTATTTTGCCATCCGGGTCGATTATTAGACAGGAGACGTCTTTAAATTTGCTTAGAAGGCGCATTCCTTCTTTTGGTCCCAAAACAAAAATTGCTGCGGGCAGACCTTCAACACGTGTTCCATCCGGCGCTACTATTGTGACAGACTCTGCTCTCGTAGCGGGATAGCCGGTTTTGGGATCCAGGATATGATGATATCTTTTGCCGTTTTTTTCGAAAAAACGTTCATAATCTCCAGATGTGAATACAAGACCTGACTCAACCTCTACAACCGCGGCGATGCCGGAATTGTCTCTTGGGTCTTGAATCCCCACTTTCCACGGAACCCCGGGTTCTTTCCCTCCAAACGCCGCTATATCCCCACCAGCGTTTATCAAGGCTGACTTGATCCCTTTGGATTTTATAACTTCTTCCGCACGGTTGACCGCGTAGCATTTTGCGATGCCGCCCAGATCCAGAGCCATTCCTTTTTCAGGTAAAAAGACCTCATTTTTGTCGGTAGATATCTCGACCTTTTGCCACCCAACTTTTTTAAGCGCTTGATCAATTTCATCCTTGCCGGGAAGTCGAGGCGCTTCAGATTCGCTAAAATTCCATAGTAGCGCTATTGCTCCAATGGTTGGGTCAAAGGCCCCGTCCGTCAATTTGGAGATTTCAAGAGCGCGCTCAATTAGAGAAACCAGTTCTGGTTTGACTCTGACAGGGGAAATCCCCGCTCTCTTGTTTATTTCAGTTAGTTCGGTTTCTTTGTGAAATGACGCCAGGTCTTCGATGCGTTTAATTTCTGCCAATGCGGCGTCAGTGGTTTCTTGAAGTTTGTCTTGGGGGCCTACCACCGTAATTTCGATCAGGGTCCCCATTAATATCCGAGCTGTTTTGAGGGTTGAACTTGGGTTTCCATAAGAGCAGGAGTTAAGGTTTAGGAGACTAGAAAGCAGAAAAGCTGAAACAACCAGTTTGTAAAAAAGCAACATTTCTATACGTTTCGGGAAAGCCATTTGAATCTTGAACCTAATATTTTTATTGGAATTACCATGGAAAAAAGTGGGAACATGTACATCGCAGCGAGTGTTGGAGACAACGGTCCAAAGAAATGTGACGAAAAAACTATAACAAGCACATTGTTCATCACGGCGAAACTTATCCCGGCCGCTATTCTGGCGGACGCATGTTTTCCGGGAACAAGAAGGAAACCTACCATATAGTAGATCACCGAGAGGCCGTAAGCAATTCCTAAAGACATAACGATAAAATGTGGGCTATGGAAGAAAAACCGGGAATATTTAGAAAATACGCCCAAATTGATTGCCGCGAATATAGTTAGGGAAACAGGGAAATGAAATTGAATTAATTTCTCCAACACTCCGCTAAAGAATCGTCTGGCTATAATTAAAGCCAGTATCGGCGCGAAAATTACCATTGCCAATAGTCTAACCATCAAATCCAGAGGAATTTGAACTTCGGCCCCAGCGATTGTTTTTGCAAGAACCGGTAAGCTGAAAGGCGCAAGCAGTGATGTGATTATTACCATGCGAAGAACCGGAGCGACGTCGGTTTCAAACAGATTGGCAATAAAAGGAGCTACCACTCCAGTAGATATCCCGGATAAAAGTAGCGCTGGTACTGCAAACTCAGGCAGCGCAAATGAAGTCACCCAGTACAACACGGCCGGTAAAATCAGCAACTTGAACACGACCAAAACTACCAGAAGTCTTAATGACGCTATCGACGTATCCAAGAGTGAATCGAAATTTATCCTCAAGAAGCTCAAGAACATCAAAAACATCATCAAATAAAGAGGGTAAGGTTGTAACGGCGAACACAAATCCGGAGCCACAATCGCCAGCGATGCAGACGAAAATATTACCGCCAGCAGTATGACGTCGTTTCTCCTCATGGCCTGATCTCCATAGTAGAATACAGTCTGATACTTTTGCTCTGACGGTATTTCAGAGATTGACCACAAGAATCACGAACGAAATCTTTTACGGTTTGGTGTATCAGAAAATGAATCACTTTGGATAGACGTACTTACTCTGGAATTGTAAGATATTCATACCTAAAAGTCTTAACGCAAGGTGAGGGATATGAAAAGAGGTTTTTGCCATCATTGTGGCGAGTCACTTGAATTTGCGGAAAAGGTTTTTCGTAACGACACGTGTCCCGGTTGCGGGTCCGACGTTTATTGTTGTCTAAATTGTGCGGAGTATGATGAAACCGTTTCCAACCAATGCGTCGAGCCGCAATCTGAAAAAGTCTCAGTCAAAGATCGTCGTAATTTTTGTGACTATTTCGATCTGTCTGCCAAGAAAAGTTTAGGCAGTGCGCGCGATAAGGCGGCTGAGGCCAAACGCAAACTCGAAGCTCTGTTCAGGAAATAGAAAATTCGTCTTCGTCTTCCTCTACTTCTCCAGATGCTTCGATTTCTTTGACAATGTCCGCAGGGAATACCTCTCGGGGAGCATCCGACCAAAGCCCCTCGAGATCATAGAATTCTCTTGAATGGTCCTGAAACACATGAATTATCACTTCCCCGAAATCTAAAAGCGCCCAATTCCCTTGAGTGAGGCCCTCAATGGAATAAGCCGTAGTGCTATCGGAATGAGCGTCTTCGACAATTGCGTCAGCTATCGATTTGACATGTCTCGCCGATTTTCCGGAAACAATAAGAAAGTAGTCAGTAATAGGCGTAAGCTTGTCCAGTCTGAGTAAAATCGGGCGTAAGGCCTTTTTCGAGAGAGCCGTCTTGAGAAATCTTTCCGCTTTTGCCTTGGAATGTTCAATAGTTAATTTCGTTTCTCGTTTTTCCATAAGTTGTTTTTTGCCTATTTGCCGTTGCAGTAAAGATCATGCTTTTTGATGTAATCTATTACACTATCCGGGGTGAGATAGCGTGCGCTCAATAAATGCTTAATCAGTCTTCTTATTTCTGTGGAAGAAATGTCAAGACCCTTCACACCCGAAGAAATCATGGTAGTTCCGCTAGTGTGAAAAAATTCACCCTGATTTAAAGAGAACTTTGCCCTGAGTGAGCCGGGAATTCTTTTCCAGGCCTGGTCAAAACTCGCGCCAGGACGTCTTACAATTATGAAGTTAGCCAGACTAAAAAGGTTCTCACAATCCTTCCATGCGCCTATTTCTGCCAAAGAATCTGATCCCATTATAAAGTAAATGTCATTTTGGGGAATGGCTTTAAAATATTTCAATGTGTTGATAGTATATGAGGGAGGAGGAAATTTCAGCTCTACGTCTGAAACTTCAAACTTGGGATTGTCTGCGCAGGCTAGGACAGTCATGTTAAGACGGTCCTGCGCATCAGGTATGTCCGTTTTGTCTTTATGCGGTGGTTGGTGGCAGGGTACAAATATTATTCTATCAAGATCGTAAGACCCCGCAACTTCTTCCGCGAGCCTAAGATGCCCAAAATGGGGAGGATTAAATGTGCCGCCAAGTATTCCAGTTTTCAATCGAATCTCGTATATTAGAGAAATACCTTGTTTTATTCGAGCAAGATTCTATATTTAAAAATGCCAATTGAAAAGAAGAATCCCATTATACTTCACATGATACAAGGTTTCTTCTCGGGAGGATGACAGTTTGGAATATTTTTTAGGTTTCATTGTTTTATTAGGTGTCCTAATCTTTGTTCATGAATTTGGCCATTTCATAATCGCCAAGTTATTGGGGGTTAAGGTCTTAAAATTCTCTCTTGGTTTTTCTCCTGTTATGATCAAGAGAAAATGGGGGGAGACGGAGTACATGCTGAGCTGGATCCCCTTGGGTGGATATGTAAAGCTCTTCGGTGAAGAGCCAGACTCTGAAGAGGAAATTACTCCCGAGGAAAAGGATAGGGCATTTACGAGCAAGTCCATTTGGGCCAGGATTGCCATTGTTGCGGCGGGCCCGATCTTCAACTTCATTTTCGCAGTAATACTGTTGTGCTCTGGTTTTGTAGCGGGTTTTCCCGTACTGGCGCCTGAAGTTGGTAAGGCGCTCCCCGACAGTCCCGCCATTCATGCAGGATTTGAACCTGGCGATATGGTTACTGCAATAGACGGCAAAACCGTTTGGCGTTGGGATGATGTAAGAAATATCATCGAAGATTCGGCTGGCCGTCGCCTCAATTTTACAGTTGAACGAAAAGGCCAAACCTTGGACATTCCTGTCACACCAGCACTGAGCGATCAAAAGGATATTTTTGGTGAATTAAGGGGCAGGATCGGCATAGCCCCTTCCGGCAAAAAAATCGAACTAAGTTTCGTGGCCGCAATTGGTGAAGGTTTGCGATTTTCCGGGTACCTTACTAAATTAGTCATGATGACATTGGTTAAACTCGTACGCGGCGAAATTGGGATGAAGGCCCTCAGCGGACCAATAACAATTGCGCAGGCGTCCGGTGAAAGTCTAAAGGCTGGGGTCTACAGTTTTATATTTCTAATGAGTTACATCAGTATTAACCTGGCAATAATAAACCTGCTTCCAATTCCTGTCCTGGATGGTGGTCACGTCCTGTTTTTCATCATTGAAGCTATAATTAGGAAACCGGTTACAGGAAAGATTAGAGAGATCGCAGTTCAACTGGGGCTCTTGATAATAGTTTTCCTTATAGGACTAGTCTTCTTCAATGATATTTACAGGATTGTTACAAAAGGCTGGACACTTTCTCCCTAAAAATACGAGTTTCCCAGTTCATTAGTGATGTTTTCAGAATATTCTGACGCGTACAAGGTAATATATTGCTGATTCTAGCCGCTCATACCGCTAGCTCCACACTTGGAATAGCAGTTACGAAGAACAAAAACATCGTCGCCGAGGAGATTCTCCATCCAGGTAGAGAACATCTGGAAAACATCTCCGGAGCGATAGAAAGAATTCTTGAACGTTCAGGCCATAAATTGACCGACTTCGACGGACTCGGAGTAACGATCGGACCAGGATCTTTTTCGGGTGTCAGGGTAGGACTTTCTGTCTTCAAAGGACTCGCCATGGCCCTGAATGTTAAGATTGTAGGTGTTTCCACTCTGGAGATCCTAGCGTGGCAGGCCGTAGAATCTGGCTGCGTCGCCGCTCCCTTAATCGACGCCGGTAGAGGAGATTTCTACACAGGAGTTTTCAAGAAATTGGAAGAGGTGATTCAAGTCATTGAGGCCCCGCAACTGCTGAATAAAGAAAAAATTCCCGGCGTTGTTTCCCGAATTGAGGCCGGCGAAATGGTTCTTTGTGGTCGTCCGGAGTTGCTGGACGCTATTCTTCAAGGGACCACCATTTCTGGGGTCCCAGTTACTACACCATCTCCTGGAGTCTGTGGAATCCTTGCTGAAAATAGCCTGGAACGGGGTGAGCCCCACGATGTTCATGGCTTGGTCCCGCTTTACATACGAAAATCGGACGCCGAAGACAAAAATAGGAATAAATAATCTTTATAAGAGTCCTTAATCAGATGATTTTATAAATATTGGAAAACGTTAATAGGATGTTCCTCTTAATGTGAGCATGAACCGAAAAAGCGGACCAGTGAATCTAAGGGCCAACCGGGTCAGAATTATCTATTTTTAGTTTCTTAAATGCATATTCAGTCTTTCCTGAGAACATGTCTCCCACGAAGTCTCTTGGTTCAATTCGAATAGTGTCATTGCCAATTCTGATTAAATGATATGCGCTGTCCCAATTGTCCAACAGAGGTGATCCACACGATGAGACAATCATCGACACTTTCATCTCCGGTATTCGGAGTTCTACTACAGATGATCTGTGTTTATGACCCTGTAAGACCAGTTGGACCCCGAATTGCGCGCATATCGTCAATATTGCGCTTGCATCCGAGAGTTGATGCGCCCAGAAAGATGACGCTCGAAGCACCGGCAATATCGGGTGGTGCAAAAAAAGGATCTTCAGATAGGTCAGATGATTTTCAGCTTGTTCTCTAAACCAGTATCTACTGTATCTCGAGATCGATCCAGGCCATGAAGGAAAACGGCTGACTGAATTTAACCCAAATAAGACCGTTTTATATTCTTCAGATTTGTAAAAAATCCTGTCACTTTGTCCAAAAAAGGACCTGTGCCGTCGCATTGACATTGAAGGGATTATTAGTTCCCATGGAGCAAAAAGGGAAACCTCTCTATTCCCAGGAACAATTACATGTGGGCTACCGGTTGAATCGAGAAAATTTTTGGCTTGTCTGAATTGCTTGACATTACCCCTGTCCGTGATATCTCCTGTCACGACGATCAGGTCAGGCTTTTGCTCGACGAGGTCGTGTGTGAGAGCATCCAGTTTCTGAGGTGAAATGGATTTACCGAAATGCAAGTCGGAAAGGTGGGCTATTTTCATAACTTAGGAGAATAAACCTGAAAGCGGTTTCTGGTCAATAGCGCAATCAACATTGGGAATTATTAAGCATGAAAATGATATGAAACTTAATATTCCAGTTGATTAATATCGCTAAATTAATTAAAATTAAACAACAAATATGTGTTTGAATAGATCAAGCGTTTTATTGTTTTCCGACTAATCAGTTCGTGGTATGATGGCGTTAAAGGAGTTTATTCATGAAAATTGTGTTCCGGATGGGTTTGGCCGCATGTCTCTGTGTATCACTGGTCGGATTGGCGGTCGGCCAGGATTACTATGGTGGTTATTATCCGAATCAGGATCAGGGCTATGGACAAGCGTCAGCGAATTACGGACAGCGGCCTAGTCAGGGCTACGGGTCTCCTTATGGTTATGCGGAACCCTCCTCCGGCGTTCAGGGTTATCCGCCGTCATATGGATATGACACATACCCTGGTGTTCCTGGCTATGGGCGATATGACAATACCCCGTACGGCGCCGGAAGATATGGTTTGCCGTCAATCTCTGCACAGGACAATCAACCTACATTAAGATCACGCGTGGCGCCTCGAGTTGGAAGAGGAGGCGGACCGGAAATTCGGGAGTCTACCAGGGTCGTCACCCCATCCCGAAATCGCGCTCGTGCAGTTCAACAGCCTGAAGCTGTGCCGACTTCAACAAACTCTGATGAAGGGTCTTTATACAGCAATGAGATATACTGGGACGGTGGCAATTCGGATAGGCAGCGATCATTCCAGGCCCCATCGCAATCGCAATCACAACCGGTTCAATCGGTAAATCAGTCTACCCCTGCGCCCCGGTCAAGCACAGCGATTCGGCAGACCAAGCCATTTTCCAATCCTGGCAACCAACCCAGGATTCAGCATGCCCGTCCAAATGTGGTAAGGCAAGAGACAAAAGCAGCGTCCGTCGTTCCGCCGCCTCCAGCTTCGGGATTTAAATGGGGCAAGGAAAATAATGACTTAGGACCAAAAAATGCGGAACCGAGACAATCCTTCAAATGGGGCATGCAGAGTAAACCATCCATGGTTGGTTCGGAACCGGGAAGAATCAATTCTAGCCAAGCCCCATCTCAAGTCTCAGCCCAAGACGTTCGACAGGAAGCATCTAACTCAATTGGTAATGGCCCAAAGAAATTTCAGTGGGGTAGCGTCAAATAGAAGTTTAACACATTTTTTCACACGATCTTAAGAGAAATTTTTCTCTTTTTAGTCGAGTCGCTCGAAGTATTGACGGCTATTCCGCAGAGCAAATCCTCAAAAGCAAGGGAATCGTGGAAGCTATGTCAAACGTGTAATTGAACGCATTATGACTGAATATAAATTCGGGGCTGAAACCAGTAAGAGACTTAAAGAATTTGCTGGAGTGTCGAACCACAAAAAATAGGCGGCAAGAAACATGAGGTGTTCGAAGTTGTAGTAAGTTTGATCAAAAACCCCGTAGAAGCTATGCCGGATGGCGGAGATTTAGACATATCGTGTGGGCGGATAGAAAAGAACGTTGTCATTAAAATTAAAGATTCAGGGTTAGGAGTGAACCCAGAAAATGTCAGTCAATTGTTCACACCGTTTTTCACTACTAAATTGGTGTCAGGGGCCGGTCTTTGGTTAGCCACGACAAGGAAAATAATAAATGAACACGGTGGTTCGATTTTTGTTACGAGCGAATCAGGGCTCAGCGCAACGTTTACTATAAATCTACCGTTCAACCAATCTATTCCAACGGCTTCCTCAGTTACCGAAATCGGTAGTGGTTCTATTCCTGCCTGATTCTTTGCTCATGTACATCAAATTGTCACTTCTTTGCACAACTGTTTCCGGAGTTGCCATGAATAAAGGAGGACAATGATTCTGAACCCCTCTGATAGCATTTGTGGGTCCTGTGGAAGGTGGGTGGGGGAGCATCCCTGATGAACCCGGTGCGGGAATGCTGTACGCCGGGAGCTGTAGGGAAACTATCTGGAAACCACTAATTCTACCTTAATTATAACTTTACATACATTTTCCTACTCAGATTTGATAAAACAAAATGGGTTTTAATTTTCATTCTGAACCAACTGCCTTCCTTCACCGGGAGATCCCACCATGCAAGACCAAGGCAAAACCAAGAAACAGCTAATTGACGAATTGAAAGAAATGCGCCTTAAAGTGGCTGAATATCAAGCTTCTAGTGCTACTCAACTGGACATTCCGGAACGCAATCAGGTGAAAGATGAGTTGCGTGAGGATGAACAGTGCTTCCGCACTCTATTTGAACGACATGATGCCGTCATGCTGCTGATCGAACCCAACTCAGGGGCTATTATCGATGCCAACGCAGCAGCAGCTAAATACTACGGATACTCCCGTGATACCCTCAGAAGAATGAGGATCCAGGAAATTAATTATTTGCCTCCAAAAGAGGTTTTGGCCGAAAGGCGTCGTGCCAAGCTGGAAGAGCGAAACTATTTTGTCTTCCTGCATAGACTTGCCAATGGTGAAACTCGAACAGTGGAAGTACATTCGTCACCCGTAGACATTCAGGGGCGAACATTATTGTTTTCCATAATTCATGACATCACCGATCGCAAGCGAGCAGAAGATGCTCTAAGAGAATCAGAGCAAAAATATCGCGCCGTTGTGGATGGAGCACATGAGGGGATTCTCGTCGCCCAGGATGGAAAGATTCGCCTCGTTAACCCAAGGGTGTGCGAGATGGTTGGTTTTGAAGTGGGCGAATTGCTTGATAGACCTTTTACTGAGTTCATACATCCAGATGACAGGGACTTGGTGCTTCAGCGCCATTATCGGAGACTCAAAGGCGAGAAATTCGAGAGCCGTTATTCATTGAGGTTGATTGTAAAAGATGGAACAGAAAGATGTTTTTATATCGATTCAAGACTAATTTCATGGGGTGGTGAACCGGCAAGCGTGGTTTTCCTTACTGACATTACCGAGCAAATACGAATGGAATATGAGCTTAAGAATAGCGAGGAACTCTATCACTCTCTGGTAGAAAACAGTTTTGATGGAGTATTTCTTCAAAAAGGGCCGAAGATCGCATTCGCCAATTCGCGGCTTTATGAGATGCTTGGTTATTCCAAAGATGAGTTGGTAGGTATGGACCACTGGGCGGTTTACCATCGAGACGACCGAGAAATTATTCCCAGACGGTCCTTGGCAAGGATGAGAAAAGAACAAGTTTCTAATAGATACGAGGCTAGGTTGCTGCGAAAAGACGGAACATCGTTCCACGCAGAAATCAGCGCTCGTGAAGTGACAGTGAAAGGTCTGCCTGGACTGCAAGTTTGGGTAAGAGATATTACGAAGCAAAGGCGATCCGAGAACGTACAGAGGCGACTGGCCGCCGCCGTAGAACAAGCGGCTGAAAGCATAATTGTAACGGATACCATCGGAAATATTGAATACGTAAACCCGGCCTTCGAGAGCATAACAGGGTACACACGAGACGAAGCAATCGGGAAAACACCCGAGATCTTGAGTAGTGGTACCCATGACCAGAAATTCTATAAGGATCTTTGGGATGTCATTGCACGTGGAGACGTCTGGAGAGGTGAATTCGTAAACAGGAGAAAAGATGGAACGCTTTATCAGGAAGACTGTGTAATATCACCCGTTCGGGATTCTTTAGGCAAACTAGTAAATTTTGTTTCCATAGGACGAGACAAAACTCTAGAAATCGAGCTTCGAAAGCAGCTTTTCTGGGCACAAAAAATGGAAGCGATTGGAACCCTTACCGGGGGCATTGCCCACGATTTCAACAATCTACTCCAGGTAGTATTGGGGTATTCCGAACTCATGCTCCAGAGAAAAAAGGGAAATGAAACTGACTATACCCAATTACTCCATATACATGAGGCTGGCAAACGCGGAGTTGACCTTATCCAGCGCTTGCTGACTTTTAGTAGAAAAATTGAGCCTAATCTCCGTCCTGTGAACTTGAATCAACAGGTAATTGAAATCGAGGGCCTTCTATCTCGAACTATACCCAGAAATATTAAAATTGACCTACACCTAGGCGCTGACCTGGAATTAATTCGAGCTGATCCTTCCCAGATTGGGCAAATTATAATGAATCTTGGGGTGAACGCCAGAGACGCAATGCCGGAAGGGGGGACATTGTCCGTCATAACTGCAAACGATCAGTTGGACCAGGATTTCTGCCGGAGACATCTTGGAGCCAAGCCCGGACGCTATGTATCCCTCACCGTTTCAGACACTGGTTATGGTATGGATCAGGAAACGCAACTTCACATCTTCGAGCCATTCTTCACTACCAAGGAAGTAGGAAAGGGGACCGGTTTGGGGCTTGCTACGGTTTATGGAATCGTTAAACTACATGACGGTTACATAATATGTTACAGCGAACCTGAACATGGGACTACCTTTAAAATTTGTTTTCCTGCAATTTCATTTGAAAGAGAACCCCAAACCAAAGTCGAAGAGACGCTTTTACGGGGTGGGTCCGAAACAATTCTCCTTATTGATGACGACACCTCTGTAAGAGATTGGGGTACCGAAATTCTAAGTAGCGTTGGCTACAAAGTCCTCACTGCAACTAATGGAAAAGAGGCTTTGGAGATATATCAAAGAGAAAGAGAGAGAATCTCCCTAGTGATTTTGGATCTAATAATGCCGGAAATGGGTGGCAAGCAATTTCTGACGGAAATTCTAGGGATCAACACCAGAGGGAATGTACTTGTGGTTAGTGGCTTTCCCGTGGACAAACAGGCTAATTCCATGTTGGCGGCGGGGGCAAAGGCATTCGTACAAAAACCCTTTAATGCGAAGCAACTTTTGGACAAAATTCGTCAAATCTTGGATGAGGATTGATTGATCAACTTCAAATAATCGAGTGGGCCACAAAAAAATCAATCAATTCCAAAGGTTTTCGACATTGATTTACGAAGGCTTTTCTTCAAGAAACTCCTGAATCTTATCCACATAAGTAAGAATATCTTTTAGCAACGGCCTTACCACCAAAGCCCATTCTTGCTGTTCTCCTATTTTTACGCTCCCGGCCTCCAATACTTTAGCGACTACAAACAGTTTGGTCCGCGCATCGTAGATCTCCTGTCTAATTTTCTGTACAGTCCATGATTGGTCGTTCAATTTTATCTCCAATATTTGCAGATTTTGTTGTTGGTATTATTAAAGAATGTAAGAACCAAGTCAAAGAAATTAATGGGCTAAAGCGGCTCCCGCGGTCTTTTGGCTCCCGCGGGAGGTTTTGGGGAGTAAGTTTCTACCCTAGCCCACTTGGGGGAATGAATCGATATAAATTGTTTTGGAAATTACGCCGCTCCCATCGATCTGCCTTCATGAAAAGCCCGAATATTGATATCGACCAAATTGGGCTTTAGCGTCTCTCTCAAGGTCTGTTCATAGATTTCCGCAGGAATATCCAGAAATTTGCTTAATACTCCGAGGAAAATTACGTTCAAGACCCTTGGATTTCCAATTTTCTTTGCGACGGAGGGACCGTCAACGACAATTGTATTCGGGGCCTTCTGCCTGATTCGTTCGAGGACGTCCGGGGGGTACTGCTGTTGGCCAGTAAAAACAGCGGGAGGCAATATCTTCTGATTATTTACAATCACCTGTCCATTTTCTGAAAGAAAAGGGAAATATCTCAAAGTCTCAATCTGTTCAAATGAAAGTAGCACATCTGCTTCACCCATTTTTATGATCGGTGAACTGACAACTTTTCCGAAACGAACGTGGCTGGATACCGAGCCTCCTCTTTGAGCCATCCCGTGTATTTCGTTCTTTTTGACATCATATCCGTGCCGTGCAGCTACTCGCCCAAGCACGTCACTTGCTAAAATTATCCCTTGTCCACCCACGCCAACGATCAATACATTGTAAACGCGGTTCTGGCTCATGACGCCTCCTCGATAGCATCAAATTTGCAAACCTCAAAACACGTACCGCATCCGACGCACAATGCGGCGTTTATTCTACTATAACCTTTGCGCTTTTTACCTGGTTCCGGGACATCGATCTTGACAAACTCGAGAGCAGGACAACCGGTGTTGATACATGTTTTGCAACCGGTACACACGTCTTGCTTAATTCGCAGGGGTTTGTCAGGTAATATTCGGCCGGACTTCAATAGAGCGCAAGGGGCTCGAGAAATTATCACTGATGGTTCAGGCGCTTCAAGTTCTTCTTTAATCACCTTTTCGAGTTCCCTAATTTGGTAGGGATTGACCGTCCTTACGCGTTTCAGGCCAAAGGAAGAGCACAATTTTTCCATGTCAACTGCGATCGTGGGTTCTTCCCGTAGGGTGAATCCTGTTCCTGGATGTTGTTGAGCCCCCGTCATAGCGGTAATTCTATTGTCTACTATTACAACCGTCGCATGACCACCGTTGTAGGCGAGTTCCAGCAAAGGGGTCATGCCAGAATGGAAAAATGTTGAGTCTCCTATGACCGCAACGGCCTTTCCTTTTGCCGATTCTCCAAGTGATCTGGCAAGCCCGGATGAAATCCCTATGCCGGCCCCCATGCACAGACAATTGTCCAACATTCCCAAAGGCGGCAGCGCCCCCAATGTGTAGCAACCAATGTCGCCGGCTACGTAAACCTTGTTCTTCTTTAAAGCAGTGAAGGTAGCTCGATGAGGGCATCCTGGACACATGTTCGGTGGTCTCATAGGTAGTTCGAGGTCAATCCCACCGATACTCTTGGCGGAGGACTCACCAGTGAGGATGATTTCTACCTGCTCCGGGGAAAGTTCTCCGCATAAACCAGTCAGGTTTTTCCCCTCAACTTTTATCCCCATGAGCCGTACAGCTTCTTCAATAAACGGATCAAGTTCTTCTATGACAATTAAACGTTTGACTCTTGATGCAAAGTCCCGGACCATCTTTTCAGGAAGAGGCCACACCATCCCTAATTTCAGAAAGGACGCGTTAGGCATGGATTCGCGGGCATATTGAAATGCGACCCCAGATGTAATGATGCCTATGGAATCATCTCCCATGATGACCCTGTTAAAGGGGAAAGTTTCGGCGAATGTAGCAAGATTTTTGAGCCTTTCTTCAACTATCGGGTGTTTTCTCCTAGCCATGGCGGGAAGCATCACATATTTGACAGCGTCCTTTTTGAGGCCAAGTTCCCTGGGGCCTTCCTTCCTTTCACCAATTTCCACGAGTGACATGGAATGTGATATTCGTGTGGAGCTTCTGAATATTACAGGAGTATCAAAATCTTCGCTTATTCTAAGAGATTCTCCAATGAAATCTTTAGCTTCCTGGCTATCAGAAGGCTCAAGACATGGGACTTTACCGAATTTTGCGTAGTTCCTTGTGTCCTGTTCGTTTTGGGAAGAATGCATGGCAGGGTCATCGCAGACTACTATTACGAATCCACCATTGACACCTGTATAGGAAAGAGTCATGAACGGGTCGGCCGCTACGTTGAGCCCGACATGTTTCATGGCCGCCATAGCCCTCGATCCACCATATGACGCCCCAGCCGCAACTTCGACAGCCACTTTTTCATTAGGCGCCCACCCTGCGACAATTTCCGGGTATCTTTCTCCGATGTATTCGAGGATTTCCGTGCTAGGTGTTCCCGGATACGCTGAGGCTAATCGAACGCCATATTCATAAGCCCCACGTGCTATTGCTTCATTTCCTGATAATAGCTCTTTCACGGTCACTTCACCTTTCGTTAGTTTCCAGGGCGCTGACTCATTACAAGCCGCACCCGATTCTTGACAGGACATCAAGAAAGGCCCAGCTCATAATGGGCAAGAATCCATTTGCCGGGCAATTCCTTTGGACATTATAAATATAATCCTAATCTGAGTTTGCAGGACTGTCAAGATTTTCATATATGTGTCAATAGTGACAACCGCAGGTTTATTATACATATAACATAACAGCCTGATTTAATAATATTATATTGGTCAACTTATCTATCTGTAGCCTGTTGTCATGTTCATCTATATGAAACTATGATCGGTAAAGCAACAATCAAGGAATCGATTTGCTGGGGATCCTTGGTTATTGGTTCTGGATTATTATTGATTTATCTCAAAATAAATGTTAATAATGTGAACAATTTGCGTCATCACTACAGAATATTTTGAGAGATTCTTATGATCAGATTGATAGCTCTGATTCTAAGTTTTAGTGTTGTTTTGCTCACTTCGGTTCTGGCGGGACCTCAAGGCCCTGAAGGTGTTTCTGTGATCGACTCGGTGCTTTCAGATTCAAACTTGACGCTGCATAGACCGGTGTTGCACGCGAGAAGTTACGAACAGCCTCGTGTGAAATTCACTTCAGCACAAACATCGTCAAGTACACGGCACAAACGTCGGTCCAAAGACAAATGGCGCCCCGATTCCGGACTCACCACCGCAGCCGAAAGTAGTTATTCATTGTCATCCTCAAAGAACAGGTCTATGACTCTTTCCTCGATCAAATCGATTTTTGACATCAGGGTTCCTGGGGACCCTAGGATTCAGTTGGAAGGCTGGAAAGACAGTCCAAATAGATCAGTCTCGTCGCCCCCCTGCCTGGATCTTAAAAAGAACGAAAAAATCGCTATCCCGGGGGATTTTCTTAAAAGACTTGGTAGCATTCCAAAAACTGCGGGCGAATCCTACGAAGAATCCCCCAGCCGGAGGCTTGAGATACAGGTAAGTCACTCAACACATATTTTTAAATTGATTGCGCACACAAAGTCGACGGATCCCGATGTGCTCTATGAGTGCAAGATTGGCCTTGGGGCCCCTGAATTCCCGACCCCCGTAGGGGTATATTATGTAACTCACATTTATGATCAGGACCCATGGTGGATTCCACCGGCAAACAGGGCATGGGCTGCCGGCGATTCACCCAGTAAGAGGGTTTACGGTGGCACCATGGCGCCGCTATTGAAAAAAAGGACTGCAACACCCAAAAAAAAGGACGTGACATCTGAGGATCGGGTAGAAGGGCAAGTTAAACTGGAAGACTATGGATACAGGTTCCATGGAACTAACGCTCCACGAAGTATTGGCCGCAATCAATCACATGGTTGTGTGCGAATGCTGTCGAATGACGCAAGAAAAGTCGCTGCTATAATTGAGGACAAGGTGGGTATAGCCGAGCGAAAAGAATCTGAAAACGGGTCTTTCGCTATTCTCAATGCGCCCGTCAGACTAAACTTGATTAAATGACCACATCAGCTTTGGACTAACTTTTTTGAGATCGACAAAACGGGTGTTCAAATTGAGTTGATATCACCTGCCTGATTGGCCCCAATCTTTTTCAATGCCGTAATCAATAATTTTGTCAACATAAGCCGAAGTTATTGGGGGAACCGGCAAGTCGCTTATAGCGCTATCAATGTTAGAGCGATCAAAAACCGGGTTGTTAGCGAAATGCAGCAAAATGGTCTGCATTTGTCTCCACACCATGCGCTCGATCCTGTTTCTAGGCTGAGTAAACGGAGCGCCGGCCCCTGCAAATCTCAATCCCCCAACTCTAAATCTTCTGCAAACTTGGGAAAGGGTCCATTCGTGGGTGGGGGGATCAGGATGTGTGAGATGAAAAATCTTGTTGTGATGCTCTGGTTTTTCCATAATGCGGATAGCAGCTTTAGCAACGTAGTCCACAGGCGCCACATTTGTCACCCCATCAGGGTTGGCCGGGATATCAATATTGAGATTCAAACGGTCAAGTCCCTCTGCGTCGCCCATTAATCTATCCAAAAGATGCGCGGCCTGAAAAAGAATATAATAGCCCGAAAAGGAAGTGCATCGTCCGGTCTCAGAGTGACCGACTATAATCGACGGTCGTAAAATAGTGGCCTTGTCCATCCATATCTGTTCCGCTTCCCATTTGCTTTCCTCGTAAACATTTACAAAATCGCCCCTTGGATGATTAACTTCCCTGACAACTTGACCCTGTATCAACCCGCAAACATACGCAGTGCTTATAACATGGACCTTCAATGGGTTGCGATCGATCAATTTTCTAAGGGTTATAGTGGATCCCAGATTTGTTTTAAGCGGTTCTCCATGTTCATCCATGTGCAATCTGGTAGAAGCCGCGCTGTGTAACAACGTGTCAACTTCATCTATCCCCGGGTAGTTTTTGCACCACTGTTCCCACTGATCGTCTGCTTCCAGAATGCCGCCTTTAAACCACCTTAGGGATTCCGCGCTTCTTGGCAATCCCAAACTGCTTAAAAAGCGAATGGTATCGAGTTTGCGTGATTCGCTTCTATAATGGGCCCATACTCTATGACCGCGATCCAAAAGCTCAACCAGTAAATATTCTCCAAGGAACCCTGTTCCTCCTGTGAGAAGAACATTCATGGAATCGGACATATATCCTCCGCAGGCTTTAAAGCTCCGCTCTAAAAAAGTTCCAAGCAAACATAGTAGTCTAAAACATCACAGGAACATATTACAAACTAAAATCTGATGTCCATGCCATGTTTTCACGCTGTGGTTTTTTGCATAACAAACTCAACACACTATAATGACAAGATAAATATGCCAAACCGATAGCCAGTATATTGACTTCAACCAGAATTTGTTGATTACATCATATGGCTAATGAGGTATACTATAAGTTTAGACTAATTTATTCAACCAAAGGTGTTAGATGTCTCACACATACAATCCTGTTTCATTAACTTTTTTGTTTCCAACGAACAATATTTCTTCTTCTCTGATAAATACTGCTAAAAACGTCGGTATCCGCGTCGTTTTCGACCTGGGCTCTGAAAACCCTTCGGCCTACCAGGCGAGCCTATTGGTGGCCGATGCTTCAAATAATACGGTTGATCTCAAAGTCTCCCCCAATTGGTTATCGAACCCCAACCTGACGTCAATCCTTAAAGAAATTGATGTCCAAAGGGTTTGGGTCGAACTTGAACCTACATGCGTACTGGAAAACATTGACACGATCTTGTATCGAATTGGGGAACTATGCTCAGACCTCGAAATAATCCCTGTCCTTAGTGATGTGGATGTTATAGGGA